>JAYVIO010000432.1:0-20859 GCA_043770175.1 Verrucomicrobiales bacterium | reverse complement strand
TCACCGAGAGCGCCATTTTCATAAAAGGCCACGCCGGTGGGCGATCCGCCGCCATAGACATCGCCCGCGGGCATCGTGCCGGGGTCTTCCTGACGCCACTCGGCGGTCGGTGTGTCCTGGCCGGGACGTTTGTCCGCGCCCCAACTGCGCTGGCCATCGGCGCTGGCGAATCCGGCGTTGCCGCCCTCCAGCATATGCGTCACACGGCAGGCAGGCGGGTCATCGTTGTCGCTTTGGAAAAGATCGCCGTAGCTCGTGAGCGCCTGCTCGTAGCTGTTGCGGTAGTTGTGCCCGATGATGTTCACGTTCGTGCCATCGGGATTCATGCGCACGCTGAAGCCGCCGATCCACACATGGCCATCATCGCTCTTCATGCCGGCGATGTTTTGCAGCTGATACGGACTGCCCATGCGGAAGGTCTTGCCGCTGCGGTCGGTGAACTCGGCGCCGGTGTTGCCTTGATTGAAATACCACTGCCCGTCCGGTCCGGCGGTGACGCTGTGCAGGCTGTGATCATGCTGGCGACCATTGAAGCCCGTGAGCAGCACCTCGCGCTTCTCCGGCTTCAAATCGCCTTCGGCATCCGAATACACCAGCAGGTCCGGCGGCTGCGACACGACGACCTTTCCATCGATCACCGCGACACCGAGCGGCGACGCGAGCGCGGGTTCCTGCACGAAGACGCTGCTCTTGTCCGCCTTGCCATCGTGATCGCTGTCTTCGAGCACGACAATGCGGTCGCCCTCTTTGCGACGGCCGCCTTTGCCGCGATAATTCACGCCTTCCGCGACATACAGGCGGCCCTGCGCGTCGAAGTCGATGTTCGTCGGATTGAAAAGCATCGGCGAAGTAGCCCACAGCGTCACTTCGAGGCCCTCCGGCACGGTGAAAAGCTCCGCGGGCACCTCCGGCGGGCCTTCGCTGAAGTTCGGCGGATTCGCTGCGGCCTTCGCCTCCGGCGTGGCGGGCAGCGCGGTGTAAATTTGGAATTTCACCTTCGCATCGCTAGGCTTGCCGCCGCGCATCATGCCGCCGTCGTCGATGGCCACCTTCGCGGTGAATCGCACCACGCCAGCAGGCAAATCATATGCGATGGCCGACGGCGCATGCGTGCCGATGCCGTTCGTGTAGGTCTGCTTGTCCACGAGCATCGGCTTGCCGCTTTGGTTGGTGCCGATGCGTGTGCGGCCAAAGCCTGCGTCGTCGCCCTTCCACTTCAGCGTGGTGAGATCCTTCACCGATCCGTCGGCCATGATGAGCTTGGGCTCGATCCAGTTCGACCAATCGCAGCTTTTCGAGCCTTCATCGGAAACGACGAGATACAGCTCTTTCGCGTCCTTCAGCGGCACATCGATGGCAACAAGACGCGGCTTGCTCGTGGAGGTCAGCGCCGGTGTTTCAAAGACTGGTTTCGCCGTGCCGACGGGCTTCGCGACCTTCGGACCATGCGCTTCGGCCATCATCGCTTCGAGCTCGGCCTGCGTCGGTGTTTTCGACGCGATGCCGCCCGCAGGAATCTCCAAACCTGCTACCCAAGCCACGCCGTTCAGCATCGTCGTGCGGAAGCTGTCATTCGTCATGTTGGCAAAGAAATGGAAGCCCGTGAAGCCAAAGCCACGACCACCTTTCGGCCGATCAAACGTCCACGCAAGATGCTGCGGCTTGCCCGCCTTCACATCCGCGAATGCGTCCGGGTTTCCACCGTGCGCACTCGGCTTGTCGCCCTCTTTGAACTTCACCGTGTTCAGCGGCGCGATGGCGCTGAGCACCGGCGTCACGCCCTTCATCTCCGGCACGAAGCGCATGTGGTAATACCATTCATCCTTCGCGGAGAAAGCCTTCACGCCATTCGCCACTGGATGCTTGCCCGGTTCCACGTTCGCTTCCCACGTCGGGTTCACCGAGTAAAACGTCTCAAAGAAGCCGCCCATCCAGTCGAGGTAGTTCTTGCCCTGCGAGCCGATCTTGGCCTCCACACCATAATGAATCGCCGCGAAGCCCGCGCCGCGATCGCAGGCCGCCTTGATGTTCGCATCATCCGCCGCGCGACCGCCGTGATTCAGCAACACGATGATCGCATCCGCTTTTGTGAGGTCCTTCGGCCAATTATTCTCCGGATAAACCACCGCAAAGGCTTGCGGATAGGTCTCATTGATGCGCCGCGCCAGATATGAGGCTCCCGCGAAGAACTCATGCTGCCCGCCGCCCCCATGCGTGCCCTTCGCCGCGATGAACACGAGCCGCTTCGTGCCCGCTGCTGCGTTGTTCTGGCCGGTGTAGTCGAGAATGTCACGCGGCTGAGCGAAAGCGGCGGTTGTGAGGAGTAGAAGGGCGAAGATTGGTTTCATGCGGTCTGCGAGAGTCTTTGAGAGTGATGACGAGGTTACTTCTTGCGCTTCTTATCGCCTTTGGCCTTTGCGGGTGGGGTCCATTCGGCTGGAGTGGGGTTTGCGATTTTGAGCGCGGCAGAGTCGCCGCTTTGCTGCATTTCTTTTTCGAGGGCGGTGGTGAGTTCGGCCACTTTGGTGGCGTGCTCGGGCTTGTCGGCGAGGTTGGTGACTTCAAAGGGGTCGGCTTGCAAATCGAAGAGCTGGGTGCGGTCCACCTGCGGGTAACGGATGAGTTTCCAGCGGCCATCGGTGAAGGCGCGTTGCACGTTTCGATAGGCGAACATCAACTTGCTGCGGGCGGGTTTCGCCGAATCAGTGAGCGTGGCGCTGAAGTCGATGCCGTCGCTGGTTTTTGGGCCGCTGACGCCGCAAAGCTTACCGAGTGTGGGAAGCACGTCGAAGAGATAGCACATCGCCTCAGTGCGCTGGTTTTCAGGGATGCCTGGACCGGCGATGATGAGCGGCACTCGCATGGAGTGCTCATAGAGATTTTGTTTGCCGATCAGACCATGGCTGCCGCGGGCCACGCCACTGTCAGCGGCGAATACGATGATGGTATTTTTGGCGTGAGGTGAGGCTTCCAGCGCGGCGATCACGCGACCCATCTGCACATCGAGAAAGGAGATGTAGCGGTAGTACTCGGCAAGGAAGCTGCGCACGCCTTCCTCTGTGCGTGGCCATGGCAGGAGTTGCTCGTCGCGGATGGTCATCTCGCCGTTGTTGAAGGGATGCTGAGGCAGGAAATTCGGCGGCTGCGGGATCTGATCGGCCGTGTAGCGAATGGGAAAATCGTCCGGCACGATGTGCGGATCGTGCGGGCCATCAAAAGGCACGTAGGCGAAGAAAGGACCGCTCGACTGCTCCCGGATGAATCGAATCGCTTCATCGGCGAAGACTTCGCAGGCGTGTTTGGTGGAAAGTTTCGCCGCAGCCACTTTGCCGTCCACCACGTCGCTCAGCTTGGCTTGCATAGGGTTCGTCATGCCGCCGGTGAACATCGAGCGTGCGATCTGAAACGCACGCGGCAGCGAGGTGTTGCCGTTGTGCCATTTGCCGCTGGCAAAGGTCGTGTAACCAGCTTTACCAAAAGCCTCCGGCCACGTTTCGTTGCGCATGAGCTTCTCGTCGATGTGAAACAAGTTCTGCCCCGAAAGCAGCATCGCACGCGATGGCACGCAGGTGGCCCCATTCATGCCGCCCTGCATGTAAGCCCGGCTGAAAGCGACGCCGCGCTGCGCGAGGCGGTCGAGATTCGGCGTCTTGATCACCGGATTGCCCAGCGCAGCGATGGTGTCCGCACGCTGGTCATCGGCAAAGAAGAAAAGGATGTTCGGCTTCTCCGCCGCATTCGCCAGCGTTGCGACATTAATCAGGATGAGGAAGAGATATTTCATGAGGGCGGGAGGCGTCTAAGTCGTTGGTTGATGGCGCGATTTTGCAGAATCACCTGCCGAGCGCGGATATCTCCGCATCGCTCAACGCACGGTCCCAAAGCGCGAATTCGTCCATCGCGCCGCTCAGGTGGCGGATGGCGACGCCCTTGGAACGGCGGTCGTTCCAGTTGCCGAGTTCGGCGATGCCGACTTTGAGTGGCGAGGCGTCTTTGAGCGACAGGCGGGCCTGCAGGTCGCCATTGGCGTAGTGGCGGATTTCTTTGGCCACAGGATCAAACACGACCGCGAGATGCATCCAGCGGCCAAAACGCTCCGGCGTGAAGTACACAGGCGTGTCATAGTCCACATGGTGCTCATTCCCTTTTCCGGCCACGCCGAGTCGGATTCGACCATCGCGAGTAATCTGCCAGTGGACTTTGCGATCACCCCATCCCTCCGACATGAAGATGGAGTTCAGCGAACGGTCGAGTCCGTTCACGCGCATCCAGACGCTCATCGTGAGCGCTTTCGTTTCACTAGGAATACCGAGACGCACGCGGTCGCTGACGTTGCGAAACTCCAGCGCTTGCTTCTCTGGCCAGCGGCCAGCGGTCCATGAAGCGCCGACGATGCTGCCGTCCTCGCCTTGCGCGGCGTGATTGCGCAGTGAGCGGGCCGTTTCGTCGTCCTGGAAGTCGAAATGAAGTTTCAAACTCGGATCGGCATTCAGTTTAGTGCTTTGCGCCTGCCAGCGCTCGAACAGCGAGCGATCTGACAAGGCGGTGCGGGCATTGATTTCGTTCAGTGAGGCAAAGCTCAACGCATTCGCGGCGAGAAGCTGCGAATCGGCCGCGAAGGTCATCGCCTGACCTTCTTTGAGGGATTTCATCGACTCGGTAGCCTTGTGCAGTTCGACCTCGCCTTTGAAGACGTGAACCACGGCGCTGGCGTCACTGACATCGAGGCCGAACTCGGTGCCGAGATCGACAATGGTACCGTTCGGCGTGTTGATGCGGAAGCCTTTGGCCTGCGGTGGCACGTTGGCGCTGAGTTTGCCACGGGTGCAGGTGGCCTCGCCGCTGGAGACGAGTTGCAGCTCGGCGGGGCCTTCGATCAAAACGCGGGCACCTTGGTAAAACTCGATCTGCGCGATGCCGGACTTTAATTTGAGCAAGCCCGGCGAAAGCGGCGTGCCGGGCGTGATGGCGGCGGATTCCCATTCGAGGTTCACGCCGCGTGTGAGCACCGCAACAGATGCCGTGGTCTCTTCCACGTCCGATTTCAGCCACGGCATGGCAATCCACGCTCCGAGAAGCGCGATGCAAGCCGCCATCGCCGCTACAGTGGTGAGAGTGGTGAAGGTAAAACGGCGCATTGGCAGCAAAGCAGGCCGGATGATATTGCTTGCCGCCAGCGGCTTCGTGGCGCGCAGCATCGCGTCCATCTCGAAGTGCTGGATCAGCTTTTCACCCAGTTCTGGCTGCGCTTTGAGCAACTCATGCAACTGCTCCGCCTCGGCATCGCTGAGCGTGCCTTCGAGGTAATGCTGAATCAGGGTGTCTGAATCAAGCATGAGCGTGGCCTCCCTGGTTCATGGATTGCTGGATGCACTCGCGCAGTTTTTCGCGCACGCGGGAAAGCGCCCGGCAGACGGTGTCCGCCTTCATGTTGATCTGCTCCGCGATCTCCGGCGTGCCGATGTCGTTGTAATAATAGAGCTCCACCAGCTCGCGACTCTTTTCCGGAAGCTTTTGCAGGCAGGAGCGCAGCACGCCGATCTCCTCTTCGTAGCGCGGCGGCTTCTCCCGCTCCTCCGCCAGCAATCGAATATGATCCGCGAGCTTTTGCACCACCTCCGGCTGCTGCCGCGTACGCTCCCGCCACAGCCGCATGGCGATATGGCGGGTCATTGTCGCCAAAAGCGGCCGTGCATCGCTACTGAGGTCCCATTTCGACTCCTTCGCCATGAATTCGAGAAACACCTGCTGCGTGATGTCCTCCATCAGTCCTGGCCACGGTGCATACTTCAGCGCCACGCCCTTCACAAAGTCGTGATGGGCGAGGAATACCTGGGCGGCGTGGGTGTCGGCAGTGTTCATGCGTTGCCATTTACCCAAGCGAGAAAGAAAAACCGGACAAGAATTCCTCCCAAAAAAACAAGAAGCCGGGTCTTTGACCACACCGCATGCGCAATTGGCACCTTTGGCTGCGTACTTTGCCATCATGATCCGCCGCAGCCTTCCATTCGTCATTCTACATTCTGGTTTCGTCATTGCCGCAGCAGCGGCCCCTATCGATTACGACAAGCAGATCCGTCCCTTCATCAAAGACAACTGCATCGCCTGTCACAATAAGACTACGACCAAGGGCGGCCTCAATATGGAGACGCCGGAACTCATGGCCAAAGGCGGTGAGACCGACAAGGGCATCATTCCCGGCAAAGGTGCTGACAGCATCATGTTTCAGGCTGCCGCACACACCTGGGATTCTGAAATGCCGCCGAAGGGCAACAAGGTCGGCGCGGTGAACCTCACCGCCGAGCAGCTCGCGCTGTTCAAAGCTTGGATCGACCAAGGTGCCAAAGCCTCCGCCAAAACAGAAGTCATCATCGCCTGGCAGCCGCTGCCAGCGGGCTTGCAGACGATCTACGCCATCGCCGCCACGCCGCAGGGCGACTTCGCCGCTGCTGCACGCGCCAATCAAATCAGCATCTACCATCTGCCCACGCAAAGCCTCGTCACCAAGCTCACCGACGAAACTTTGCTCAAATCCGGCCTCTACAAGCAGCCTGGCGTCGCCCATCGCGATGTGGTGCAATCCCTCGCCTTCAGCCCCGATGGCACGCGTCTCGCCACTGGCAGCTTCCGCGAAGTAAAGCTGTGGAAGCGGAATGCACCCGCTGCGCCCGCCTTCGCACCTTCCACGAAATTCACTGCCACGCAGGAGGCGGACAACAGCCTCAAGCTCACGGAAACTGCTGGCGGCAAACTCATTGCCCTCATCAAGACCGATCTCACCACCGAGCAAACACTCGCGCAGCGCACTCTCGCTGGCGTGCGTGCCACGCTCGAAGTCACCTATCAAAATGAAGCCATCAAGAAGGCCGAGACCGATGCCACCGAGCAGACGAACCGCTTGAAGAAAGCTAACGAACTCGCTGACCTCGCCAAAAAGGCGCTCGAAGAGAAAAAGAAGGACATCAAACCGAAGGAAGACGCCAAAGCTGCCGCCGAGAAGGCCGCGAAGGAAATCGCCGATCAAGTGGCCAAAGCATCCTCTGGCAAACCGGATGAAGCCTTGGTCAAAAAGAACACCGAAGCTCAAACGCTGGCCACCAAGACTGCTGCTGAGCTTAAATCGGCTCAAGACGCCCTCAAACTTGCCGAGACCGCAGTCACGACCGCCGCCAATGAACTCAAGCTCGTCACCGAGAACCAAAAGAAGCCTCAGCCAACACCCGCAGATGCCACCGCGTCGGTCGATCGCTTGAAGAAAGCCACTGAGGTCGCTGATCTCGCCAAGAAGTCGCTCGAAGAGAAAAAGAAGGACATCAAGCCCAAGGAAGACGCCAAAGCCGCCGCCGAGAAGGCCGCGAAGGAAATCGCCGATCAAGTCGCCAAAGCATCGACCGGCAAGCCAGATGAAGCCTTGGTCAAAAAGAACACCGACGCTCAAACGCTGGCCACCAAGGCCGCCAGCGACCTCAAACTCGCGCAAGAAGTCCTCGCCCGCGCCGAAGCCGCCATCACCGACACCACGAACGAAATCAAGCTCGTCACCGAAAACGAGAAGAAGGCCAAACAAACCGTCACGGATGCCAAGGCACGTCTCGAAGTGGTGAAGAAGGAATTGGAGAAAGCCAACGCAGAGCGCGACCTCATTGCCAAAACACTCACAACAGGTCTCAAGAAAGCCAAGGCGCTGCAGTTTTCCGCCAATGGCCTCGAACTTATCGCGACCTTCGATGCTGGCCCGCCGCTCGCCTGGAGCACCGTGAACGGCAAACCCATCGCCCCCGGCAGCAGTGCCGCCACCTGGGTTCTCGAACGCAGTTTCGGCACGGGCGATGGCAAGTCACTCATCACCGATCGCGCCAACAGCATCGCCTTCAGCCCCGATGGCAAAACACTCGCCATCGGCAGCGGCGAACCTTCCCGCAGCGGCGACATCACCCTGTGGGACGTCGCTACCGGCAAGCTCACCACGACGTATGCCGAGCGTCATCTCGACAGCATCTTTGCCCTCGACTTCTCTCCCGACGGCAAGCTTCTCGCCTCCGGTGCTGCCGACAAAGCCGTGCGCATCACCGACTTGAGCACTGGCAAAGTGGTGAAGGTTTTCGAAGGCCACACGCATCACGTCCTCGGCATTTCCTGGCGTGCCGATGGTCGCCTGCTCGCCAGCAGCGGTGCCGACAACGTCGTCAAAATTTGGGACTGGACCACCGGCGACCGCCGCAAGAGCGTGGATGGCTGGGACAAGGAAGTCACCGGCATCCGCTACCTCGGCGCTGCCGATCAGATCGCCACCAGCGCGGGTGACACCAAGCTCCGCCTCATCAACAGCGACGGTGGCGAAGTGAAGCAACTGGCCGGCTCCACCGCCTTCCTCCAAGCCCTCGCCACCAATCAAGCCGGCGATCTCATCCTCGGCGGTGATCAGGATGGCACCGTGCGAGCGTGGGACGTCACAAGCGCGAAGGAAGTAGCGGTCTTCAAGCCTTGAGGCTGTTCAAGTTGGGCGCGGGTGAGGTGGCGTCGTTGATTCAAGATAGGATTTGGGCAGTGATTCGTTTGCTTGCTGCCACCATGATTCAACACTCCATCACCATGAACTTCCCCTCCCTCCGACTCCTGCCCGTCCTCGCTGCCGCCGCATTCAGCCTGCCAAACGTTGCCACCGCTGAAATCGCCGTGAAGAGCGGCGAAAAGATCGCCTTCCTCGGCGATTCGATCACGGCAGGAGGCTGGGGCAGTCCGGCGGGCTATGTGCGGCTCGTGATCGCCGGTTTGGAGGCGAATGGCATCAAGGCGGAACCTGTCCCCGCTGGCATCAGCGGGCACAAGTCGGATCAAATGCTGGCACGGCTCGACAAGGACGTGCTGAGCAAAAAACCGCAGTGGATGACGCTGAGCTGCGGTGTGAACGATGTGTGGCACGGCCCGCGAGGTGTGCCGCTCGATGATGCGATGGCAAAGAGCGGCACCTACGACGACAAAGTGGCCTCACGTGGCACCTACCAGAAAAACATCACCGCCATCATCGACCAGGCGACCGCCGCAGGTGTGAAGCCTGTGATGCTGACAGCCACGGTGATTCAGGAAAACCTCGCCAGCAAAGAGAACGGCCTGCTCGCACCCTACAATGACTTCCTGCGCCAGCTAGCCAAGGAGAAGAAGGTGCCGCTGGCCGACCTGTTTGCCATGTTTGAGGAGCGCATCAAGGCGGAGAACAAACCGAACGTCAAAGTGCTCACCAGCGACGGCGTGCACATGAATGGTGAAGGGAACAAGCTCATGGCCATCGGCGTGCTCAAGGCTCTCGGGCTTAATGAGGCCGAACTCGACAAAGCCAAAGCCTCCTGGCCAGCGCTCGAAGCCAAGGCTGCCGAAGCCGCAAAAAAGCAGGCCGAAGCGAAAGCCAAAGCTGCGGCTGAAAAAGCCAAGGGGACTCTGGCACCGAAGAAGAAGTAGGCGGGGCCATTCGCATGATGATTCGGTGCCTCTGCCTCTTTTCGGCCTTTCTTGCTTCATTCGGCCCGCTTACCGCCGCCGAAGACATCACTTGGCTCATCGACTACAACGGCAAATCGCTGCCCACAGCTCCATGGGCCGCCGTCGGCAAACCCAACGCGAAGCTCGAAGCCGGTGGCCTGCGCCTCATCGACGATGGCAAAGAGTTCGCGCATTACCGCGCCGCGTGGAAGGCGAGTCCCGATGACGAGATCATTGTCGAAGCAACCTTGAAGGCCGGTGCCATCACCGGCTCACAGCCGAAAAAGCCCGCTACCTCCCTCTGGCCCTGGCGCGATGGTGCGCCGGTGATGGTGCAGATCAGCGATGGTCGGCATCAAGACGGCCTCGTGATCTTTCCCGCTCAAGCCACGAGCTTCACAGATCGCTTCGTCCCGATGGACACGACGAACCGCTTCCACGCCTATCGGCTCGTCATTCGCGGCACGGACATGGAGATGTGGGTGGATGGCGAGCAGAAGATCATCGGCCAAAATGCCTTCTGGAAGAAAGCTGACTCACCGGAGCCATTCATTCAATTCGGATCGAGCGCGAAGACCGCCACGGGTGATGCTGTGTGGGCCAGTGTGAAGCTCGGAGTGCGCAAAGCGACCGCCGCACTTGCCAAAGACCCGATCAAGCTCACCGTCAGCGAGCCGTGGCTCATTCCGCGCGAGGATGTGAAGCAAACACGGCCTTATTTTTATGACATGGGCAAAGGTCTCCTGCTCATGAGCGTGGCGCAAGGCCCCGATGCGCTCTACGAGCCGTATGGCCTGCTCAAATCCACCGACGCTGGCAAAACGTGGTCGCCCATCCCCGGACTCGACAAGCTCGATACCACGCCGCTGCCCATGCTGCGCCGACCCGATGGCAGCATCCTCGGTGCTTCACGCTGGACGTGGTCGCAGCCGGATGGCTCACTGATTGGCAAAACAGTTCATCTCGATGCCGAAGCCACGAAGTTCACCATGATCGACTGCCGCCTCACGCTGCCACCGCAATACATGCCCGAGAAGCGAGGCGATGTCGTCGTCTGCGAGCGCCACATCTGGAACGATGCCGACGGCGGCGCGACCATGGTCGTGTGGAGCCGCAAGAGCGTAAAACTGCCCGATGGCCGCAACAACACCGAGCGCTGGTCCCACCTCATGCGCAGCACAGATAGCGGCAAAACGTGGAACTACTTCAGCACCGTCGGCCCCGGTGGCGAACCCGCCGTCGTGCGTCTCAACGCCACCGAACAAACCGCCGTCATCCGTGGCGACCGCAATTCGCGCATGCAGCAAATGTTCTCCCATGATGCTGGCAAGACGTGGACCCAGCCCGTTGAACTCGAAGTCGGCAAGGTCCTCCCCGATCTCGTGCTCATGAGCAACGGCGTGCTGGCATGCAGCTATGGTCGCCCCGCGAGCTGCCTCATGTTCAGCATGGATGGCGGCAAGACCTGGCCTTCGCACCATGTCATTTCCGACAAAGTCGGCTTCAATTACACCAGCATCCGCGAGATCAACCCCGGCAAGCTGCTCTACATGCATGACGCGCCGAAGATAAACGCGATGGTGATCGAGGTGGAGAAGCAATGATGGATCGCACTCAGTTCTCCTTCACATCCCCATGCTCGTAGGTCTTGGGGAGCGTGTCGGTCCAGGCTTTGAGGCGGGAGGAGAGGTCTTGGACGAGATCGGGTTTTTGTGGGGCGAGGTTGTGGCGTTCGCCGGGATCGTTGGAGAGGTCGTAAAGCTCGATCTCGCCGCGTGCGCGATGGGTGCCGTGGAGCTTCCAGTTTTGCCAGCGCATGGCGGGATCGCTCTTTTCGGAGTTCACTTTCCAAAACAGTGGCTGCGTGCGGGCGTGGACGCCGCCGAGGAAGGAGGCGGAGGCGTTTTCGCCATCGAAGTCGGTCGCGTTCAATGACACGCCGGTGATGGCGCACAGGGTCGGCAGCCAGTCGGTGCCGCTGAGCACGGATTGGGCGTCCACGCGGCCTGCGGGCACTTTTCCTGGCCAGCGGACGATGAAGGGCACGCGCACGCCGCCTTCGTAGTCACCATGTTTTCCGCCGCGAACGTCGGGACCGGCGTAACCGAGCAGGTGATGCGCGAGACGGGCCTTTTCGGGTGTGAGGGGCTTCTTGGCGGCATTGGCGGCGGTGCGCTCGCGCAGGACATCTTGTGGCGATGAGGGGCCTTGGTCGCTGTTGAAGACGACAAGGGTGTTTTCGGTGAGTTTGAGTTCATCGAGCTTCGCCAGCAGGCGACCGATGTCTTGATCCATGGAGAAGGCATCGCCGAGGAAGCGCCGCATGGAGTCATCCACATCGCCGCCGTGTTTCCGCACCGTGGCGAACTTCTCGCGCTGGTAGTCGGAGAAGTCGGCGTCCTTCACTTTCAGGCTGGCGAACTCATCGACGAACTTCTGCGCCGGATCGACCGGATGATGCGTGATGTGGCCCCACACATTCATGTAGAAGGGCACGTCCTTGTGCTTCTCCAGAAAGGCGATGGCGTTATCATAGACTCGCGTGTCCTTGCCGCCATCGACGGGCTTTTTAGCCGCATTTTCTTCGTCGGAGCCTATCACGTCGATGCCATACGTTCCAGGCGTCTCGCTCGGCCCAATGTGCCATTTGCCGAAGTGGCCCGTGGCGTAACCTGCCTTCTTCATCAACTCCGTTACCGTCACGCGATCCCCAAAGCCAAAGCTGGCGGGATACTTCGCAAAGGTCGCGGGCCGCTTGCCCGTCATGAGGCCTGTGCGTGCCGGGCAGCAGGTCACGCCGGTGGCATAGAATTGCGTGAAGCGTGTGCCCTCCCGCGCGAGGCGGTCGATGTTCGGTGTCTTCGCATACGGATGCCCGTAGCAAGCCGGATCACCCCAGCCATAGTCGTCGGCGAGAATGAAGATGATGTTTGGCCTCGATGCCGCATGCAGTGAGCCGCAGAGTAACAACGAGAGAAGACAAAGCAGGCGATTCATGAAAAGGCTGAACGCAGGGACTGCGCACGGCTTTCAAGCTTCCGCATCAAGGCTTGCAGAGCAGTGAAGCCTCCGAAAGTTGCGCCTGCATGAAAAAATTCCTCTTTGCCCTGTTGCTCGCCACTTCGCTGCACGCCGAACCGGTGACGGATAAGCTCGTGGTCCTCACGTTTGATGACTCCGTTGCCAGTCACGCAACCTTTGTGGCACCGCTGCTCAAGAAGCATGGATTTGGGGCCACGTTCTTCATCACCGAGGGCTTTGAGTTCCTGGTGGATAAGACGCACTACATGACGTGGGAACAGATCAAGGCGCTGCATGCAGACGGATTCGAGATCGGCAACCACACGCGCAAACACTCCGGCGTGAACAAGCAGAAGCCGGAGCAGCTCGCTGCGGATGTGGAGTTCATCGTGCAGCAGTGCGTCAAATACGGCATCCCGAAGCCAGTGAGCTTCTGCTATCCCGGCTACGCCACCAGCGAGGCCGCAGCGAAGCTGCTGAGCGAGCGCGGCTATCAATTCGCCCGCGCTGGTGGAGCGAAGGCCTTCGATCCAAAGACAGATGATCCGCTGACGATGCCGCAGGCCTTTGACGGGAAGCCGGAGAGCACTCTGGAGCAATTCAAAGCCGCCGTGGCGCAAGCGCGCGACGGGAAGATCGCGGTGATGACTTTTCACGGCGTGCCGGATCTCAAGCATCCGTGGGTGAACACCGATCCGGTCAAGTTTGAGAGCTTCATGCAGCATCTCAAAGACGAAGGTTGCACGGTGATCGCGATGCGGGATTTGGCGAAGTATCTGGCGAAGAAGTGAGGGGTGCAGGTGCGTATAGGAAGAACCATGAAGCACTTCCTCCTCGCCAGCCTCGCCCTTTGTGTCTCCGCCTTCGCCCAAAGTGTCCAGCGTGACATCCGCTACCTCGACGACGGCCATGCCCGTCATGTGCTCGACATTTACGCGCCGGAGGGCGCGAAAAATCTGCCGGTCGTCTTCTGGATTCACGGCGGTGGCTGGCAGCAAGGCGACAAATCGGACGTGGAGACAAAGCCAAAGTGGTTCATAAACAAAGGCTTCGTCTTTGTGTCCACGAACTACCGCCTGCTGCCCGAGGTGGACATGGGCACGCTCATCCGTGACTGCGCGAAGTCATTCGCCTGGGTGCAAAAAAACATCGCGCAGCACGGTGGCGATCCAAAGCACATTCTCGTCGGTGGCCACAGCGCCGGAGCACAGCTCGCGGCGATTCTTTGCACCGATGACCGCTACCTGAAGGAAGCCGGCGCTGATTTCGGCGCCCTCATCGGCAGCGTGCCGGTCGATGGCGACACCTACGACATCCCCGCCATCATCGAGACGGCGGAGACGCGTCTGCGCGTGCATGGCATGCCGATGCCAAAGTTTGGGCACCGCCTGAAATTTGGTGGCGACTCCGAGAAGCACAAAGATTTCTCCGCCGTGACGCATGTGGCGAAGGGCAAGGGCATCCCGCCTTTCCTCATCCTGCACGTCGCGAATCACCCTGACACCTCCATTCAGGCGAAGCGCTTCGGCGCGGTGCTCACGGAGGCCGGTGTGCCAACAACCGTCTTTGGCGCGAAGGACACCGACCACAGCAAGCTAAACAACGACCTCGGCAAGCCAGGCGATCCGGCGACCGCGGCGTTGAGTGAGTTCCTCAGTTCCAAGCTGGGACGTTAGCAGGCTGCGCTGACAGCTTTGCTCATTGGATGAAGATGAACTGCTGCGTGTTCATCAGGGCGAAGATGAGGTCATCGAGCTGGCCGAGGTCTTTGCCATGCGCCGCAATCCAGGCCGCCTGCTCTGCTGCGGAGGGCTTGCGGGAGAGCAGCGTCATATAGACGGCCTGCATCTGTTGATCGGGCTGGTTGAGATTATTAACTGTCAGCTTCAGTGCGGAGAAGGGGCCGAGGATCTCCGGCAGCAGCTCGCCGTTCATCAAGGCCAGCGCCTGCGGGATGGACGCATCGTGGTTGGCGTTGTCGATGGTTTCGCGGTCCGACTGGCCGAACTCGCGCAGGTAGTGGCCGCGTGGTGCTGGCGAGCCCAGCTCAGCAGCCCGCAGCCAGCGGCGCAGGTCTGCTTCGCGTGACTTCAGATACTCTGTCAACTTGTCGCCTGTGATGCCAAAGCGGGAGGCCTCCTCTTGCAGCAGTTTCTGCTGTGCATCGGTGAGTGCCGCTTTTTTCTTGCCGGGGATGTAGCCGTTCATGGCCATCTGCATGTCCATGGCGGACAGCGGAGACGCAGTAGACGCCACGGGCGATCCCGCCTGCCGTCTCTCTAGGCGCTGGATGCCTTTGCTGAAAATCTGTTCATGCACGATCTGCCGCGTCGCAACTTGGCTGGCTTTGAGAGTCTCGTATGCCTTGGTCAACTCCTTGGACTTGCCGATGTCACCAGCGCTGCGGGCGGCGATGATGCTGGTTTCGACCTCCGTCATCCTGGCGGCGGTTACCGCAAACGTTTTGGCGGAGACTTCGGCTCCCTGATAAATCTCCTCCGGGGTCAGCAGGTCCAGCGCATCCGCGAGCTTCTTCAGGCCCGTGATGCGTTGCTTCTGTGCCTGGACGGCCACGTCATCAAGCATGTCGGGCGTCGGGTTGATGAGCGTGATGCACGAGTCCCACATCTGCTCCGCCGTCATACGACGCAGCACCGGTCCGGTGAAATGCCATGTCGCACCCGGCAGCGCCTCTTCAATGCAGACCGACCGCTGGTAGGCGCTGGTGTTGTAGAGCACGCGCAGGAATGCCTGCATGTCATAGTTCAGCTCCTTCATCAGAGCTTCGAGGCTGGTCATCAGCGCAGGAATGGCGGCGGTGGTGCTGTCCATGATCTCATCCACCGGCTCGATGAGGCCCACGCCGAACACTTTTTTCCAGAGACGGTTGGCGATGAGGTTGGTGAAGCGCGAGTTGTCCTTGCTGGTCATCCAGTTGGCAAGAGTCGTCATCCGGCGGACACCGGCGGCACTGGGCGCGGCGTTGCCATACAGCACGGCTGGCGGAATGACCTGCTTGGGCTTGGCATCGTCGTATTGGTAGTCATGCGGGAGCTGCAGACCCCACTCATCATGCGTGACAGTGGTCAGGATAAACGGGGTGCGCACATGGGAGATGGCATTGGAGAAGCCCATCACGTCCTGGTGGGAGAGCACCTTCCGTTTCGCCTTCTCCGTCACCATCGCGCTCGCGGCGGCGACTGGTTTGGCGAGAACGTCCTCACGCGCGGAGACGCCAGTGTAGAAGGCCCCCATCTGGTAGAACTGCATCTGCGTCCATTTGTCGAACGGGTGGTTGTGGCACTGAGCGCACTCGATGCGGGTGCCGAGGAAGATGCGCACGGTCGCAGCCATGTTGTCCAGCGGCATGTTCCGGTCGCGGAAGTAATAGCCCACAGCGGGGTTTTCCCAGACCTTGCCCTGTGCGGACACCAGCTCCCGAACCAGTTGGTCATAAGGCTTGTTCTGGCGCAGGCTGTCCTTGAGCCACTTCATGTAGGCCACCGGCACCAGCGATCCCTGCGTCTGGCCCTGCATCCGCAAAATATCCGCCCAATAGCTGAAGAAGTGCTGCGCGTAGCCCTCGCTGGCGAGCAGCTTGTCGATGAGCTTCGCGCGCCGGTTCTTCGACGAATCGCCCAAGAACTCCGCCGTCTCGCGATACGTCGGGATGCGGCCGGCGATGTCCAGATACAGCCGCCGGACGAGGACCTCATCGCCCGCCGGAGGATTGGCCGTGACCTTCACCTTCTGCCAATGCGCCGCGAGCATCCCGTCAATTTTTTGAACCGCCGCCGTGACGTCCGGCTGCTCCGCTTCTGCAAGTTCAGCCTGAGTCTGCATCGCTCCAGCGATCACTGCCATGAAAAGGATCCGGTGGTGGAGTGGTTGTTTCATCGCAGCACAGATACGCATCTCGACACTCTTGTTTTCCAGTTCCTGATTCCACCCAATGCTCCCGGCGGCCATTGTGTGCCGGCGACCGTTTTAGGCGCGAAAACGCAAAAAATGAGGCTCACACGCCCGCGATGATCTTGTTCAGCCGATCCGTGAACTCGGGCAGAGGCAGGCCGCCGTCTTCGAGCGTGATCCAGCCGTTGTAGCCCACGTCGTCGAGCGCCTGGCGCATCTTCGGCCAGTCGATGCTGCCATCACGCGGATGCACGAATTTGCCGCTCTTGTTGTCCGGCGCGAGCGCGTAGTCCTTGATGTGGATCTTCTTGATGAGGCTGCCCAGCGTGTGAATCCAGTCATGCACGGGCACGAGATACTTCACATGATTGCCCACGTCGTAGTAGGCCTGCACAAACGGGTGATTGAAGGACGCGACGAAGTTCTTGTACAGATCCGGCCGCACCCAGAGATTATTCCAGACGTTCTCGAGGCCGATGATGACGTTCAGCTTCTCCGCCAGTGGGATAAGCTTCGTCACCTGCTCCTTCGATCCGTCGGTCGATTTGTTCTGCAGCATGATGTAGCGCTCGAACGGCGTGTTGTCGCCCTTCACCACACGGCTGACGTGGCCGGTCTTCTCGTCGAACTCGATGTCAAACTCCCACGGGTCGGGCATTTTCACCGTCGGTCCGCCGACGCGGCACGGCACCAGCAGAATCGTCTCCGCGCCAAGCCAGTTCGCCGTGCGCAGCGCTTTCTCAGTCACCGCGTAGCTCGCCGCGACCTGCCCCGGATCGTCGCTGTTGAACTCCGCCCAGCCGCGCAGCACCGAGTGCACCTTCAAGCCGATGCCCTCAACGAGTTCACGCGCCTTTTTCGCCTCGGTCTCGTCATCGAAAAGGTGCGAGACCTCCACGCCGTCGAATCCAGCCTCCTTCAGTTCACGCAGCGCCTTCTCCTCCGGCTTGCCGATGATCTTGGCCTTCTTGATCACTGTTTTGAACGTCGCCGCGTTCGACGAAGACAGGAAAGACAGCGAAGCAGCACCAGCGGTGGCGAGGAATTGACGGCGGGACGGAGAAAAGGCGGTTGGTTTCATCGGAGAAGCCAAACGTGCCTGAATCACGACATGTTGCTGTCAGACGAGTCGGATAGGTCGGACAGGTCAGACGCCTTCGCTGATCTCGCGGGTGCTTTTGCAGTCGGGGTAGCCGGAGCAGCCCCAGAAGTCTTTACCGGTGTGGGTGCCGGTTTTGGCCGTGCGGCGGCGCATGAGCTTCCCGCATTCGGCGCACACGGGAGCGTCTGCTTGCTCATTTCGGGTCTTGATGCGGGTGGCGTAGAGTCGCTCCGTGAAGCCGCCGTTTTCGGCGAAATCTCGGCCCTGGCTTTCAATCTGGCGTTTCAGCAAATAGGCCGCCTGATTCACCGCGCAGAGCATCGCGTTGGCGGCCAGTTCGGGTTCCGCTTTTTTCACAAAATCCGTCAACCCGGCCAATCCCGTGAGCTGGATCTTGCCGTTGGCCGGCGGAAGATCAGGGGCCACGTCATGCTTGAGGCGCTCACGCATCGCGAGACATTCCCGTGACTCCTTGGGCCACACGCGCAAGCTGCGATGCAGCAGGAAGCTCTTGTAGTCCTTCAACAACTCGTCGTTGAGGCTGGCACGCGCCACGTTGGTCAGTTTCATCTCGGATTTGCGCGAGGTCGCCGCCGCGCCGCTGCCTTCGCTGATGTTGCGCACGCCACTGCGGGCGGCCTGCACCATTTGATCGTTCGTGCGGGAACTTTTGGGAATGAAGCGCTCACAAAAAACCACCGTGGCATCATAGACCGCCTCCGCGACCTTGTAGCTGCGTAGATTCTCGTAGCCGCCGTGCGGCATGAGCGGGCTATTGTCTTCCGGAGTCATGCCCGCATTGAAAAGGCACGCAGCAGGCCTGACAAGTCCGACTTGTCTGACAGGTCGGACTAGTCCGACCCGTCTGACTACCTCATGAAATATCTCTGGGTTCTCCTGATCTCTGCAGTGCCCCTCTACGCGGCCGAATCCATCTTCGACGGCCAAACGCTCACGCACTGGTCCGGCAAAGCGGAGCACTGGCGTGTCGAAGACGGAGCCATCACGGGCGAAATCCCCGCCGACAAGCCACTCAAAGGCAACGAGTGGATCTTCTGGGACGGTGAGGTGCATGACTTCGATCTTAGCGTTGAGTTTCGCATCACCGGCGGGCCGAGCGCGAACAGCGGCATTCAGTATCGCTGCCAGCGCGGCGAAAACGGCCACGCCAGCGGCTACCAGGCCGATCTCGATCAAGGCGCAGTTTGGCTCGGGCGCATCTACGATGAGCATGGTCGTGCGTTGCTCGTCGAGCGCGGTGCCCGCGTGAGCATCGCGCCGGATGGGCGGCGCTGGGCGGATTTGTTCGCGGAGCCGAAGAGCCTCCAAAGCGTCATCAAGCCCGGCGAGTGGAACAAATACCAAATCACTGCCACCGCATCACACGTCGAGGTGCGCGTGAACGACGTGCTCATGAGCGTGCTTGACGATCACGAGGCGAAAGCTGCCGAGTGGAGCGGCAAGATCGCGTTTCAGCTCCACAGCGGCCCCGGCCCGGCAAAAATCCAGTTCCGCAACATCCAGCTCACGCATCTCGGCAAGACCGCGATGCCGGTGCGAAGTGATGCGGGCACTCCTGCCCGCAGTGAGAACGCTTCCTTGCAGGCAGGAGTGCCCGCATCACTGCCAAACAGCATCCCACCACCTGCGGAGCTTAATCTTGGCTTTGAAACAGGCACGCTCGACGGCTGGAAGATCGAGGGCACTGCCTGGGAGAAGCAACCGGTCGAAGGTGACGCACCAGCGGCGCGCAGGCGTGGTAATTCACGGCATGTAGGCAAGTTCTGGCTCGGTGGCTATGAGCGCAGCGGTGACAATGGCACTGGCACGCTCACCTCCGTGAGCTTCGTGGTGACGCAGCCGTGGGCGAGCTTTTTGATCGGTGGCGGCCGTGATGCGAAGACGGAGCGCGTGGAGATTGTCGAAGCAGCGACGGGCAACGTGATCCAGAGCGCCAGCGGCCTCGATCAGGAGGACATGCGGCGTGTGGCCGTGAAACTCGATGCCTTGCTGGGCAAACGCATTTTCATCCGCGTGGTGGATCAAAGCACCAGCGGCTGGGGCCATGTGAACTACGACGACTTCGTCTTCCACGAGCAAAAGCCATCCTTTGCCACCACGCTCATCATCAGCGGAGATCGCAACAAACGTGGTGATGAAAGCCCCGTGCTCTGGCATCTGCTGCCAAATCCATCGAAGGACTTGCCGGAGATGCGTGTGCAGGATGGCTTCCAGGTCGAATTGATCGCCAAGGAGCCGGACGTGAAACAGCCGATCGCGTTTTGCTTCGACGAACGCGGCCGGATGTGGGTGGCGGAGGCGTTCAGCTATCCGAATCGTCAACCCGAAGGTCAGGGCAAGGATCGCATCAGCATCTTGGAAGACACGGATGGCGATGGCTCGTTTGAGACGAAGAAAGTCTTCGTCGAGGGCCTGAATCTTGTCAGTGGCATCGAAGTCGGCTTTGGCGGTGTGTGGGTGGGTGCTGCGCCGTATTTGATTTTCATTCCAAAGGACGCGAACGACAAGGCTGGCGAGCCGAAGATCCTCCTCGACGGCTTCGGCTACCAAGATACGCACGAAACGCTGAACAGCTTCCTCTGGGGTCCAGACGGCTGGCTTTACGGCAATCAGGGCGTCTTCAACACCGCCGCCATCGGCAAACCGGGCTGTGATGCGAAGGATCGCGTCACGCTGCGGGCCGGAGTGTGGCGCTATCATCCGGTGCGGCATGTGTTTGAGGTTTTCTGCCACGGCGGATCGAATCAGTGGGGACTCGACTACAACAGCAACGGCCATCTCTTCATGACGCATTGCCGCAGCTTCTTCGGCAAGGGCGGCACGACGCACGCCATCCGCAACGGTCACTTCTGGAATCAATCAAACTCAAACTATGCGCCCTTCATCTCCGCCACCGCGCCGGACTTCGCGCCTGAGCTGCAAAACTACCTGCCCGCTTCCGCGCGTTACGACAGCGGCGAAGGCGGCGCGGGCAAACCAGGCACCACCGCCGTGTATGGCGGCCACTCGCACGTCGGCACGATGATCTACAACGGCGACAACTGGCCCGCGATCTACCGCGACCACCTTTTCACGCACAACCTGCACGGTCATCAGCTCAATCATCAGCACATGGTCCGCACCGGCAGCGGCTACGAGACCCTTCACGCTGGCTACGACCTCCTTTACAGCTCCGCGCCCGACTACATCCCCGTCGATCTCCAAACCGGCCCCGACGGCGCCGTCTATGTCATCGACTGGACCGACACCCAGCACTGCCACAACCCCGACGACGAAAAATGGGACCGCAGCAACGGCCGCATCTACCGCATCTCGTGGAAGGAGAC
>JAYVIO010000431.1:0-7004 GCA_043770175.1 Verrucomicrobiales bacterium | reverse complement strand
GGGCGCCATCGAAAAGGCCCGCGATTCCGCCCACGTGCGCATCATCACCGAAGCGGCTGAGGCTGGGCGAGGTCCAACTGAGGCGCATGCCGTTGGTGTAGTCGCGGTCGGTGCTGCTGACTGCATCGTTCTCAAAGTAAAGGGTCAGCGCACCGAAGCGGGCGGGTTGGAGGTCCGGCGCAAGCTGGGCCAGCGTCAGGCAGGGAAGAGCCAGGGTGGCGAGGAGAGTGAGGCGCGTTTTCATGATAAATGAAACTTTCTGTGTTTAGCCAGCACAAGTCCATCAAATAGTTGGTGCCAGCCACCAGAGATCTGAAGACAACTGCGGGTGAAGCATGGCGGCGTGACGATGGAAAGTGCGACGAAAGAGCAGCGCCCGGCACGTTTGTCTGCGAATGAAAACGCTGATCTACTCGCTCCTGTCGTGCCTGATTGTTTCCCTGAATGCGCAAACCGTCGCTCCTGCGGCCATCGATGCGGCGAAGCATGCGAATCTCCAAGCTGCCTTCGACGCGGTGCCTGAAAGCGGCGGCATTGTGACGATCCCACCAGGGAATTACGAGATCACGGCACCGCTGCGGGTGCAGACGGCTGAGACGCGCATCGTGGGCAGCGGCACGGCGACGCACATCATCAACAAGAGCGAGACGGGGACTCCCGCCTTCCTACTGCGGCCCGGCAATCTCGACACAGACAAGAAGGCGCGGCTGTGGCGGGTGCAGATGGCGGACCTGCGCATCAGTGGCAATGACAAGAGCGGCGACGGCATTTTTGCCGAGGGGATTCAGGAGATTTATCTCGAAGGTGTGTCGATCGACCATAACGGCGGGCACGGCGTGCAGTTGAAGGAGTGCTTTGAAGATCCACGCATCGCGGACTGCATTTTCACGTACAACAAGAAGTGCGGCATCGAGATCATCGGCTGTCATGACATCGTGGTGAATGGGAACCACTTTGAGGAGAACCAGGACGCGCTGCGTTGCGTGGATTCCTTCAACCTGTGCATGAACGGGAACAACATTGATGACCATCTTGGCAACGGCGTCATCATCGAGAACACATACGGTTCGGTGCTGAGCGGGAACATGATCGAGGAATGCAATGGCACCGCGATCATCCTGGACCGTGACTGCTATGGCATCACGCTGAGCGCAAACGTGATCGCGCATCATCTGAAGGGCGGGATTGATCTGCGGGATGCGTGTGGCTGCACGTTGAGCGCGAACACGTTCACCATCGCACATGAGTTTTCCGTGCGCGTGGGGAAGGAGTCGGAACGCAACACGATCAGCGGGAACACCTTCTGCAACACCTACATCGGGGCAGGGCAGGACAAGCGGCCTGCCGAGGACAAGACGCCGATGGGGATCGATGAGGGCACCGGCGTGTTGGTCGAGGGCGGTGTTAACGGATTGATCCTCAACGGGAACACGTTTTCGGGGCTGTCCACGGCGGCGGTGTGGAGCAAGGGCTTGGTGAAAAATGTGCTCATCACAGGCAATCTATGCATGGACTGTGGCCGCAAACTTGCTAAGAACAGCAAGTGGATCTCCTTTGAGCAAAAGTCGGGGATGATCATCCAAAACAACCTCAACGAGACTTCCCCCACAGCCCCCTGACGTTCATGCTTGATGTGCAGCGCAATCGCGGAGCCACCCATCGCGAGGAGATCAACTTCACCCGCAAAATCATGTGGGCGCACATGATTTTCGGGGCGGTGGTGATCGCGATGTTTCTGTTTCACGAGATCTTCTGGTGGTTTGCCGGTGCCATCTTGTGGTATGCCCTGAGCCTCGCGGTGATGTATGGCTTCATGAACGAGCGGAAATGCTGCCGCTGGCTGCTGTCCTTGGTTTTTCTGGGCGGGGCAGGGGCAGGGGTGATTTTTATCAATCAGGTGTTTCCTGGCATTGAGCCTCCGCGCGGGCCGCTGATTCCACATGCGGTTATTCCCATCTGGGTGGGGTTTGCCAATCTGACCTATGTGATCGGAGCGCTGTTTCTGCTGTTTAACGCACGCATCCACCGTGCCGGGCAGGTGGGATTCACGCTGTGGTAAAAGAAAAACGCCAGAGAGCGAACTCGCTGGCGCAAACAGGGCGGAGCACTGGACGGGTAACTATTCAGGTGTGGTACACGACAGTGTGGTACACGGATAGGTCTGGCAGGTTCTGGAGTGCGGTTGCGAAGTGAGGAACGAACGCAGCTACCGCTTTGCGGGGGCCGGGCAGGCCACGAACACGACGAGACGCTCGAAAGCGGCGGCTTTACCCTTTCAGGGTGCCGCAGCCGCACTCCAAAGATGCTCGCATCATTGCAGCAACCTTTGGAGTGCGGTTGCGAAGTGAGGAACGAACGCAGCTACCGCTTTGCGCAGGCCGGGCAGGCCACGAACACGACGAGACGCTTGAAAGCGGCAGCTTTACCCTTTCAGGGTGCCGCAGCCGCACTCCAAAAGCGCGGCAAGCACCTGCATCACCGCTGGGTGCTGAATAGTTACCTGGGCGGTTTACTTTTTCCGATCGCGCAAGGCACCCGTCTTGAGGCGCAGGCCGTTGAGGCGGATGAAGCCGGTGGCGTCGTCTTGATTGTAGGCTTTCGTGGGATCGGCCTCCATGGTGGCGATCTGCGGGTTGTAGAGGCTGTAGAGGCTCTTGCGGCCGGCGGCGATGATGTTGCCCTTGTAGAGCTTGATGCGCACGGTGCCGCTGACTTTCTTCTGGCTCTCGGTGACGAGCGCCTGAAGGGCGAGACGCTCCGGCGAGTACCAGAAGCCATTATAGACGAGCGTGGCATACTTCGGCATGAGGCTGTCACGCAGATGCATGACTTCGCGATCCATCGTGAGGCTTTCAATCTGGCGATGGGCGAAGTGCAGGATGCTGCCGCCGGGAGTTTCATACACGCCGCGGCTCTTCATGCCGACGAAGCGGTTTTCCACCATGTCAACGCGGCCCACGCCGTGCTTGCCGCCGAGTTTGTTGAGCAGTTTCATCACCCCGAGCGGTGAGAGCAGTTTGCCGTTCACCGCGATGCAGTTGCCCTTTTCGAACTCGAGGATGACGGTCTCGGCCTTGTCGGGCGCGTCTTCGGGGAAGACGGAGAGGGTGTTGAAGTAGCCTTTGTACTTGGGATCGCTGGCGTCGAACCACGGGTCTTCGAGAATGCCGGCCTCGTAGCTGATGTGCAGGAGGTTGCGGTCCATCGAGAAAGGTTTCTTGGCGCTGGCCTGCACGGGAATGCCCTTTTCCTCGCAGTAAGCGATCATTTCGGCACGACCGGGGAACTGCGTGCGGAAGCGTTCATCACGCCAGGGGGCGATGATGTCGATTTCGGGGGCCAAAGCGGCGGCGGTGAGTTCAAAACGCACCTGGTCGTTGCCTTTGCCGGTGGCACCGTGGGCGATGAAGCCGGCTTTCTCGGCCTTGGCGATCTCTACCATGCGTTTGGCGATGAGCGGGCGGGCGATGCTGGTGCCGAGGAAGTATTCGCCTTCGTAGATGGCCCCGGCCTGGATCATCGGGTAGATGAAATCCGTGGCGAATTCCTCCTGGAGGTCGTCGATGTAGATTTTCGAGGCACCGGTCTTCTTTGCCTTGGCATTGAGGCCCTTCAATTCGTCATCCTGGCCCACGTTGGCACAGAAGGCGATGACTTCGGCCTGATAGGTGTCTTTGATCCAGGAAAGCAGGACGGAGGTGTCGAGGCCGCCAGAGTACGCGAGGACGATTTTTTTGTTCATTGATAAGCAGAGGGGAGAGGAAAGGAGGGTGGCGAGAATAAAGATGATTGTTGCGGTGTCGAGGACACGGGGCGGATTTTTTGCAGGGGAAGTCAATTCATGGAGGGCATTTATCAATAAAAACCAGATATTTTGAAAAGTTATATTGCAATTATGGAAATAATGAATACAATTGTTTTAGTGAGTAAATAAAAGAATTAATAAACGATGCCCCAAGGGGCGACCGCATTCGAAATTTAACGTTAAAGGACATGAATAAACAAACTCTCCTCCACCAATGCCTCATGGGCGTCATTGCGATCGCGATGTTCGGCGCTTCGCCGCAGGCACGAGCCAGCACCGTGTTCTGGGGCAGTGACTTCAACGACCTCCTGTTTGACAGCAATGGCGTGGCGTTGGACACGACCTATTCTTTTGAGATCGGCTCCTTCGGCAGTTTCACCCCGACCTATGCCAATGCGTACGACTGGGCGGCCAACTGGAAGGTGTTTGACCGGGCCTTTGACCCGGACGCCAATGGCTGGAACGCTGCGGACCAATTTTTTGTGGGAACTGTTGAGCACACCGCTCTGGGCGGTTCCGATTCTCCGGATGCGAATCCAGCGGATGTTTTCGCCCAGGGCGAAGTGGCCTATTTGTGGGTGTACAACTCCAAGGACGTCGTGGCGACCAGCGAGTGGGCTTTGTTGATGGATGCGAACAGCGCTGGCAATTTGGGCAATCAGTGGATCTTCCCCGATCCGGCCGACCCTCCGGGCACTTCCTATAACTGGAACCTGGCTGATGCGGACACCAGCATCATCGGCGGTGTGCAGAGCGTTCAGGGACCGGGGGATTACACGGCGAATCCCGGAACTTTCAGTCTGCAGACGGCGGTGGTGCCGGAACCTGGATCAGGTCTGCTGCTGTTAACGGCCGCCGCGATCGGGATGCTGCGCCGCCGCAAAGGTGTGGCATAAAAGGGTTTTCACCGTCGATAGGGCGGCAGTGAGATGCTGCCCATGATGAACCGGAACCTTTGCCGGCCTTGGAGCGGGTGGGATCACGGTTGCGCCGCAGCCGCCAGGATGGTGCAGGTCACGGTGGTGCCAGCGCCGGAGGCATTGCGCTGGATTTGGAGAGTCCCGCCAATCATGTCGGCGCGGTAATTCATGATGCGCATTCCCATGCCGGTGCTTTCGACCACAGGATCGAAGATCGGGATGCCGGTGCCATCATCTCTGATTGATAGCTCCGTGGATCGATTGTCGCTGGAGAGTTTGATCTCGATTTGACTGGCGTGGGCATGTTTGACGGCGTTGGTCACCGCCTCCTGGGCGATGCGGAAGAGATGCGTGGCGACGGCTGGCTGGTGGATGTGAACCGGGTTGCGGCAGACAAAGCTGCATGGGCGACCGAACAGCCCCGAGGTTCTCGAAGTGAGGTCATCAAGCGCTATCATCAGGCCTTCGGGGGACGCCGCTACTGGATGCAGGCCGCGGGCGAGGCTGCGCGTCAGGTTCAGTGCGTTGTCGAGCAAATCAGTGATGGCGGCCACGCCTGCGGCTTCCGGGGCGGATCGCGCGCGAAGCTGGTTCGCGAGCGTGGTACTGAAAAGCCGGATGCCGGTGAGCTGCTGGCCGAGATCGTCATGAAGATCATCGCCGATGCGCTTGCGTTCGTCTTCACTGATGCGCAGCACTTCGGCTTCAAGCCGTTTGCGCTCCGTGATGTCCACGATGGCGCTGAGGACCCGTGTGGCTTCCTCGGTGACGAGGGGGTTGAGTCCGATCTCGATCGGGAACTCGGAACCGTCCTTGCGCCGGCCAAACAGATCGCGCCCGGCACCCATCGGCCGGGCTTGTGGGGCGGTGAAAAATCCGGCGCGATGTCCCGGGTGCGAGCCACGAAGCCGTTCCGGCACCAGCATCTCCACTTTCTGGCCCACCATTTCCTCGCGCGTGTAGCCGAAGACACGTTCCGCCATGCTGTTGACCATGACGATCCGACCTGCTGCATCGGCCATCACGAGAGCGTTGGGGGAGGAATCGAGAATCACCAGCAGAGAGCGGTTGGTTCGCTCGAGTTCCGTTCCGCGCTGAAGCATTTGCTGTTCAAGCGTGACATTGAGCTGCTTGAGCCGCTCCTTGCATTCGCGCAGCCGCTGCTCCGCAGCGTGCTTGTAGAGCGCCATCTTGATATGGATGTGCAGGTCGCGCTCATTGAAGGGTTTCGCGATGAAGCCGAAGGGCTCGGTCTGCCCGGCGCGTTCGAGTGTGGCCTCGTCTGAATGCGCGGTCAGATACACGACTGGCACATCGCACACGCTGCGAATGGCCCTGGCAGTCTCGATGCCATCCAGCGCTCCGGCGAGGCGGATGTCCATCAGCACGAGATCGGGTGCCTGCTGGCGGATCAGGTCCACCGCCTGCTCGCCAGTATCGGTCGTGCCGCTGACATGATAGCCGAGGCGGCGGAGTTTGAGTACAAGATCTGCCGCGATGATGGCTTCGTCTTCGACGATTAGAATGGATGTCTGGTTCATAAAGGCAACGGGGAGACCTCCTCGGCCACGGCAAAGGTCACGCGGAACTCGATGCCGCCGTTATGGCTGACCTCGACGCTGCCATGCATTTGGCGTGCCAGCATGTTCACCATGCTCAGGCCGAGGGTGGATGCCTGCTGCCAGTCGAAACCGGGTGGAAGACCTGCGCCGTGGTCAGGCGAGCGGCTGGTGCTGTGCGGGACATAGCGCGCCACCCCGTCTTTTGCCAGCAGCCGCTGGTTCGGGGCTGGCTTCGACGCGCGAGTCGTCTCAGCCCGCTTTTGGGAGGACGTTTGCGCCAGAAGCGACGTCTTCCGGCCGGTGCCAATCAGCGGTAAAGGAGCGGATGATGCCTTCGCCGCCACTGGTTGCGATCGCTTCGCTTTGAAGGCTCTCTTTTTCATGGGTTTGCACCGCTAAGGGTGGCGGGCGGATTTGCTAAAGCTAAAAAATGGGCTGATTTCTGCCATGAAGGACGGGCGGAGTGTTGTTGAGAAACTCCGCAATCACTTTCCCCGCTAGAGCCTGCCAAACTTTTGCCCTTCCACCCAGCGCACCGCAAAATAGGCGAGTTCACGTGCTCCGCCCATTTTGAGCTTGGTCCGGATGTTCATTTTGTGAACATCCACCGTGTTGGGTGAGATCCCCAAGCTCACTGCGATTTGCTTGCTGCTCTTACCGTGACCGACCATGGAGAAAATTTCAAATTCACGGTTGCTGAGTTCAAGCGTGGGGTCC
>JAYVIO010000430.1:0-21045 GCA_043770175.1 Verrucomicrobiales bacterium | reverse complement strand
ACGCCGCCTGATTCATCCACCTGGATGGCAGCGCTCGCCGATTTTTTGCTGGAGGAGCCGTCCATCGAGGCGATCCGGTTGAATCCGGAGTCGAAGCGTGTCGAAATGGCGACGCTGGGCCGGGTGGATGGCGAATTGCTGCAAGCGAAGCTCACGGAAGTGCTGCGGGCGGTGGATGCGCGCTGGTTGCAGCAGGCGGAGGTCATTCCCGCGCACTCGGGCATGCTCGACGTGGAGCAGAAGGACGGAGCGCTCGTTTTGGAGAAGCCGTCCTGCCCCACAGCACCGAAGTTCTGGAAGTGGCGTGATTTTGCGTGGCCGGAGCCGGATGAGATGGAGCAGGAGAGCGATGACGAATGGCGCACGCTGGCCTGGCAGGCGGCGATTTGCGGTGTGGCGCTGCTGGCGGGTTATTTGGCGGAGCGTTTCTCCTCGGGACCAGCGTGGGTGCCGCAGAGCTTGTTCGCTATCGCGTTGGTCTCCGGCGGTTGGGATGCGGCGAAGGATGCGTGGGAACATCTGCTCGAACGCCGTCTCGATGTGCATTTCCTGATGCTGGCCGTCGCCTTGGGTGCGGTGGCGATTGGGGCGTGGGAGGAAGGGGCGCTGTTGTTGTTCCTGTTCTCGACCTCGGGGGCGCTGGAGCACTTTGTGATGTTCCGCACGCACAAGGAGATCAATGCGCTGACCAAGGCCGCGCCGAAGCTGGCGCATGTGCTGCTGCCGGATGGCACGACGGAAGATCGCAGCGTGAGCGGCCTGCGTGTGGGCGATGTGATCGTGGTGAAGCCGGATGAGCTGTTTGCGGTCGATGGCACGGTGATCTCAGGCTTGACGGCGGCGGATGAATCGACGCTCACGGGAGAAGCGGTGCCGATCACAAAGGAAACGGGGGCTGCAATCTACGGCGGCACGTTGAACCAGTGGGGCATGGTGCAGGTGCGGGTGGATCGGCCTGCCACGCAGAGTGCGCTGGCGAAAATCATCACCCTGATTCAAACGGCGCAGCACCTCCGCGCGCCGAGCCAGCGCTTCACGGATCGATTTGGCACGCGCTACACGATTTTGACGCTCGGTGTCGTGGCGCTGATGTTTTTCGTGTGGTGGCTGGGTTTTGGTATCCCGCCGTTTGAAAACACGACGCTGTCAAAGTCGTCGTTTTATCGAGCGATGACTCTGCTGGTCGTCATGAGCCCCTGCGCTCTTGTTTTGTCGATTCCATCGGCGATTTTGGCCGCCATCGCGTGGGGAGCGCGCCGTGGTGTCTTGTTCCGTGGTGGTGCGGCCATTGAAAAGCTCGCGGAGGTCGATGTCATTGCGATGGACAAAACGGGAACGCTCACCGAAGGCGAATTGAAGGTCATCAAGATCGAATCCTTCCCGGAAGGCCGCGAGCAGGATGTGCTGCGCATCGCAGTGAGTTTGGAGGCGAACTCAAACCATCCCATCGCACGTGCGATCACGCGACACGGGCAGGCGGAGGGCATTGTGGCGGACAAGCTGGCCGAATTTCAGTCCATCGCCGGTCAAGGCCTGCGTGGGCGAACTGAAGGCGGCCTGAGCTATGTGGGACGGCGCGAACTCGTCAAAGACAGCCCGCTGGGCGAGGTGCTGGTGGGCGTGCCGGATGCGCCGCTGGGTTTCAGCGAGGTCTGGGTGCTGCATGAGCAGATTGTCGGTCGAGTGCTGCTCAAAGACGAGATTCGGGCCGGGAGCCGTGCCGTGCTGGAAAAACTCGCCGCCGAGGGCGTGCGCACCATCATGCTCACCGGCGACCGACGTGCGGCAGCCATCGAAGTGGGCGAAAAACTCGGCATCGCTGAAGTGCGCGCCGGTTTGCACCCGGAGGACAAGGTGGCGGTGATTCGTGAACTGACGCTGGCAGGCCACAAAGTCGCCATGATCGGCGATGGCGTGAATGACGCCCCGAGTTTGGCCGCAGCCTACGTTTCCGTGGCGATGGGCGCCCGCGGCAGTGATGCGGCGCTGGAGCAGAGCGATGTGGTGCTGATGCAGGACAAAATCGAAAAGCTGCTCTCTGCCCGCCGCATCAGCCAGCAGGCGCGACGGATCATCCAGCAGAACCTGTTCATTTCGCTGGGCAGCGTGATCGTGATGGCCGTGGCCTCGCTGTTTGGCATCGTACCGCTGACTTTGGGCGTTTTAACGCATGAGGGCAGCACGGTGGTGGTGTGTTTGAACAGCCTGCGGCTGCTGTTTGAGCAGGAATGAAACTCCGTGCTGGACGATTCCCACCTTTTCTTCATAGAGTGAGCTAAATTACGGCATGCGCATTCTCTCCAAAGTCCTCTGGACCCTCGCCTTCCTCGTCGCCACCTTTCTCTGGATGGTGCTCTTTGAGCATGGATTCAGCATGAAGGGATTGACCGAGGGGACAGGCGCAGAATTGCGCTCACTCGCCTCCTGGTTTGGCGGCGGGAAAAAGTAGCCGATTTTATATGATTCACCTCGTTCAACCACGACAACAGCACACAGGATTATGATCGTACAGGAAGCCGAACTCGACCCCAGGTATCAAGCCCTTTGGAAAAAAGCGCTCATTTCAGCCGAGCGAAAAAACTGGGAATATGTCATCGACCAGGTGCTACCCATCGTGACGGCCAACTTTGGTTTCCTGGACGGTCGCAAACTGCTGCGCAGCGCAGAGAGCGAGGCCAGCGGCGGCAGTGCCGGCAAAAAGTTCAGCTTCGGCCTGGGTGGCTTCAAGCCCAGCTCCAAGAAGGATCCAGTGGAGGTGGTCGCCGACATGGAAGAGAACGTCTTCCGCAAAGATCCCTTCAATCTCAACGCGAACGAAACGCTCTACGACATCGGGATGAAGATGCACTTCCCGCAGCTCGCGGCCTTTGCGCTGGAAACCATTCGTGCGGGTCATCCCGAGAACACCAAGCATATGCACAAGCTGGCGCAGCATTACATGGCGCACGAAGAGCCGGAGAAGGCCAGCGAGGTGTACCGCCTCATCGTCAAGGCCGATCCGCGTGACATGGAGGCCATGAAGGGCGAAAAAGACGCCGCCGCCCGCACTTCCATCCTGCGCCAGGGCTGGGGCGTCGGTGGTGACTTCCGCAGTGCCATGAAGGATTCCGGCGAAGCCGCGAAGCTGGAGATGCTCAGCCGCCAGGGCATGACCAAGGAGCAAATGGAGCAGTTCCTTGCCGAAACCATCGAGCAATACAACGCCGACCAGACGAACATCGCCATCGTCAAGCGCATGTCCGACCTCTACGAGAAACTCGGCCAGATGGATGACGCGCTGATGTTCTATGATTACGCCCTCACGCTGAATCCGGGAGACGTGGCCCTCCAGCGCAAGGTCGAAATCCTGCGCGACAAGGTGCTGGACCAGAAGATCGAGGAAAATGAACGCGAAATCGAGGCCAATCCCAACGCCCCTGACATCGACGACAAGCGCGCGCAGGTGGCTGAAATCCGCCGTCAACGCGCCAGTGTCGTCATCGGCGAGGCCAAAACCCGCGTGGACCGCAACCCGACCGACAAGACCCTGCGCTACGAACTTGGGCAGGCCTACTTTGGGGCCGGCATGTACACGGAGGCGATCCCTGAACTGCAGCAGGCCAAGTCGAATCCGAACATGCGCATCAAGGCGATCCTCATGCTGGGCCGCTGCTTTGAGCGCAAAAACATGAACGATCTTGCCAAGACCTCGCTCATGGAGGCCTCCAAGGAGCTGCTCATCATGGACGCCATCAAAAAAGAAGTGCTCTACGAACTGGCGAACGTGCTGGAGAAAATGGGCGACAAGGTCGCAAGCCTGGAAGCGCTCAAAGAAATCTACAACGCGGACTACGGCTACAAGGACGTGGCGAAGCGGGTGGAGTCCTCGTACTCCTAAAACAGACCGCCGCAGCGGATTTCAATCGCCCCATTCCGCTGCGCGGGATGGGGCGGTTTCATTTCAGGGCAAATGGTACTGGAAAGCCTGATCACGTCCTCCATCATGCGCGCCGATGTTTGCCCAACTCCTTGCTGTTTCCCTGCCCGAACTTTGGGCCTCTTTTGTCCATGCCCTGCCGGTCATCATGGGCCTGATTTTGATCGAGGGACTGCTGTCGGTGGACAATGCGCTGGCCATTGCGGCCATGGCATCCCATCTGGAGGAGAAGCAGCGGGCCAAGGCGATGAACATCGGCTACATCGGCGCGTATGGTTTCCGGCTGGTGGCGTTGCTGTTTGCTTCCTGGATCATCCATAACCACTGGGTGATGCTCGTCGGGGCGCTGTATCTCGTGTGGTTGATGTGCGCGCACTTCGCCGGGCAAAAGGACATCGGCGAAGACGAGGGCGAAGCAGTGAACGTGCATCATCGCACCTTCGCCAGCACGATCGCCATGATCTCCCTCATGGACCTGAGCTTGAGCGTGGACAATGTGGTGGCGGCGATCGCGCTGAGTCCGAACGATCTGTGGCCGGTCTATGTGGGGGTGACCATCGGCATCATCGCCCTGCGGCTGGTGGCAGGCGTGGCGATCAAAATGATCGCCAAATATCCAGTGCTGGAACACACCGCGTTCATCCTCATCGGCTACGTCGGTCTCCTGCTGCTTTCGGAGCTGTACTTCCATGATTTTTTTGAAACACTCGGCCCTCTGAAGGTGAAGATCATGAAGTTCGCGGGCATCATTCTCATCACGGTGCTGACGATTGCGTGGTCGCGCCTAGAAAGGCTGCAGAAAATCCTCAATCCCATCCTGAGTTTGCTGCTGCTGCCGATGAATCTGGTCGCCGCGCTGATTGGGGCGGTCATCGTCACCATCACCTGGCCGTTGCGCTGGATTTGGATGACGGTACGTCGATAACTCGCGCCTTACAATCTCCTGACAATCTGCTCACATGCCGCTGACTCATTCATTCCGGCCTGTGGGAAGCTACCACCAGATCAACGGAACGTGACTGCGGTCACCGAACGCTGAAGCCCAATTTCCCAAGATAGTGGTTGTCCTTCTGGCTGTTGGAAACACCTGCAAAAGAATCGGGGCGGACGAAAAAGTCCGCCCCGATTCTTTTTATGGTTTTTATAAATTTCGGATGACCTAATAGGTGATGAGGCTAAAGTATGAGCCTCACGCATGCTGCAACGCCGCTCCACGATCCTGTTCATCATCCTGGTGGTACTCCCACTGGCGCTGTTGGCGTGGCTGGGAACCTACCTGATCCGCGATGCAGAAAAACGCACCGATGCCTCCATGCAGGCCATTTTGGCCGAGCGCCTCAGCTCCGCCGACCACCATCTTTTGCACGATATGCGGCAGCTCACCGACCGGCTCGACAGTTGGGGAGCACAGAGCATCAGCTCCGCCAAGTTGATGTCGCAACGGCTGGCCACACATCCGTGGATCGCCCAAACTTGGTCCAAAGCGGGCGAGGCCGGACCAGTCGAGTCGTTTGTGGGCAAAACCACCTTTCAACCCGGCCAAGGATTCAACGCCGCCGACCGCATCAAGGCCATCCATGACTCAACCCGGAACCCTGACAGCATGCCGGAGTTCGTTTCCACGCTGGACGATGGCGGCCCGCCATTTCAACGCATCTTCGTGCCCGGTGCGCTCACCCCTGCGCAGCAGCGTTCCTCACAATGGATGACCTACCTGAAAATGTACGGCTACCACATTGATGACCGGCCCGTGCAGTCCGAAACACCGCTGAACTGGAGCGGCTGGCATGTGGGTGACTCGATGTTCATCTACTGGCATCGCTTTGCCGACGGCAGCCTGAGCTGTGCGCTGATGAATCCGCAGGCGCTGATGAAAGCCTTGTTTCAACGGCTGCCGCAGCCCGGTCTGGCCTCACCGCCCGGCCGCATGATGCTTGCCACGGTGAAAGGCATCCCATTGCATCAATGGGGCAAAAAGCTGCCCGGTTCCGAGGGGACTCCGGCCGCGCATCGCGCCTGCTCAGAACCGCTCTCGCAATGGGAGCTGGCGTATGCGCCGGCGAACGAGGAATTCCCGAAGCCCTACCTCTTCCCGATCCTGCTCGGCGTCAGTTCCGGCATCGTGCTCGTATTTGTCGTCGGCTGGCTCTACTTCCACGAAAGCGCGAGTGAGATGCGCATCGCGCAGCAGCGTGTGACCTTCGTCAATCAAATCTCCCACGAGCTCAAAACTCCGCTCACCAACATCCGCCTCTACGCCGAGATGGCCTCCCAGCGTGCCGAATCGCAAGGCGACTCCATCGCCAAGCGCCAGCTCGGTGTCGTTGAGGCGGAAACCGCGCGTCTGGACCGCCTCATCCAAAACGTGCTCAACTATGCCCGCCAGCAACGCGACAAGCTCACCATCCAGCCCAAATCGCTCGCGCTGGATGACACCGTCTCGCGCATCGCCGAGTTCTGGAAGCCGCTGCTCGAAAACAAAGGCTTCGAGATCGTCACTTCGCTGCATGGACCAGCCACCATCCAGGCCGATCCCGACGCCATCGAGCAGATCCTCGGCAATCTCATCTCCAACGTGGACAAATACGCCAACAGCGGCAAGTGGATCAGCATCCACACCGAGCACGATGAGCACAGCGCCCGCATCATCGTCGAGGACCGCGGCCCCGGCATTCCCGCTGGCAAGCGCCGCACCGTCTTCGAGCCCTTCGAGCGCCTCCGCTCTGATCTTGCAGAAGGTGTCAGCGGCACCGGCATTGGATTGACCATCTCGCGCGAACTGGCACAATTGCACGGCGGCTCCCTCACCGTGTGCCCCAATTATCGCGATGGCGCGCGCTTCATTCTCAACCTACCCAACAAGTCATGACCAAAATACTCATCGCCGAAGACGACGACCACACGCGTGATGCTTTGCGCGAGGTTCTCACCATGGAAGGTTATGAAGTCATCCCCGCCAGCGACGGTTTGCAGGCGGTGGACTTCTTCCGCGTCGAAAACCCCGACTTCGTCTGCCTCGACGTCATGATGCCCGGCCTCAACGGCTACGAAGTCTGCAAGCAGATCCGCCGTCAGGATGAAAAAGTCCCCATCCTTTTTCTCACCGCCAAAGCCGAGGAAATCGACACCGTCCTCGGCCTCGAACTCGGCGCCGACGACTACATGACCAAGCCCTTCGGTGTCAAAGAGATCATCGCCCGCATCCGCGCCATCCTGCGCCGCACCGCCTCACGTGGTGCTGGTAAAACCGATGACGACTTCACCATGGACGACCTCCGCATCGTCCCCACTGAGCTGCGTGCGTATCGCGACAAGGTCGAGCTCGCCCTCAGCCCGCGCGATGTCAAAGTCCTGCGCCTGCTCTACGAGCGCCGCGGCAAAGTCATCGACCGCAACACGCTCGCCGATGAAGTCTGGGGCGTCGATTACTTCCCTGAAAGCCGCGCGCTCGACCAGCACATCTCGCAGCTCCGCAAACGCATCGAAAAAGACCCCACTCAGCCGCGCATCATCCGTACCGTGCACGGCGCAGGCTATCGCTATGAATGACGCATGATCGAATCAGCGTAGAGTGACGCTCCATTCGCCATCTCATTCGCCATGCTCACCTTCGACGCCCACCTCGACCTCAGCCTCAACGCCCTCGGCGGCTTCAATCGCGACCTCCGCCTCCCCGTTCATGAGATTCGTCGTCGTGAGGCCGGCATGACCGGCAAAGGCCGCGCCGCAGGCACCACCGCCTTCCCTGACATGCGTCGCGGCAAAGTCGGCCTCTGCGTCGCCACCCAGCTCGCCGGTTGCATGAAAGGCGTCTCCCCCATCGCTGGCTGGATGTCTCCTGAACAGGCTTGGTCCGAAACACAAGGCCAGCTCTCCTGGTATCGCGCCATGGAAGAAGACGGTCAGCTCCGTCAAATCACCAACCTGCGCGAACTCGACGAAATGATCGCGCTGTGGAACGACGTCAGCATTCCCGACGACACCAAGGCCATCGGCTACATCCTCAGCCTCGAAGGCGCCGACTCCATCCGCACCGTCGGCCATCTCGAAGACGCCTGGGCACAAGGACTCCGCGCCATGGGCCCCGCGCACTACGGCGTCTGCCGTTATGCCCTCGGTCATGATCAAGTCGGCCCCCTGCCCGCCGGTGGCAAAGAACTCATCCAGGAAATGGACCGCCTCGGCATGATCCTCGATGTCACTCACTTGAGCGACGAATGCTTCTGGCAGGCCCTCGACATTCATCATGGCACCGTCTGGGCCAGCCACAGCAACTGCCGCGCCCTCGTCCCCGATCCCCGCCAGTTCAGCGACGACCAAATCAAAGCCCTCATCGAACGCGGCGGTGTTATGGGAGCCGCCCTCGATGCCTGGATGATGATCCCCGGCTGGACCCGCGGCAAAACCACCCCGCAGGAAGTCGGCCTCAAACTCGAAGTCATCTGCGACCACATCGACCACGTCTGCCAGCTCGCCGGCAACGCCAATCACAGCGGCATCGGCACCGACCTCGACGGCGGCTACGGCACCGAGCAAACCCCCGCCGACCTCGACACCATCGCCGACCTCGCCCGCATCCCCCAGATGCTGAAAAACCGCGGCTATAGAGACGAGGACGTCGCCAACATTATGCACGGCAACTATCTGCGTCTCATCCGCGAGGCGTGGACGGAGTAAGCATCGAGCTCACTCATGCCACGTCCGCGCGATACGTTCGATCTTGAGCGCCTTGCCAGTGGCAGGATCAATCGTGATCAAGGCACCATTCACCCGCACGGCACCACGACCGACACCAAAGCGCGTCGGCATCATGGTGAGGAAGCGTTCGAGCACGGGTTCGATCTGGCTGCCGATCACGGAATCCATCGGGCCGCACATGCCGGCGTCGCTTTGAAAGGCGGTGCCTTTCGGCAGCACGCGTTCATCGGCGGTGGGCACATGCGTGTGCGTACCGACGACAGCGGAGACTTTGCCGTCGAGATGCCAGCCCATGGCGACTTTTTCGCTCGTGGCCTCGGCGTGGAAGTCCACAAAGATCACCGGCGTCTCCTGGCGCAATTCCTCGACGCAGGCGGCGATGGCGGGGAAGGGATTGTCGAGCTGCTGGTTCATGAACGTGCGCCCCTGGAGGTTCACCACGGCCACTTTGCACTTCTTTGACTCCAGCACGATGAAGCCGCTGCCCGGCGTGCCAGCGGGATAGTTCATCGGCCGCAGCATGCGTGGCTCCTCACTGAGGTAATGCACGATCTCCTTCTGATCCCAGATGTGATCCCCGCTCGTCACCACCGCCGCACCGGCACGCATGAGGCTGATGGCGATCTTCGGCGTGATACCGCGCCCACCGGCGGAGTTTTCACCGTTCACCACGATGAAGTCGATCTTGAGCTCCTCCTTGAGCACCGGCAGCAGCGCGGCGACCGCCTTGCGGCCCGGTTCGCCCACCACATCGCCCAAAAAAAGGAGGCGGAAGAGTCCGTCCGCGCTGTCAGCCGTGTTGTCGTTCATCGTGGTGTTACTTAGTAGATGATGAAGCCGGGGATCAAGTCTAGGATGAACTTATGATGAAACGAATGATGCGCGGCAACTCGCTGGCCGTCATGCTGACGTGCTGCGTGGCAGCGCCGGGCATGACGCAGACGATTGCGCCCGCTCCCACGCCCCCGCCCCTTGTTACGGCTCCCGCTCCCGCGCTGACTCCATCACAAATCATACCGGGTGCCGCCCCTGCTGCGTCAGCTCCAGTCATGCCACCGCCGGCACCTGCAGCGCGGCTGGACCGTCTGAGCCCGCTCGGCACCAAGCCGGACTGGTCCAAGTTGCAGTCATTTCATCAAACGCTGACACGCAGCGAGTTTGAGACCGCCATGCGGAATTTTTATGCCGATGGTTCACCGCTGCCGCCGCCATGGAAGCTGGAAGCCGACGGTTTGGTGGTCAAGACCGGCGACCCGGTAAGACCCGAAGCACGCATCGCCTTTACCAACCGCGCTGAATCACCGCTGCCCGGCACGCGCACCTGGAGACGTGCCAGCGAAATGCCACCGCTCAAGGGCCGTCCGCCGCTCAGCGATGTCCACATTGCCATCGACCCCGGCCACATCGGCGGAAGTTACGCGACGATGGAAGAACGCTATCTCAGCTTCGCTCCCGGTGAGGTCATTCAAGAAGGTGGGCTAACGCTCACCACCGCTCAGGTGCTGGCGGAACGGCTCAAGGCCCTCGGCGCCTACGTCACGCTCGTGCGCGACCGCCTTGAGCCTGTCACTGAGCTGCGGCCTGCCGATCTGGTCGATCCCGCACGCCAACTGCTCGCCGAAGCAGGCTTCCCGCAGCCGCAGGAAAATTACAACAGCCTCACCGGCGATGCAAAAATCCTCACCGTGCAATGGCAGAGCGAAAAACTCTTCTACCGCGTCAGCGAAATCCAGGCGCGGGCCAAAAAGGTCAACACCTCCATCAAGCCCGATGTCGTCCTCTGCCTGCACTACAACGCCGAAGCCTGGGGCGATGCCACCGCGCCGCAGTTTTCACCGATGAATCACATGCACGTGCTCATCAACGGCTGCTACTCCCCCTTGGAGCTGGAGCAGCAGGACGTGCGCTTTGAAATGTTTTACCGGCTGTTCTCCCGCATGCATGAAGAGGAGCTGCCGCTCGCAGAAACCGTGGCCAATGGCATGCGGGCCGCGACGGGGCTGCCCGCCTATGTTTACACCACGCCCAACGCTCTAAGAGTTGGCACAAACGCGTATGTCTATGCGCGCAACCTGCTCGCCAACCGCATCTACCAGTGCCCGGTCGTTTATCTTGAGCCCTTCGTCATGAACCATGAGGAAACCTACCGCCGCCTGCTGCTCGGCCACTACCTGGGTCGCACCCTTGTCGCGGGCCGTCTGCAAACCAGCGCCATCGAGGATTATGTGCGTGGCGTCGTGAACGGCATCCTCGCCTACTATCAAAAACGCCGTCCGTTATGAAGGTGCTCATCGCCGGTTGTGGCTTCGTCGGTGAACGTGCCGCCGATCTGCTTCATGCCACCGGGCATGAAGTCATCGGCCTCACGCACTCGCCCGAGTCTGCTGCACGCCTGGCCGCTGCCAAACCTTGGCGCGTCGAATCCTGCGACATCTCGAATCAAGATTCTGTCACCTCACTCGCCACGAAGATCGGCGCAGACATCGACTCCTTCATTCACAGCGCCAGTTCCAGCCGTGGCGGTGCCGAGATGTATCAAGCCGTCTATGTCGATGGCATGCGGCATCTCGTGGCAGCCTTTCCGCAAGCCTTCGCACTCTACACCAGCAGCACCAGTGTTTACCCGCAGGTCGATGGCGAAATCGTCGATGAAACCAGTCCTGCCGAACCGGATCGCGACACCGGGCGCCTGCTGCGCGAAGCTGAAAACATCGCTTTGAACGCTGGCGGAACCGTCGCGCGTCTCGCCGGCATTTATGGCCCCGGACGCTCCTTCGTGTTGAAGAACCTGCTCGAAGGCAAGGCCGCCATCGAAGGCAATCATGGTCAGGGCCGCCTGCTCAATCAAATCCACGCCGCCGATGCCGCCGCCGCACTCGTGCACCTCGTCACGCAGCGTCTCAGCGGCATCTTCAACGTCGTCGATGACGCGCAGATGACACAACGGCAATGCCTCGAACACCTGTGCGCCATCTTTGGCCTCAAACTGCCCGGCGCTCGCGAACCTGATCCCAATCGCAAACGCGGCTGGAGCCACAAGCGCGTCTCCAACACCAAGCTGCATGCCGCCGGTTGGCAGCCGCAGTATGCGAGCTACTTCGATGCCTTGCGCGACGATCCTGATCTCGCCTCATCCATTCTCGGCCTCGTCCATGCCGCCGGCGAGACTCCCCTGCCCCGCCAGCCGAACATCGTGCTCATCGGCCTCATGGGTTCCGGCAAAACCACCGTCGGCCGCATCGTCACGCAGATGATCGGCTTCCAGTTCGTCGATACCGACCACCTCATCGTCGAAACCGCCGGCAAAACGATTCCCGAGATCTTCGCCGAAGAAGGCGAGGCCGGATTCCGCCTGCGCGAATCCGCTGCGCTGCGCTCGCTTCTCGGCAAACGCGGCTGCGTCATCGCCACCGGCGGCGGCATCATCACGCAGCCACGCAATCTGCCGCTGCTGCGTCATCTCGGCTACCTCGTCTGGCTGGATGCCGATCCCGAGCGCCTCGCCCGCCGCACCGCGATGAACAACAACCGCCCGCTGCTCAACGGCGAGGAAGATCCCAAGGCCAAGCTCGAACGTCTGCTCAACGAGCGCAAACCGCTCTACAAATCCCTCGCCGACCTGCGCATCAAGACCGCCGAACTGACCCCGCAGGAAACCGCATACGGCGTCATGGAAAGCGCCCGCGTCTTCTTCGCCCGGCGGCAGAAACTTGAATCAGTGAGCTGAAAAGCTCAGTTCCAACTGATCCTCCGCCCCCAGCGCCCGCGCGTCATGCCCAAGCGAGCGCAGTTCCGTCGCAAACTCACGCGTCGATCCATGCACGAGGTAAATCCGGCGCGGCTTCACGATTTCCACCGTCTCGTGCAACTCAGGATGATCCGCGTGATCGCTCAGCGGCAGCGCCACATCGACGCCGTAACGATACTTCGCGCTCGGCTGAATCGCCCAGCCCGACAGCATCGCCGTGCGCGACTTTGGCAGCTCGATTTTTGCCCCCGGCGGAAACACCAGCACATGCCCCGCAATTTCATTCGCATCAAACAACCGCCACTTTGGCAAAGCACCCAGATGCGGCGTTAACACCTCCGTGATCTGCGCCACACTCGCATGCACCATCACCGGCAGTTCCGCATCTCTCAGCGCACACAGAATCTCCTGCGCCTTGCCCAACGAATACCCCAGCAGCACCGGAATGCCGCCATCACTCAAAGTTTCCCGCACAAACGCCAGCATCTGCGCGATCACATCCTCCGCAGGCGGGAAACGATACCTCGGCAGCCCAAACGTCGTCTCCATGATCAGCGTGTCCGCCTGCATCAGTTCACAACGTTCCGCGCTCAGCCCCTGCCGCAGCTTGTAGTCGCCCGTGTAGAGCAGTGTCGCTCCATCCGCCTTCCGCGTGAGATGCAGCATCGCCGAACCCGTGATGTGCCCCGCCGGCAACAGCCGCAGCTCCCAGCCCTCCCATTCAAACACCTCACGCAGCTTCGGTGACACCACCGCTCCCGATTTTTTCACCGTTTTGCGCACCACCATGAGCTGATGCGTGATCTCTGAGCAAAACGTCAGATCATGCCGCGCTACATGATCGCTGTGCGCATGCGAAACAAACGCCCGCTTTGTCCCAAAGTGCGGATCCAGCCACAAATCCGCCTCCGGGAGGTAAATCCCGCGTGGATGCGTGACTGCGATGAGCGGAGGCATCTCAATCCTGTGTCACCTCGGGATACTGCTGCCGCAGGAAGATCAAATCCGCCGCGTCCTTCTCGCGGTGCGTGTTTTTCTTCATCCGCCATAACAACCGTGGCGAGGCGAATGGAATTGGCACGTCTTGCACCATGCGGATCACCACATCCTTTACCGCCTCCGCGTAATCAATCCCGGACGCCGACTTCATCAGATCCACAATGATCTCATCCGCCACGCGAACGACGGTATATTTCTCGGCCTCTCCAGGTTCCAGCGCCAGCACCGCTTTGTCCGGCAAGATTTCTAAAGATTGAAACACTTTGGCTTCATTCTCAGAACTCGTGTCGATGATCACATCCAGATCGCCCGTTTCACGAATATACCCAGCTCCACGAATCGCAAAGCCACCAACGATCAAATACTTCGCTTCCCGACGATTAAGCTCACGGCACAGCTCCAACAAGTCCTCCACCGTTGGCTGGCGTGACTCGCCAAGTTCCTCGGTCACGATTTCCTTGGTCCCGAATGTTTCGTCATCCATATATGGGCCTCCTCGTGACTGTGAAAGCGGTAAACACCCTTCGGCGCAAGACGATAGGGAAAGGCTTTCCGCCAGGCAACGGCACCCGCCTTGTTGCTGTCTGATACACGCAATGGATCACGCGGAGGCACGCGCCGCCCCACGGTCTTGCCGATGAATTCTTCGACGTTGACGACGGGCCGGGGCTGCATGGTGGCCAAATTAGGCGCAGGTCATGAAGTTGCAAGGCTGCGCATCCGGCCCCAAGAATGCGCATGGCAACCCTCGCCGATCAACTCGTTTCCCTCCTCGGTCCTGACCGTGTCTCTGTGACGCAGGACGATCTCGCCGCGCACAGCACGGACAAATGGTTCGCCTCAAACCCACCCCAAGTCGTCGTGCATGCCCAAAGCACCGAGGACGTGTCCAAAACACTGCGCTTCGCCAACGAACACAAGATCCCCGTCACGCCTCAAGGCTCACGCGTCGGTTACGTCGGCGGTGCAGTGCCGATGAAAGGCGGCATCGCGCTTTCAGTGGCCCGCATGAACAAGATCAAAGAGATCGCCCTCGAAGACGGCGTGGCGGTCATCGAGCCAGGTGTGATTACCGGCCATCTTCAGAGCGAGGTGCGCAAACTGGACTGGTTTTACCCTCCGGACCCGGCTTCGCTCAAAGAATGCAGTCTCGGCGGCAACATCGCCACGAACGCCGGCGGCCCACGCTGCCTCAAATATGGCGTCACGCGGCATTACGTGCTCGGTTTGGAAGCCGTGCTGGCGGACGGCTCGATTGTGAAGGCCGGCGGGCGGTGTCACAAAAACAAAACCGGTTTCGACCTCGTCGGCCTCATGGTCGGCAGCGAAGGCATGCTCGGCGTCGTCACCGAGGCCACGCTGCGGCTGATCCCGCATCCGCCGATGCGCGCAATGCTTTCCGCAGGATTCAATTCGTTCGCCGAAGCCGCAAATGCCGTACAGCGCATCCTCGGCAGCGGTTTTCTGCCCAGCGCCCTCGAAATCGCCGACAAGTTCACGCTGCGTGCCGCCCGCGAGTATCTCGGCGCCTCCGTCACGCCGGATGGCGATGCGCATCTGCTCGTTGAGATCGACGGGCAGACCGAATCGGTCAAAGGCGAGTTGCAACAACTCGCCAAGCTCGTGCGTGAGCTTGGTTGCCTCTGTCTGAACGAAGCGATGGGAGATGAAGCCTGCGAAGCGTTCTGGAAACTGCGCCGCGAGTTCAGTTACAGCCTGCGGAACACTGGATTGATCAAACTGAACGAGGACATCGTCGTGCCACGTGGCAAACTCGTCGATCTCGTTGATTTCGCCGAAAAACTGCAAAGCGAAACCGGCTTCCCTGTCGCCTGCTTTGGTCACGCGGGCGATGGCAACATCCACGTCAATATCATGGTGCCCACGATGGACGATCCCGCGATCCGCGAACGTGCGGAAACCGCGCTCGACAAGCTCTTCCATCAAGTCATCGCCTGGAACGGCGCGATCACCGGCGAGCACGGCATCGGCATCGCCAAAAAGCGCTGGTGGCGGGATGCCGTCTCCCCAGCCGCCCATGAAACGCACCTGCGCCTGAAAGCAGCGCTCGATCCGAACGGAATTTTGAATCCCGGGAAATTTTTGGGCTGAAGGCAAAAGTGACGAGCATCGGAGTGGCGCTCTTCATGGCAGTGGCTAGCTTTGCTGAACATGAAAATTCCGCCGAGACTGTTTCTGCTCCTTTTCACCTTCGCCACCTGCTCCGCGCAGGAGGCGTTTGACCGCCTGACCTTCCACGCGGCTCCGAAGCCGCTGTCTAAGGACGCGAAAACGAGCGACTGGCCGCGCATGCTCGGCCCCATGGACGATGCGATCTCGCCGGAGACGCATCTGTCGAAAAAATGGGCCGCAGGTGAGCCGAAGGCCGTGTGGGAGGTGGCGATGGGCGAGGCCTACAACTCGCCCGCGATCAGCGGCGACTCCTGCGTGATCTTCCACGCACTCGAAGGCAAGGAGACCATCGAATGTCTGCATCGCGAGACTGGAAAACGCTACTGGTCGCATGATTACCCGATCTCCTATCAGGACCGCTATGGCTTCGGCAACGGGCCGCGTGGCAGCCCAGTGATCGCCGATGGCGTGGTGGTGACGTATGGCGTCACTTGCGAACTACGTGCGCTCGATTTGAAAACAGGCAAGCTGCTGTGGAAACACGACCTGCGGGCCGAAATGCATGTGCCGCAGGATTTCTTCGGTGCGGGCGGCACGCCGTTGATTCTCGATGGTCGCGTCATTTTGAACGTGGGCGGAAAAAAATCCGCGATTGAGGACTCCGAAGGTCTGCGTGACCGCAAGGTGCGTCTCGCCGAGGCCGGCGCGAGCGTGGCGGCGTTTGATTTGAAGAGCGGCGAGGTCGTTTGGAAGGTGGAGGACGCATGGGGCGCGAGTTATGCATCGCCCATTCCCACAAAGCTGCACGGGCAGCTCAAGGTGCTCGTCTATGCCGGCGGCGAGAGCGATCCGGCCACCGGTGGCCTCATGTGCATCGATCCGGCGAGTGGGAAGCTGCATTCCAAGTTCGCCTGGCGTGAGGACGAATACATCCAGGCCATCGGCACCTCGCCCGTGGTCATTCCAGAGAAGAATCGCGCCTTCATCACCACCGCGTATCCAAAGGGCCGCCCGCTCGGTGGCGTGATGGTCGAGTATGATGCCGACTTCCAACCCAAGGCAGTGTGGCAGTCGAAGAAGCTCGGTGTTCACTGGATGAACCCGGTGTATCACGACGGCCACCTCTACGCGATCGACGGCGAGACGGAGCCCAAGTCCCGCCTCGTCTGCGTGAACGCCGACACCGGGGCGGAAGTGTGGGAGCAGCACATCGAATGGGAAGACGCCGAGTTCAGCAAACAGACCGGCCGCGCCAATCCCACCCGCCTCAGCATCCTCCGCGCAAGTTTGTTGAAGGTGGACGGCGCCTTTCTCTGCCTCGGCGAGATCGGTTCATTGCACTGGCTCGACCTCAGCCCCGCTGGAGCCAAGGTGATCGCCCAAGCGCAGCCGTTCTATGCGCTGAACACCTGGAGCCTGCCTGCTCTCAGCCACGGCCTGCTCTATGTGCGTCAGCAGTCGGAGGATCTGATGCAGAAGACGGGGGAGAGGGTGATTTGTTTGGATTTGAGAGGGGAGTGAATGCCAAGATGAAATGCTATCTCTGCGGCTCCACCGAGAATCTGACGGAAGACCATGTCCCAGCGAGAACATTTTTTCCAAAGCCAAGACCCGATAACCTCATATGGGTGTGGTGCTGCGAGACCTGTCACAGGCCTTTAACTAAAGACGACGAAGCATTCCGAACCTGGGTGATGTCGGCAGTCACTACCAATCCAGCCGCCAACCAGCTATTAAAAGACGGTGTGCTTCAGCGAACCTTGGACAGGAATCCGACCATGCATTCGATAATGCTAAATCACATCGGGGAGATGCCCGTTTTGACTCGGGACGGGGTCGCCATTGCGCCCACCCTTAACTTTCCTCTGGATCGTGCAGAGCGGTTTATAATTCGAGTGACCAAGGCCATGCTCGCAAAGTTCCACTCGGACTATGACTACAGTCGAGATTCATTTGTCATTAAACATCTTTGGAACATGACCAAGGACCAAGTGGCTTGTATGGAGGAAATGCGGATGCAGTTCCTATATGATTCTCGTGGCGACAAGGTCTTCGAGTTTTGGCGAGGCTTGAGCGACACTGGTGGTGGTTGGGTTTTTATATTCTACGAAGCAGTGGCCTTTGTCGTATTTCACAGGCATAATCCTGACGTTGGCGACGTCATGGACTCTTTTGAGCGGAATTAATCGCCTCCTGCACAAACGGCGCCAACTCGCGGAAGCTCCAGGCGCTTTTGCTGAGGCCCCAGGCGGTGTCTTGTTTGTGATTGGGGTCGATTTCGGCGGTGATGAAGTCTTCCTGATGACGGCGGCTTTGGACGACGTTGCTGCTGCGGATTGGGAGATGCCTTTGAATCGGGGAGGATGGGCCCACCTGCAAACCCCGCTGGAAATCTTCCCCTCACCAGCCTACAATCCGCTCATGAAACCATTCGAGGAGATCGTCCAGTTCATAGCTGATGCCGCCGGAGCGGAGAAGCTCCGCGCCTTTCGCCCTTCAGCGACGGCGGAAAAGCGGGTGGCGGAACTGCTGTCGCGGCAGGAGGAAGGTGTGCTGAAGCCGAAGGAGCGTGAGGAATTGCAGATGTTTGTGCAGTTGGACCATGTGATGAGCCTGGCGAAGGCCCGCGCCCGTGTGCGGAGCAAATCTCGCATTCCCGCTGCCGCATGATTGCGGCGATCCCAGCCCGGCTGCGACGTCTCGTGTTCGAGCGGGCAACCGGGCTTTGCGAATACTGCCTGATTCACCAAGTTGACGCTCATTTCACCTTCCCGGTCGATCACATCATCAGCCGCAAGCATCGTGGACCGACCACGGCGGCGAATCTCGCCCTTTCCTGCCTGCGCTGCAACGTGGCGAAAGGAACGGACCTGGGAGCGCTGGTCAGCCGCCTACGCCTTCTGGTCCGGATCTACCATCCCCGTCAGGATCGCTGGAGTGATCATTTTCGGCTGAACGGAGCGCGGATCGTGCCGCTGACGGACATTGGCGAGGCGACTGTGCAGCTGCTTGACCTCAATTCTGCTGGCCGTTTGCTCCTGCGCCGTACGCTGGCGAAAGCCGGGCGGTATCCGTCTCTGGAAGCGCTGACCTATCTACGAGATTGATCTCTGCCGAATCCGGGGCCTTCGCATCCGCGCACAGGATATGGAAACACATGATTCGGCCGGACGGCAGAACTTCGTGCTTGGCGGAAATGAAGGAGGTTTGAGAGCGGCAGGCCGTATGAACGATCGGTGACGCTAGGGGCGCGAGTTATGCCTCGCGCATTTCAAAGTCCCTGATACGTGCCAACAGACAGAGCTGTCTTGACCCCCAGGCCTAAATTTCGTATTTTTTCAATCATGATTTCACTCCCAGTCACTCTGAAGGACGAAAACGCCCTGAGCAGGCGTAAGTAGATGGCATCAGTGGTGCTGAACCCATTCAAATCTTGAACCAGTCCATCCAGCTTATGAAAACAGAACTGCCGGTCATCCTCGAAACGAAGCTCGCGGAATTTCGCAAGCGCGTCTGGATCGTGAAGCTCACCGAGGGGCTGCTGGCGGCGGCGTTTGGGATTGTGCTGTCTTATATTCTCGTGTTCGCGCTGGATCGCGTGATGGAGACGCCGGTGTGGCTGCGGGCGTCGTTGCTGATTGCGGGGGCGTTGACGTTGGGGCTTGGGGTGCCGCTGAAGTGGCATCGCTGGGTGTGGCGGCAGCGGAGTCTGGAGGATGCGGCACGTTTGTTGAAGCGCACCTTCCCGCGTTTGGGTGATCAGTTGCTGGGCATCGTGGAACTGGCGCATGTCGAAGCCGGCTCGGCGGGTCGCAGCGAGCGGCTGGTGCAGGCGGCGATGGCGCAGGCGGCGGAGGCGGTGAAGGACAAGGATTTCTCGCATGCGGTGCCGGAGGCGAAGCATTTTCAATGGGGCTGGGCAGCAGGCGTGACGGCAATGCTGGCCGTGACGGCAGTGACGATGGTGCCAGATGCAGCGTGGAACGCGATGGCTCGCTGGGTGACACCGTGGCGTGATGTGGAGCGTTTCACGTTCGCGAAGATCGAAAAACTGCCAGAGCGGCTCGTGGTGCCGTACGCTGAGCCGTTTGATTTGAAGGTGCAGCTCGACAAGGACACGCGCTGGTCACCAGCACGGGCGAAAGCGCAGATCAGTGATCAGCCTGCGATTGTGAGTCATTTGCAGGAGGGCGCTTATCCGCTGGAATTCCCGCCGCAGAAGGAAGACGCGTCGTTGTCGCTGTCGTTGGGCGATGTGCGCAAGACGCTGAACGTTTTGCCACGCACGCGGCCGGAACTGACAGCGTTGTCGGTGCGAACGCGGTTGCCGCAGTATTTGAAATACCAGACGGAACCGGTGATCGAGGTGCGTGGTGGCTCGGTGAGCATTCTGAAGGGAGCGCAGGCCGCTTTGGAGGCGACTGCAAGCCGTGAGCTGGCCTCGGCGGAAGTGGATGGCGCAGCGGAGCAAGTTTCAGGCGCGAAGGTGATGACATCGTTTCACCAAGTCGCAGCGGATGCCGAGAGGCATGTGATGTGGAAGGATCGCGACGGTTTGACGCCACGTGAGCCGCTGGTCTTGAAGATCAATGCGATTGAAGATGAATCGCCACGGCTGGCGGCACGGCGCGAGACCCAGGAACAAGTGGTGCTGGATTCGGAAGTGGTCGTGTTCGATGTGGATGTGCAGGATGACTTCGGGATCCAACGCACGGGCCTGGAATGGCGCAGTGTGAACGATGACAAGACCAAGGGCGACAAGATCGCCGCTGCCGGAGCTCCGGAGAAGAAGGAGTTGTCGAACAAGGCGACGTTTTGCGCCTCGCGTGACGGTGTGGAGCCGCAGACACTCGAAATTCGTGCCTGGGCGGAGGATTATCTGCCGAACCGGAAGCGGGCGTATTCGGCGGCGTTCGTGCTGCATGTGCTGAACAAGACGGATCACGCGCTGTGGCTGACCGAGCAGTTCGGCAAGTGGCTGGAAGCGGCACGCGAAAGTTATGAGCGCGAGCAGCAACTGCATGCGACGAACAAGGAACTACGGGCAATGGACGCGGCGGAACTGGACCGGCCGGAGAACCGCCGGAAGATCGCGCAGCAGGCGAGTGCGGAGAATGCGAACGCGGCACGGTTGAGCAATTTGAATCAAAGCGGACGCAGTTTGGTGGAGCAGGCAACGCGGAATGATGAGTTTGATGCGCAGCGGCTCGAATCATGGGCGACGATGCTCAAGTCGTTGCAGGACATCGCGGCGAAGCGGATGCCGAGCGTGGCGGATTTGCTGAAGGAAAGTTCGGGAGCAAAGGCAAGCGCGAAGGGCGAAGGGCAAAGGGCGGAGAGTTCGCCAAGCGGGAACAAGCCGCCAAGTGATCAGAAGCAGCAAGACGGGGAGAGCAAGGCGGGCAAGCCGAGTGCACCGCAGATTGCGAATGGGCCGGATTTGCCGAAGGGATCGCAGGGCGGCAAGGCGTCCACGGAAGAACAGAAAAAGGAGAACATGCCGAGCATCGCGGACAAGGAAGGCTCGATGAGCAAGGCGGAACAGCAACCG
>JAYVIO010000429.1:0-7046 GCA_043770175.1 Verrucomicrobiales bacterium | reverse complement strand
CTGTATCTTTTCAACTGGGTCTTCGGCAAAGACAAGAAGCCGGAGGACATCAACTTCGGCGCGGACATCGACACCTACACCGCCAAGCTCGCGCCCTATCTCAACGCCGAGAACCCCGACCTCAGCGCCTTCGCCAAGCGCGGCGGCAAGCTCATCATGACCCTCGGCACCGCCGATTCCGTCGTGCCCTACCACGCTTCCATCGACTACTACGAGCGCGTGATCGAGCGCCTCGGCGGGCTCGATAATGTGCAGTCCTTCTTTCGCTTCTACGTCGTCCCCGGCCTCGCCCACGGCGGCGGTCCCGGCATCAATCAACCGCCGAACCTCCTCGACACCGCACGCGCCTGGCGCGAGACCGGCACAGCCCCCTTTGCCTTGCAAGGCCGTCATGTGGAGAACGGCAAGCCCACATGGGAGATGACGATCTATCCGTATCCTACGCAGACTGGCTGGAATGCTGCTACCAAGAGCTTTGAGCCTGTGGATGGCAAACGCGGCGGCGTGGAACGGATCGCTGAGCGCTTTCGTCCGGCGGCGGCTGATTGAGGATCAGCGTTGCCTTGGACCGGCCGAGTTGAGGACTATCTCCTGGCACGCACCGGATTGACCGGCTTCGGCGGCTTGGTGGCGCTGATCCTTTTTGCGGCAGCGACCATCTCCTCCAGCATCCGCAGCTTCTCACCCACGGGCAACGCCGCGAGTTGTCTGCGCCGCTCCACCTTTCGTGCGGTGAGTTGTTTCATCAGGTCAGTCATGGGTTGAGGTAGGTGTCTTGAAACTTGTGCCATCGATTCATCAGATCGTGGCGCTGAATGATAGCCTCAAACAGCTCTGCATCAAGCACCCCGGCCTCCACAAACCGGATCACCCGGTCATGATCTTTGGGCCTGCCCACCTGAAGACAGATGGCCGCCAGATGCTCAGCCGTGAAAACGCGAGTGGTCACGCCATTCACATCCCGCTCGACCGCCTGTGCCAGCGCCTCCTCGACCAATGGCGTGCCCGGTGGCACAAACTCGACTGCCCAGCCCTCAATGACGATGAACTGACCCTCGGGAGCAAACCCATGTGCCAGCAGATACTCGTAGATGGGTCCCAGCGTCAGCAGGCTGCTTCCTGGCGCAGTCGGGAGAGTCACAAAGACATCCACATCCTTCGTGGTGATCGGCTCCAACCAAAAGATCGCTCCCACCGCACCGCCAATGGCATAGCGTCCGATAACACCATCGGCTTCCATTTGGTTAATGACGGCGAATATCTTCTCCATGCTTTTGTTCGGTCGGCGCACCCTGACTGCATGTTCCGCTTTGATCAACCTATTCGACGCCGTCGGTGGTCATTGCCCAGCTTCGTGTTCGCATTCCACCGCGCCGAGCCCTAGCGTGCTCGCCCACTTCATGCCTACCTCCACCGCGCTCCCCATCTGGAAAATCCACGCTGACATCTTGCGCACATTGCGCGATGGCAATCGCTTGGTGCTGGTCGCACCCACAGGTTCGGGCAAGACGACGCAGGTGCCGCAAATGCTGCTCGATGCGGGAATCGCGGGGGAGAAGATGATCGTGGTGCTGCAACCTCGGCGGGTGGCGGCCCGCACGGTGGCCACGCGGGTGGCTTGGGAGCGTGAGAGTCGGCTCGGGGAGGAAGTCGGCTATCTGATTCGCTTTGATGACCACACGAGCGTCGGCACTCGCATCTGTTTTGTCACGGAGGGCATTCTGCTGCGCTGGCTTCAGGATGATCGCACGCTGTCAAAGATCGGAGCGGTGGTCTTTGATGAGTTTCACGAGCGAAACCTGCTCAGCGATGTGGCGCTGGCGTTGGTGAAGCATTTGCAGCAGACGCAGCGGCCGGATTTGGCGATGGTGGTGATGTCGGCCACGCTGGATGCGGAGCCGGTGGCGGCGTATTTGGACTCATGCCCGATCCTCATCTCCGAAGGGCAAAGTTTTCCCGTCGAGGTCGGCTATCTCTCGATGCCGGATCAGCGTCCGATCACGGTGCAGGCGGCGGAGGCGGTGGAACGCATCATCCATGACGAGTCGCCCGGCGACATCCTTGTCTTCATGCCGGGGCGAGGCGAGATCAATGGCACGCTCGACGCCTTGCGTGGCCTGAGAACACGGGAGCGAGTGGCGTGCATCCCTTTGCACGGCGAACTCGAACCGCAGGAGCAGGATCGCGCGTTTGCGCCGAACTCGCTGCGCAAAGTGATCGTCGCCACCAACGTCGCGGAGACCAGCATCACCATCGACGGCATTCGGCATGTCGTGGACAGCGGTGTGGCTCGTGTGGCTCGCTATGATGCCGAGCGCGGTATCGGCACGCTGTTGCTGGAGCCGATCAGCCGTGCCAGTGCGGATCAACGCAAAGGCCGTGCAGGTCGCACCGCGCCGGGCACTTGTCATCGACTCTGGACCGTCATCAGCCACAAGGACCGCGACGAGCGCAACACGCCGGAGATTCAGCGCAGCGACCTCGCGGAGGTCGTGCTGCTGCTGCACTCGCTCGGCATCCGCGAGGCCGCCACGTTTGACTGGCTGGACAAGCCCGATCCGCAGGCCGTCGTGCGCGCCGAGCGTCTGCTCACCATGCTCGGGGCGCTGCTCGATGCGGACCTCACGCCCATCGGTCACCAGATGCTGCGCCTGCCCATGCACCCGCGTTACTCACGCATGTTGATCGAGGCCAGCCAGCGCGGCTGCGTGCCCGATGCCGCCTTGTGCGCCGCTTTGGTGAGTGGTCGCGATTTGCTCGCGCGACTGGATCGCGATGATGCGCAAACCAAAGCCGCGCGCGAGATGTTCGAGGACAGCGCGGACTCCGATTTCATCACGCTGATGCGCGCCTACGACTTCGCTAAAGCGAACGGCTTCAGCTTTGATCGCTGCCGCAGCTACGGCATCAACGCCCAAGTCGCCCGTCAGGTGGAGCAGACCTGCCAGCAAATCCTGCACGCCGCCCATCAGCAGCGTCTTTACGACCGCGATGCCGCGCCCGCCAGCAGGGCAAAAAATGACGAAGCCCTGCTGCGTTGCCTCATGGCCGGCTTCGTTGATCAACTCGCCAAACGCCGCGTCCCTGGCAAACCCGAGTGCGATCTCACCGATCAACGCAGCGGCCAACTCGTGCGCGAAAGCGTGGTGACCGAGGCCGCCTACTTCGTCGCTGCGAATCTGCGTGAAACACCGTCGCGCCAGACCCTGCTCAGCCTCGCCACCGCCGTGCAGCCCGCGTGGATCGCCGAGATGTTTCCGCAGCATCTGAGCACCACCGTGGAGCACCTCTTCGATGCCCAGAACAAGCGCGTCGCCGCCATGAAGCTCGTGCGCTATCGCGATCTCGTCATCGAGCAAAAAGCGCAGCAGCGCGACCTCGATCCCGTCGCCAGCGGACGCTGCCTCGCCGAAGCTCATCGCGCCGGAGCCTTTGAGCTGCCGCTGATGGATCATCGGCTGAATCAATTCATCGCCCGCGTGAACCTCGTCCACGGCACCCTGCCCGAACTCGAGTTCGCCCCCTTCGACGACGCCGCCATTACCACCAGCCTCGCCCGGGCCTTCACCGGTCTCTCCCTCGTCAAAGAAGCCCAAGCCGCGCCCCTCATCCCCGCCTTCCATCAGCATTTGCAAAAGGGCCAAGTCAGTTGGCTCGATGAGTTAGCGCCCCTCACCCTCCCCTGGCCCAGCGGCGGCACGATCAAACTCAGCTACGTCAACGACACCCCCGAAGCCCAGGTGAAGCTCCAGGAATGCTTCGCCCTCCAAGACCACCCGACGCTCTGCGAAGGCCGCCTCCCCATGCAACTTCAGCTCTGCACGCCTGATGGCAAACGCCTCGCCACGACCACCGACTGGCCGACCTTCCTCGCCCGCGAATGGCCGAAGCACCGCCAAGCCGTGGCGAAGAAGTTTCCGAGCGTGATGTGGCGGTGACCTCCATGGCGATAGAGAGCTTTTGACAAACCAACGGCGATCAAGCACCCTTGGCCTATTGAACTCTACCTCGACAGCCCCTGTGCCCTCGAAAAAGCCCACCTCCATTACGGCGGTTCGCAAGGCCTTCTCCGTTGCGCGGCGCAGAGCGTTGCAGACGCAGGGTGTGGTGACCATGGAGCGGGTTCACGCGAATCAGGCGACGATGAAGTCCGTGCCTTGAGGCAGTTTGCTTCTGAGGCAGGTCTGTGGATAGACCCCGTCGCCCTGAAGGCTTTGTTTGCAGCTCGCCCAATGCGCGGTGGCAAAGAACATCGCGTGGCTTACCTGCCTGATGAAGAACGCGTGATCAAGGATGCCGACGTTCATGCGCTCGCCACCGAATCGCTCTACGATTACCTGACCGATCTTCTGCTTTCCAATCACTACTTCGACGACGATCTCCAGATCCTTGGATTCTACGAGGAAGGCGAGCGGTTGCATCTCGTCATCTCTCAGCCCTATGTGGACGGCACGCACCCTGAATGGGAGGAGTTGAAGGCTGGCTTGGTGGCTCAGGATTTGCGCGACCCGCATCCTCGCTCCCTAGGTGGCAACTTCATCATCGGCGACGATGTGATTGGTGAGGTGGATGTCTTTGACCTTCACGTCAACAATGTCATCCGCGACTCCACTGGCTGGCTGCATCCGATTGACGCCCACTTCTACTTCGATGATCGGGACGCCAAGACTGCGGCACTTCAAAAACTCGGATTGGATCGTGTGTCAGGGCCGACTGCACTCGCTGCGTCAGGACTGTCACGCGCAAAGGTGCCGTAAAGGTCGACGGGCATCGCCCCACAGGTCAATACGAGGTCCGTATCGTGTCTAAACTCCGCTGCGATTGATCACGCGAAGGTTGGGACTCCTCGGAGCAGTCATCGGGCGAGGTGCTCGCGCATCGAAGAAAGGACTTTGCGTATCGAGTTCGGGATCAAGGGAGCCTCCAAGCGCAAGGTAAGTCAGCCAGAGGAGCGAGGTCTCTGTCCAGCGTTGAGCCGGAGTCAGCCGATACCACTCGGCCCACTCCTCGCGCGCCAGTCCTTCGGCGCTGATCATGCGGGGGAGACTAGGCGTCCGTTCGCCATTGTTCAACTTGTGAGGTCGGGGGTTCTACACTTGTGCAGTTAAAGCGTTCCCGTGTTTTCAGAGACGAGTGTCCTCATGTGGGTGGTATCACCTGATGCGAAAAAACGGCGAGCGATAGCAGTTGGCACCGGGATTTGAGATGATGATCTTTGTTGCCTTGCGCGACGAATGCACGAGTTACAAAATCCGCTGAGCGAACCATTCCCTCGCTGAGGCGCTCATGGAACTTCGCTCGCAATTCTAATACCTCTGAACAACAGCTCTCCACCTGCCGAAAAGATCGCGCTGTTTCGCTCGCTGTTCCGCGGGCGGGAGGAGGTTTATCCGCGGCGATTCGAGAGCGCCAAGTCTGGCAAGGCAGGTTACTCGCCCGTCTGTGGCAATGAATGGGTGCGCGGCGTGTGTGAGAAGCCGCGGATCAAATGCGGCGACTGCGTGCATCAGCGTTGGTTGCCGGTGAAGGACGAGGTGGTGCGCTGGCATTTGTCGGGCGCCGATGATCGCGGGCGAGACTGTGTGATCGGGGTGTATCCGATGCTGCTGGATGAGCGCTGCTTCTTCCTCGCGGTTGATTTTGACGAGGGCGAATGGGCGGCGGATGCGCGTGCTTATCTCGAGACTTGCGAGCGTTTGAAGATTCCGGCGGCGTTGGAGAGATCGCGCTCGGGTGAGGGAGGGCATGTCTGGGTGTTCTTCTCGGAGGCGATCCCGGCTTCGCTCGCAAGGAAACTGGGCGCGCACATCCTGACGGAGACAATGGAGCGCAGGCCGGAGGCGGGATTGAAATCGTATGATCGCTTCTTCCCGAATCAGGACACGTTGCCGCGTGGAGGCTTTGGCAATCTGATCGCGCTGCCTTTGCAGAAGGCGGCGAGGGAGAAGGGCAACAGCTTGTTCATTGATGCCTCGCTGGTGCCGTATGCGGATCAATGGGAGTTCTTGTCAGGCATTCAACGCCTGTCCATGCAGCGCGTGGAAGCCGTCGTTCGCGAGGCCGAGGGACGCGGGCGTGTGATCGGTGTGCGCATGGCGCTGCCGGATGATGACGATGAGCGAGAGCCGTGGAAGCTCACGCCTTCCCGCAACAACCACAGCCTGCCCACCGGCGACATGCCAAAAGCCATCGACATCGTGTTGTCGGATCAAGTCTATGTGCCCAAGGCTTCACTGCCGCCCTCGCTGAGGAACGCGCTCGTGCGGCTCGCCGCGTTTCAGAATCCCGAGTTTTACAAGGCCCAGGCCATGCGCCTTCCGACCTATGACAAGCCCCGCATCATCGCGTGTGCGGAAGATCATGCTGAGCACATCGCTCTGCCGCGCGGATGTCTGGATGAGGCATTGGACTTGTTTCAGACACTAAAGATCAAGGCAAAGATCCGCGATGAACGCTTCGCAGGGCGCGCACTTCAGGTCACCTTCAACGGCACGCTGCGGGCCGACCAACAGCAGGCTGCAACGGCGATGCTCGCGCATGATTTCGGCGTGCTGTCAGCGACCACGGCCTTCGGAAAAACGGTGCTCGCTGCGTGGATGATCGCTCAGCGCGGGGTGAGCACGTTGGTGCTGGTGCATCGCCAGCAGCTGATGGAGCAGTGGGTGGAGCGCTTGAGTCAGTTCCTTGGCTTGAGTGCGAAGGAAATCGGACGCTGGGGCGGTGGGAGGAAGAAGCTCACGGGCAACATCGACATCGCGCTGATGCAGAGTTTGGTGAGAAAGGGGACGGTCAATGACATGGTCGCCGATTACGGTCATCTTGTGGTGGACGAGTGCCATCATCTCTCTGCACATAGTTTTGAACTCGTGGCGCGAAGAGCGAAGGCGAAGTTCGTCCTCGGTTTGTCGGCGACCGTTGCGCGGAAGGATGGGCATCATCCGATCATCTTCATGCAATGCGGTCCCGTGCGGCATCGCGTGGATGCACGCCGGCAAGCGGCGGAGCGCCCGTTCACTCATGAAGTGCTGGTGCGGCCTACGGGCTTC
>JAYVIO010000428.1:0-7054 GCA_043770175.1 Verrucomicrobiales bacterium | reverse complement strand
CGGCCTTGAGCGCAGGCAGCATGTCATTGAGAGCTTCCAGCAGCGCGGCGCTGTCACGCACAAAGATCTGAATGATACCCGCCGCCTCGGCGACTTCGCGTGGCGAGGCGAGAAAGTTCGGCACGGCACGGGCGCTGCGGCTCCAGACGAAAACTTCGTGACCTGCCTTGCGCAGATTGTCTGCCACACGACTGCCGATGATGCCGAGACCGAGGACGCCTACATTGGGTTTCATGCGCGGCATTTAGGGCGCAGGTTCGGCGTGGTCAATGACCTCAGCTTCATAAAACGCTAAAATACAAACATTGCAGCCCATGGCAAACCCAGGCGTGGTTTGGTCATCCTTCATGTTTTTAAAAAATTATGAAGGCAGAATACGAGCGGTTCATCTGCGCCCCCAGCCAGAAATGCAGGGACCAAACTTTAGAATGCCGAGTGACCGGAGGGATACGCGTAGGAAAAATACAAATGTCCAGTTGACATGTTTTTCGCTACATCCAAATCTTGCCACGTGCATCAGAACAACGAGATGGAACGCCCCCTTGAGCAGCCGAACAGAGGCGTTGTGCTGTTGCAGGATTCCAGCCCGTTGCTGGCCAAAGGCAAAGGAACCCTCGGTCAGCAGCCGCGTTTATGGGTGCCTCCAACACCTGAGGAATTGCAGGAGCAGATGCCGCAGTTCAAGGTGCTCGAACTGCTTGGCTACGGTGGCATGGGTGCCGTTTACCGCTGTCAGCAGCTTTCTCTAGACCGCCATGTGGCCGTCAAAGTCCTGTCGCAAAATTTTGGTGCGGAGAACGCGGAGAACTTCGCCTCCCGCTTCAAACGGGAGGCAAAAACTCTGGCCCAGCTTTCCCACCCCGGCATCGTCCCCGTATTTGATGCAGGAGAGACCACTGTCGGCCAGCTGTACTTCATCATGGAGTTCATTCAAGGCACGGACGTAGCGCAGTTGCTACGTGCGCAGGGCCGTCTGTCGCATAGGCATGCGTTGTCTGTCGCCATTCATGTGTGTGATGCCCTGATCTATGCTCATGGGCAGGGTGTGATCCACCGGGACATCAAACCGGGGAATGTGATCATCGATACCCATGGCCGGGTTCGGGTGGCGGACTTTGGGCTGGCGATGAGCGTGGACCCAACCCGCAACTTCGCCCTGACCCGAACAAACATGGCCATGGGAACGCCCGACTTCATCGCCCCTGAAGCTTTGATCCAAGGGAATGTGGCCGACCACCGTGCGGATCTTTATGCCGTCGGAGTCATGCTCTACAACATGCTTACGGGAGGAGTGCCCCGCGGCATGTTCAAGCTGCCGTCTGTAAAGATCGGTGCCGACCCCCGGTTTGACGACATCATCGCCAAAGCCATGCAGAGCGAGCTGATCGAGCGCTACCAAACTGCGGCGGAAATGCGCAAAGATTTGGACGCGATCCTCAGCCAACCGCTCGAAACTGTCGAGATTCCGCAGGAAGATCTGCAGGCGACGATTCAAATCCGCAAACCCACCATCTACCGGCCCGGTTCATCCTCAGCGCCCGTTTCCCTCGCTCTGACGCCGCCAGCAACGCCGCAGAGCCGCACACTCACATCAAAGGTCGGAATCCGGCTGGTGGAGGCGCCTGCCGTCGTCACCCCCGAAAACGCCATCTCTGCCGTCCGTGAGACCCTTTCACACGCCTTGCGAACTTATCGCGAAGGCTTGTTAAACACCGTGAATACCGACGGCCGGGCCCATTCATCGTGGATGGGCGCAGTCTGCACACCGGACCTTTCCGAGCTGATCACGCTGACCGGCACGCACACCGACAAGACGGTAAACATCCGCGCCAATCCAAAGGTGGAATGGATGTTCAACTCCCAGGATCACAGCACCATCATCTACTTTGAAGGCTGCGCTGAGATCCTCGTGGATGAGCAGATGAAAAACCGCTACTTTGAACTCGTACCGGAGGAGACCCGTGGATTTTTTCAGCGGTATTTCCGTTCGGGCGGCGATTGGTGCGTGATCAAGACGCGCATCGATCACGCCGTTTATTGCATGCCCAGCGCCTATATGAAAATCCGGCTCGAAGGCCACCAAATACGCGCCGGAGCCAACATCACAGTGTGATCTTGCCAGGAGCAAAAAACAAGCTCCTGGCCAACCAATGAAACCAAAATCAAGCACGTATTGGTTTGTCGCGTGGCACTTAGGGGGCTGGTTCGGTGCGCTCAATGACCTGCGAATCATAAATCAGTGATTTCGCGGCCGTTTGGCGCAGTTCGGCAATGAGACTCTTCACGGCTGCTGCGCGGCGCTGGCTGGTGAGCAGGGAGGAAATTTCGGCTTTGGCCTCTTCAAAGGCGGGGAGACGTGATTCACGGTGTTCCATGACAATGATGAGGTGCCAGCCGAGCTTGGTGGACACCGGAGCGCTGAACTGGCCGATCTTCAGCATCTCCACGGCGTCGATGAAATCCTCCGGCATGCGCTCGCGAGTGAACCAGCCAAGATCACCGCCGACGACTTTGCTGCGGTCGTCATCGGAATGCGCGGCGGCGAGGGCGGCGAAGGTTTGCTCCTTTGCGATGAGCTGGCGGTGAATCTCGCGGATCTCCGCCTCGCGATCTGGCTTGGTTTTGTCGTGGCGGGTGAGGAAGATGTGCGCGGCATGGTGCGCCTGCGGTATGCGCAGCGATTCCTTGATTTCGTCATACCAGGCACGCGCGTCCTTGTCGGTGACTTCAGCGAGGCGATGGGCGATTTTTTTGGTGATCCACTCCTCATCGAGCTGCGCATCACGAATCGCGGTGTCGAGCGACTTCTGCGTCTGCTGCTGGGCGGCGAGGCGCTGGGGATACTCAGCGGCATTGGCGAACTGACGCTGCATGAAATCCGCTTCGCGTTTCGCATTCGCAGCAGGCGGCACGATGGCGTTGTGGCCGTCCTTGAGACGATGGGCACGAATGAGACGATCGTTGACGAGAGTTTCCAGCACGAGCCAGCGCGTTTGTTTGCGCGCCTCAGCACCGAGCGCTGCCCAGGACTCGTTGCGTGCCCACAGATGCGCGCGCATGGCCTCCCCCAGTTCCAAACGCGTGATGGAACGGTCATGGACTTCGGCGGCATGGTCGCCACCTGTTTTCAAACAGACCAGAAGACCACCGGCGACGATGAGAGTGATGACAATGCCTTTAAAGCTCGATGACATGAACGGCGCAAACTATGACATGCGTCGAGGATGACAACAGCGCAGAGTGCCGACAGTTTCATTCAAGCGCGTTCTCCATGGACCAAGAGACGTTGCCCTCACACTCCTTCACTAATCTACCTGGCAAACTCCCGAAAGGGGTCTGGGTCATGCATGATATCGTATGATTTAGCATAGAGGGGATTTATCTGCCGAAGTTCTTCAGCAACAGCTTTTGCCAAATCTTCGGAATGACCTTCGCATGACGGTCGCGGAGGCAACACATAATCTCCCTGGCTTTTGCCGATTTGATCGTATCTCCACAACGCTCCACCAGCGGCGAACAACCAAAACGCAACATCTTGATTCGTCTTCGAATTCTTACCGAGCACTATAAGCCAATTGGCATTGGGTGATGGCGATGGATGATCGTTTGCCTTGTTAGGGCAGACTCGCCCAACAGTCTTATCAAACTTGTTTTGAATCTTGGTACTGCTCAGCACACAAACAGACTTTGAAAGCACCCTTGATCCATCTGGACGCATCTTTAGAGTCGCCATGTCATATACCAAAACTTGTGAGCTGGTTTTGGTATTTCCCACACAGCCAACACACGCAACGAAAACAAAGGCAAATAGACGGAGATAATTCATTTCAAAAGGGGAAAGCAGCCCATCAAAGACCGGCTGTCACATCGCAGCAGGAACATTTGCTTCTTCACGTTTGTTCTTGGTGAAGCGGATGTCTTCGGCGCGCTCGATGAAGATGGTGTCTTCGCAGATGTTTTTGGCGTGATCGCCGACGCGTTCGAGGAAGCGGGCGACGAAGATGAGGTGGATGTAGCCTTCCAGCTCCGAATGATGGGATTCCATCACGGTGATGAGTTCACGGTCGAGCGCTTTTTCGGCGGCGTCGAGTTCTTTGTCGAGCAGGCGGGCGGCGGCGGCGGCTTCGGGATCGGCGTTGAGGAAGGCCTGGAGGCAGGCGTCGAGATTGCGATCACAGATCGAATAGACCGGCTGGATGAGCTTGATCTCGGGGAACTCGGGCAGGTTGTTGATGAAGCGGGCGCGCTTGGCGATGCTGGAGGCCTGGTCGGCGATGCGCTCGAGATTGTTGGCGACGCGGATGGTGCCCATGACCTGGCGCAGGTCGTGCGCGGTGGGCTGGAACTTCACGAGGATGTGCATGCCGAGCTTATCGACAGCTTTTTCGAGATCGTTCACATCCTGATCGGCGGCGATGGCGCTGTTGCAGAGGTCGGTGTCGCGCTCCAGCAGGCCGCGCATGGCGCAGGCGAGATTTTTGCGCGCCATGCTGGACATGGCGAGGACATCGCTGCGGAGTTTTTCGAGCGAATGATTGAAGGTCGAGAGGATGTGTTCCTGCATGGGTTAAAATGGCTGAATGTGACGGCTTTGCTACATTGGAATTGCAGAAGATTCGGACGCTGAGGCCGGCGGCTCGATGATCTCGGCGAGATCTGCCGCGCCTTTGGGGTCACGGTTGGTGCGGCGGCAGAAGTCGGTGTAACTGATGATCTCGAAGGTGCCGTCGAGGTTTTCCACAGCGGCGGTCATGGACTCGACCCAGTCACCGGAGTTCAGGTAATGCGTGTCGCCGACGATCTTGTTGTCGGCCCTGTGGATGTGGCCGCAGATGATGCCGATGCAGTCGCGCTGGCGTGCGAGGTTCTGCAACTGCTCTTCGTATTTGCCGACGGCGCTGACGGCGGACTTTACCTTGTGCTTGATCCAGGCGCTGAAGGAGAACGCCTCCTTGCCCCGCAGGCGGCGGTAGCCGTTGTAGATGCGATTGAGGCGCAGCAGCACGTTGTAACCGAGGCCGCCGAGCTTCGCGAGCCAGGCGTGGTTGCTGGTGACGGCGTCGAAGCCGTCGCCATGCACGACGAGGTAGTCGCCCTTCGAGGTGTTATGGACATGGTCGTCGGTGATGGTGAAGCGGTCGAACTGGATGGGGATGAAGCGGTCGAGGATGTCATCATGGTTGCCGCGGAGGTAGATGATCTGCGTGTTCTCCTTTTCCATCTTGCGCAGCACGGTGCGGAGGAAGTTGGTGTGGCTTTTGTTCCAACCGCCGAGCCGGCTGAGATGCCAGGCGTCGATGATGTCGCCGTTGAGCACGAGCTTGTCGCACAGGCAGTTGCGGAGGAAATGGGAGGCCTGCGCGGCCTTGCTGTCCGGCATGCCGAGATGCACGTCGGAGATGAAGATGGTCTTGAAGCGCAGTTTGGTCTTGGCCTCAGCGCCTGCATTGATCCCGGGAGTGTCGCTCATGTATTCAGGAGGCTGAAGGTTGCATCACTGTATGGAGTTCCTGCTCAAACTGATCGATCACCCGCGCCCAGCCGAGGTCAAAGGCCGACTGCCGGGCGGCGGTGCGAACTGCACTATCATTCCAGAAAGCAGCCGCCGTGCAAACCTGTTCAAGAAACCGATTTTCATCCGCCAATGGCGCAAGCCAGCCGTTTTCACCTGAGCGAATCAGCAAACGCGGCGCGGCATAATCAAAAGCCACGACGCCAAGTCCGGAAGCCATGGCCTCCAGCACGACGTTGCCAAAGGTTTCGGTGGCGCTGGGAAACAGAAACACATCGCCCGAGGCATAATGCGCAGCCAGATCATCGCCGGTGCGCGCACCAGCATAGTGAAACTCGGGATGCTCCTCTTTTAATGCGGCCAGCCGTGGACCATCGCCTACAAAGACCATGCGCGCCTGCGGTTGGACCTGACGGAACGATTCAAAGGCGCGCACGGCGAGATCGAGGTTTTTTTCAGCGGCAATGCGACCGACATAGATCGCCACTGGCGTCGATTCGTCTGCCCCCCAGGCTTGTCGCAAGGCAGTGCTGCGGCGCGCGGGATCGAACAATTCGGTGTCCACGCCACGGCCCATGACACCCACATTGCGGATGCCCCAGCGCTCCAGCATCGACGCCGTGTCGTGCGAGGGCGTGAGGGTGCGGGCGGTTTGATTGTGAACGCTGCGCAGGAAACCGGAGGCGATCGTCTCCATACCAGGAAGGTTGTAGTCTTCGAGGTAGGATTGAAAATTCGTGTGAAAACCCGATACGACCGGGATTTCCCGTTTTCCCGCCGCACGAATGGCGGCGATGCCCATGAGGGTTTCGGTCGCCACATAGAGAACGTCCGGCCGGTAAGCGTCGAGAATCTCCAGCATCTGCCGCAGCGAGGCAAAACCCATGCGCAGGCCGGGATAGCCCGGCAGCGGCAGCGCGTGCATCACATCGCGCGGCAGGCCGAAGGCATCGGTTGCTTCATGCGTAGTGACGACGCGCACCGTGTGACCACGCTGCTGCAAGCCCTCGCCCAAGGTGTTGAGCGTGCGCGCCACGCCGTTGATGTCCGGCGGAAACGTGTCGGTGACGATGAGGACCCGCATGGGTGAGTAAAAAGAACGTGATTGCGGATAAAGCAGCAGGAAAATTCGTCCAGCCCCGGTCGTGTGACGAAATCGACACGAACAATGCATCCTGCCAGAGCAAGTTGGTTGCCATGTGACAGCTTCGTCACCATCATCAGTTTGCCCGTAGCAAGGCAGCGGAGCAAAACCAGCCACCATGAGCAAAATCTTGATCGTCGAAGATGAGTCGGACATCGCCGAACTCATCGCCCTGCATCTCACCCGCGAGGGCCATGAGCCGATTTGTGTTGGCAACGGCCTGCAGGCCCTGCCCGCCGCCGTGGAGCACCTGCCCGAACTGATCGTGCTGGACCTGATGCTGCCCGGCCTGGATGGCGTGCAGATTTTCAAACGTCTGCGGGCCGACACACGCACCGCCACCATCCCGGTCATCATCCTCACCGCCAAGGCCCAGGTGACGGACAAGATCGCCGGCC
>JAYVIO010000427.1:0-7066 GCA_043770175.1 Verrucomicrobiales bacterium | reverse complement strand
TTCACGCCGGATTGAATGACCTGCTTCGCCTTGCCGCCGCCGAGTTGATCGGGGAACAGCGGCTCGTATTTGCCAAGCGCGAGCCAGGGCATGGTGGCAGAGGTGGTCTGCTCGACGCAGCCGTAAGGATACTTCAAGAGGTAATCGAGCGCGTCGCGGGCCTCATAGAGACGGCTGTTGCTGATGCCGAGCGAGAGCGAGCCTTCGCCTTCCAGCAGCGCAGGATTCACGTCTTTGATTAGGTTCTCGACAAGTTCGTCGACCTTGAGGCGCGTGTAGCTGACGTAGCGCAACTCGGGGACGGGATGATTCACCTCGAAGGTCGATTCGGTGCCGTCGCTGGCCTCAGCGGCCCAATTCACGCCACGCGCGATCCATTTCCATTTGGCGGTGCCGAGTTGCACAAACTGCACGGGGAAGGCGGTGGCGGCAGTTTCACCGGCTTTGATCTGGAGGATGACCTTCTGCTGCTTCGCGCTGCCGCCGGTGTCGGCCTTGAGCGAGGCGGGAATGAAATCGCGCTTGTCCTGGATGAAGTTCGCGCTGCCATCGAGTTCGAGCGTGACCTCAACGGCACCGGCATTCGGCGTGGTGTTGTGAACGACGGCTTTGACGAGGAATTCATCGCCAAGACGCGCAAAACGCGGCACCGCAGGTTCGATCATGAGCGGCTTGTTGATCTTGAAGGCGGACTCGCCTTTGCCAAAACGATCCACCCCATGCGCGGCGATGGCCATGATGCGGTAGCGTGTGAGATTGTCCGGCGCGGTGACGCTGGCGGTGAGCTTACCCTGCGCATCGGTGATGCCGGAGGCGAGCCAGAGCGGCGTGACGATGAAGTTTTTGCGGATGGTGGCGTTTGCGCCATTGCCTTCGCCATCACCGCCGCCGACCACGAAGCCTTTGTTGCCACGATCGCGCGCGGCGAGTTCTTCGGACAGCAGATTGTCGAAGGAGGTGAAGCTGTCGATGGCGAGCGGCAGTTCGGCATGGAAATAAGCCGAAGGATCAGGCGTCTCATGGCTCATGAGGCTTAGCACGCCTTCATCGACGGCGTAAAGCGTGACATCGCTGCCGGAGACAGGCACACCCTTGGCATCGGTGATGGTGGTGGTGATATTCACCGCTTCAGCAGGGCGAACTTCATCACGATCCGGCTTCACGGCGAGTTTCAGCTCCTTCGCGTCCGATTCGACCTTCAACGCGCAATAACCAACGCGATACTCGGGCATCTTGTGCTGCTTGGTGCTGGCGGCGGAGCCACGGATGACAATGACGGAGACGAAGACGTTCGGGAACTCGTCTTCACCCAGCGGGATGCGGATGATCGGATTGTCGAGCGTGAGTTCGGTCACAAACTGGCGGTGAAGCTTGTTGCGCTCCACGGTGACGAGCGCGGTGCCTGCAATCGGCGTTTTGACCACGATCACAGCGTCCTCACCGGGTTTCAGCGTCGTCTTCTCCGGCTGAAGATTCATGCGATTGCCATCTTCCATCGCCCACGGGAATTCATTGCCGCCGACGGCGTAGAACGGCATGCGCGAGATGACTTTGGTGCCTTTGGCATCCACCGCTTCCGCCGTGACAAAATAAACGCCGCCGCGTGTGGGTGTGAACGCAATGCTCGTCGAAGGAGCCGAACCGGTGGTCGCAGGCTTCAAATCGAAGCCCTGCTTCAACTCTTCACGCAGGATGACCTGGTCCTTTGTCGTGCTGCCGCCGCCTGCGGTGGCGATTTTGAGCGTGTGATATTCCTGACGCTCGACTTTGACATCGACATGCACATTGCCTGCGGCGGGGGCGCCTTTGGAATCAATGGCGACGACTTCAAGCTGGAGCGCCTTGCCCGCAGTGCCGAAATAGTCGGGACCTTTGAGACCGAGCAAGAAATTCGCACCGGGGACTTCAAACTCGGCGGCGGAGCTGATCGTCTGCTCGTTGATGTCCGTGACTTCGGCGTTCACGCGCACGCGCTGCGGCAGCGCGGCACGATCTGCGGGCGGCTGCGGCATTTCGAGCGTCGCGGTGCCGTCGTCGCCAAGGTACAGATCGCCATTCACGAACCACTCGTTTTCTTCATCGTCGTTGTCATGCCCGGCATAATCGCCATCGGCATCGCGATCCTGCGCGTAGTGCGACCATGATGGAGCATCGCCAAAGTGATAGCGGCGGTAGGCCTCCGGCGGCTGGTAGTCACGCTGCGAGTTCGCGCTCCACTGCACTTTGGCGACGGAGAGCGCCTTGCCCATGTAGTAGTTCGCACTGAGCGCAAGCTGGATGCGGTCGGGTTGGAACTTGATCGCCTGCGTGTCGAGTTTCACCTCGAAGGTGTTCGGCTTGTAATCATCAATGCGGAAGGTCATGCCGCCGCCGTCATCGCTTTGGCTATTGGGATTGGGCGATTTGAGATTAATCGAGAGATCGTACCAGCCAGCGGGACCGGTCGGCAGCACGACATCATCCGCCCAAGCACCGCTGGCAGTGAAGGTGACCGGTTTGTCGATGACAACACGGTAACGTGGATCGCGGATGACGAGACGGCCCTGCGCAGGCGCTTGATCGAGGCTCAAATCGTCACCGATGAGCAGGCGTGTATGTGCTTTGAAGTGCGCGGTGTCGCCGGGCTTGTAGAGCGGACGATCCGAGAACACAAAGGTGCGCCTTTGCGCCTGCCAAACGTTTTCATAGGCCTGCGAGATGTCGTAAGGCACGCCGATGCCGCTGCTGCCACACTCGATGACGGCGCAGTCGCCGTTTTTCTCCGCCATCACAAAGGCGGGCGTGGCTCCAGGTGCGGTGGCAATGCCGCTGGCATCAGTGTCGCCGTAGCCGACGAGTTTCAAATCGGCATCGACGAGCGTGAGGCGCACGCCGGGCACCGGCTTGCCGGTTTCGAGCGAAGTGACGAAGACCATCGTCTCCTTCCCGTTGCTCTTCTGCATGATGCCGAGATCAGTGAACTGCACGAGTGACTGCGTGACGACGCCCTTTTGTGTGAGTCCGGCGGCGGCGGTGCCATCGATCTCGATGAACAGCGGAGCGGCAGGCTGGTCGCCCAGCACTTCACGCCAGTTCAGTTTCACGATCTCGCTCTGATCCAGCGGCTTGGTGATCGGAAAGCTGCGGTCAAACACCTGCGTGCCGGGATAGGCGTCGATGGACTGCGTCTTGTAGGCGGCCTTTTGTTTCTCATTGCCGTAGTAGGCGGTTTGGTAGGCCCGGTAAAGATCCAGCGCCTTGAGCAGTTCGGGTCCGTTGAGGCGCTTCGCACGCACGCGCACCTGGCTCACGTTCGCTGCGCTGAATTCATAACTGGCGGCACCTTTGGCCTGTTGTGCGTTGATGAAGGTCGGCGCAGCGACGTAGGGCGGATTCGGGATGAAGGTGACGCTGTTTTTCACCGGAGCGCCGAGCACCATGCCATCGCCGGAGGCCATGGCTGGATCGACGGTGACGACCTGCGGCTGATTGAGAGGGAATTTGCCACTGATGCGCAGCGTACGGCCAAAGACTTCAGCCTTGGTCTCTCCCGCAGGAATCGGATCGATGTGAATGAGCGCGGCAAGTTTCTTGGCAAAGGCGGCCTGCTCCTCGGGCTTCATTTCGTCATCCGACGGCGGCGTGAGGCGTTTGTTGAAGTCGATGTCGAGGAAGTAATCGCTGTCGAAGGGAGTGTGGGCGCTGACGGCACGAACTTCGAAGGGTTTGATCTCGCCAAGCTGAATGTCGTCGCCGGTGGCGATCTGATTGTGGCCGGAAGCGTTGCTGAGTGTCTCCGCGATGGTCAGACGCCATTTGCCGATGGCGAGCTGCGAATCGGGCTCGACGATGATTGCACTGAGGCGCTGTGCATCATCGGCGAGAGTGGGCTTGGCTTTGGAAAGCTGCTCCGCCCAGGTCGGCTGCGGCTCGGCGCTCATGCGGGTGAAGTCCTTGCCGGTGGCATGGCGAATTTTGGCGGCCACAGGCTGCGGTGACGTTTCGGAGACGAAGCGAATGTGTTTCGCGGCCTCAGCGGGTGTGACGCCGTCGTTGAATTCGAAGAGAAAACGCGGACTGCGATTCTGCGCATCGTCGTCGAACCAGCGCGGATGCTGATCAATGATGCGGAAGCGAGCGCTTTCGACGGAGTCGAGTTTATCGGTCGAGAGCGGCTTGCCCGCGAGATCGGTCAAACCGGCGCGCAAGTTGAAATCATAGCTGCTGGCGAACTTGGGTGCTTGGGTGAGATGGAAGTGGCCGCTGCGCGTGCTCGTCCATTCAAACGTGCCAGTGAGTTCCGGCGTGACGATGAGCGGCGACTGCGGCTCAGGCTTGCCGATGCGCTCTTTGACGATCATTGCCGTCGGAAACACGACTTCGATGGTCGATTCCGGGGCAAGTTCTTCGGGATTGATGGTGATCTCGGCGTGCAGCACCTGCGGTGGTGGCGCTTTGGTGTCAGCACGGCCCTTTGCAGGAGCCGCAGTGGAAATGGCGGTGGCAGAAACAAACGCCAGCGTCATGGCTGGCAGCAGCGCGAGGCTGAAAGTAGTTTTCATGGCGAACAGATGGTTCGCCCTGAGAGTAGCATGCCACCGCAGGGAGCGAGGGAAATTTTGCAAACTTGATTGTAGCGAGTTCCGCGGCTTTTGATGGGACCAATGAAGCCCTCGCTGCCGTGGTTCCTGCAAGCCTCTCCAGGCTTCCAAGCAGGGTGTGTGATGCTGTTCACCCTGCCGTTTCTGGCCGGTGGCTGCTTCTGCCTGTGGTCGATGAGTCTGCGCCCGGCGCTGGACTGGCAGCGTTCACGATCCTGGGTGACGGTGGACGCAGTGATCGAAAAAGCCTGGCTGGATGCCTCCAGTGACTCGGATGGCGACAGCTACCGCGTGGCAGTGGAGTTCCGCTACTGGTATCACGGCACCTGGCACACCGGCACGCGCCATTCGTTCGTGAGCAGTTCCACCAACATCGGCGTGGGCGGCATGAAGCGCACCGTGCGCAGTCTGACGCCTGGAAAAACGGTGGTCTGCCGGGTGAATCCGGCCGATCCGCGTGAAGCCGTGCTTGACCGCTCCCTGCCCACCCAGGCTTTGATCGGGCTGTTTTTCGCCACGCCATTCATCACTGTGGGCGTAGCAGGCCTGGGCTCACTGGCACTACCGTGGCTGCGACGGCGGTTTTTTGCCGCGCGGAAAGCGCAATTGCTCGAACTGGTGGCGGACGGAAGGCTGCCAGGGTGGGTGCTAGCCCCCTTCGCCGCCGACGTGGGCATTAATAACAACAACATCGCACTGGTGATAGCCGCCGATGATCGTCTGCCGCAGGCTTTGGGCGTGACGTTTCTCAATCTGTTCTGGAATGGCCTTGTGGCCGTATTCGTCTGTGTGGATGTCATTTCCATCGCCAGCGGAGAGACTGGCACAGGTTTATTTCTGTCGCTCTTTTTGATTCCGTTTGTCGCAATCGGCGGCGGCATGTTCTGGACTGCGATCAAGCTCTGGCGGCTGACGCGGCTGCCCGTTTGGGTAGCGGCGCTGCAACCACTGCCGGATTTTCAAGGAGGCGAAGTGCGCTTCTGCTGGGCATGGCTCGATGCCAGGCGGCTACTCCATGTACCACAAGCCGAAGTCCGTATCGTGGCACAGGCCGCGCTATGGGATGAAGAATCCGGCAGCGCGACCCGTCTCAATGGTCGCAAACGCCGAACGAAGCTGTCCGACCCGTCCGCGTCGCGGAAAAATGAATTGGAGCTGGCCGCAGTCGAAATCCAGACCTTCGATATCGGTGGAGAGATTCCTCTCCATTTGCCATGTGTCCCGTCACCGCCGACCGATTTCAAGAAGTCAAACTGGATGCCCAAAGCCATCTGGGGTGGCTGGTGGCAGCTTGAGGTGACTCATCGCAACGGTGACATCGAAACCGCCAACCTGTCGAAGGAGCAGAAACTGAACTTGTCTCTCTGATCCTTCCAAAGCCCACACCTTCACATTATCGAAGGCGACATCCTGCCCGTCCTTGCCGTCAAGGCGGAAGACGAGGCCGGCCTTTTTGACATGGAAACCGGGGCGCTGGCCTTGAGCGGTTCCTTGCCGCAGATTTGATTCACCCATTCAGCCGTGAGCGATGCTCGCTGGGCCGCCAGCCGATCCATTTTTTGAAGGTGTTGCTGAAGACGAAGGGGTTCATGTAGCCGACTTCGTGGGAAATCGTCTCGATCTTCAGATTCGTGGTGGAGAGCAGTTCAGCGGCCTTGCGCATGCGCAGCCAGGTGACGTGGTGCATGGGCGTGCGGCCCAAGGCACGACGACAGAGACGTCGGAGGTGCTCGGCGCTGACGTGGGCCTGCCGGGCGAGTTCATCCAGCGTCCAGTCATGGCCGACATTGGCGGAGACTTTTTCCCAGATGCGGTGCAGGCGGTCATCGACCTGCCACGGTTGCGCGAAGCGCTCGATGTAGTGCTGGATCAACTCGACCCAATGAAACATGGCGGCGGGTTTGGCCTCGCGCCCGGCTTCTTCGATGAGGCCTTCAATGGCGCTGTAGAGCGCGGTGCCGGCAAACGGGGCCATGAGCGGCGAACTGCTGCTGAGGATGGGCGTCTGCTCCGGCTGCTGCTCATAGCGCACCCAGCAGCAGCGCCAGATCTTGCCGGGCACGGCATGAAAGGCGTTCACCATGAAGGGCGGCAGCGCCACGGCCATGCCCGCGCTGCATTTCTTCCAGGCGCCATCGACGAGCACGCGTCCTTCGCCCTCCAGGCAGGCGAGGAAGTACAGGCCGCCCTGATGCATGCGCACGATGCGGTAAGGCGCACGCGCGGTCATAACACCCGCATGCGCGATGCGGTGCGTGCCCAGCGTGCCGCAGACCGGCGCACTACGCAGCCAAGCGCGTGTATCACGCTCCGAGGACCGCACCACGCGGAACGCCGTGTCCGACCCATGCGTGTGGGTTTCGGATAGCTCTTGGATGGCTGCTTTGGCGTGCATGGTTGAAAGTTTGCGGTTGTTTGCCGTTGTTGGCGGTGGTTTGCAATGGTTTACCAAACAACTGCAAACGCGCGAAGCGCCAACCATCGCA
>JAYVIO010000426.1:0-2643 GCA_043770175.1 Verrucomicrobiales bacterium | reverse complement strand
CGGAGTTGCACGGCGTGAGTTTTGCGGCTGTGTCGAGTCATGATGGAATCTGTGTTCATCACAGCCGTGGAGACGGCCTGTGTGCTTGGTATGAGGATTGCGGACTGCGTTGCGGCGCTGCGGGAGCGGCGTGGAGCGTTGCAGCCGCTAGGGGGGCTGGCCGAGTTTGCCACGCTGCCAGCGGGGCCGTTGCCATCACGCGCACTGCTGAAAGGTCGCCGCTATGGTGCCGCCAGCAACGCAGCGGTGGTGGTGGCGCGTGAGGCGGTGCGGCGTGCAGGCTGGACGCCGCAGATGCTGGGTGAGTCCTGGCTGTTTGCCGCCAGCAGCCGTGGGAATGTGGGGGAAATACTGGGTTCCAATGCATGGCGCCGGCCCGTGCGCAAATTCAGTGCCAGCAACACCATGCACAGTGAAATAGCCGCTGCGGTGAGCATCGAGCTGGGCATTCACGGCCCGTGGCAAATGTGCTCCAATGGCTGTTCCTCCGGCCTCGATGCGCTGGGCATGGCCTGGATGGCGGTGGCCTGTGGTATGGCTCCCCGAGCGGTGGTGGTGGCGGTGGATCTGCCACTGGTGCCGGAGCTGCTGCGGGATTTTCGTGACACGGGCCTGCTGTCCACAAACGGCATCAATGATCCCTTTGCCAGCGCTGGTGTTCAAGCCACCAGCGGTTTTTTGCCTGGAGAGGCCGCTGTGGCGATGACTTTGGAGCGCGATGTAGAGGGGCACCCCAAGCTGTGCCGTTTCGAGCACTATGCCGCGAACAGTGACGCCTACGATGCGCTCATGATTCCCGAGGGTGGCGGCGGCATTGCGGATTGCGTGCGTGCGGCGTTGAATGCGGGAGTTCGCGGCAAAGTAGTCGCGCTGTGCCCGCATGCGACGGGCACGCTGAATCATGCACGGGCCGAGCCTCCGGCGCTGCTGCGGGCGCTCGATGGTCATGCGGTGCCGCTGCTGCCGCTGAAGCCGCAAACCGGTCATACATTGGGTGCCAGCGGGCTGCTCGACGTGGCGCTGCTGGCCGCCTGCATGGCCGAAGGCTGGTTGCCGGCGGTGCTGCCGGGCCTGACGCCGCCGGCGTGTGGCCTGCGGCTCAATGAGACACCGATGCAGGTCGCTACGGGAGATCGGGTGATCAAACTGGCCTCGGGCATGGGCGGGCACAATGCGGCGGTGTCGCTTGCGGTGGTGTGAAAGCGTAGGGCGAAGAGCAAAGGGCGAAGAGACATGCTCCGGTCTTTGAGCGCCGTTGAACGAATCGTGACTCTTCGCCCTTTGCCCTTTGCTCCACGCCTTGATTCCCGCTTGGCACGTCGGCTGGATGCGCCAAAGTCGCGCCACGCATGACCCGGCTGCCGCTTTCGATTTCCATCATCTCGCACAACGAGGAGGCCAATCTGCGCCGCTGCCTCGCCAGTGCGGTGGAGCTGGCCCAGGAGATCGTCATCGTCGATTCCGGCTCCACCGACCGCACCGCAGAGATCGCTGCCGAGTTTGGCGCGAAGTTTGTGTTTCAGCCCTGGCTCGGCTACACGGCGCAGAAGAACCACTGCCTCACGCTTTGCGCGCAGCCGTGGATTCTGGCGCTGGATTGCGATGAAGAGCTCACGCCCGAGCTAAGTGCGTCCATCCGCAGCTTCTTTGCCAATGGCGACGATGAAAAATACGACGGCGCATGGATGTCGCGCCTCGTGTGGTTCATGGGCCGCTGGATTCAACATGGCGACTGGTATCCCGACCGCAAAGTGCGGCTGTTCCGTCGCGACAAGAGCCAGTGGCAGGCCGATGGCGGTGGTCAGGTGCATGAGCGACTCGTCGTTGAAGGGCAATGCACCACGCTGCAGGGCGATCTGCTGCATTACTCGTTCAAAAACATCCAGCACTACCTCATCAAGCACATCAGCTACTCCGATGTGTTCTTGCAGACGCAGCAGAGCAAAGGCAGGCGCTGGTCGCTTCTGCACACGCTGTTCCGCCCGTGGTGGCGGTTTGTGCGGGCGTATGTGTTGAAGCTCGGTTTTCTCGACGGTTTTCCCGGCCTGTGGATCGCCGGGGCGACGGCGTTCTTCACGTTTGACCGCTACAGCCGCATGTTTGAGAGCGAGGCCGAAGCCCAATCGAAGCACCAAGGATGAAGCTGGCTCTGATCCATCCGCAAATCATCCGCAGCACCGCTGTGGAGACCTTTTTCATTGAATTCGCCAAGCGTCTCGCCGCAGCGGGGCATGAGCTCACCTACATCACCTCGCTCACCACGCCGGAGATCGGTGCGGCGCTGCCGGGGCGTTGGGAGCTGCTGCCGCGCCTGCGTGGCTCGGCCACCATGCGGATGTGGCACTTCAACCGCCTCGCGCCGCGTGCCGCCGCTGAAGCCCGTGTCGATCTCAGCATCGGCTTTGGCCGCACCTGCGTGCAGGACATCCACCGCAACGGCACCGGCTGCCACCGGCTCTACGGCAATCTGCTGCCGTTCTGGCAGCGCTGGAGCGTGAAGCACCTCTTTGAGCTGCATCTCGAGCGCCGGCTTTACACTGGCAGGGAAACGCAGCAGTTCGTCACCAGTTCCCCGCGTGTCGCCGCCCAGCTTCAAGGCATCTTCGGCACTGATGGGGAGCGCTTTCGCATCCTCCCGCCGCC
>JAYVIO010000425.1:0-21264 GCA_043770175.1 Verrucomicrobiales bacterium | reverse complement strand
TGCCCAAACTCGCCGCCTTCCCGAAAGCCTTCATGGTCGCCCTTTGCAAAGAAGGGACGATGACCGTCTCCGAATGGATCAAGCTCGCCTCCACGCTGGATGTGCAGGGCCTGGAGTGGTATGCGGGCTTTCTGGAGATGGCCGATGAGAAAAACTGGCCGCGCTTTCGCAAGGAGGTCGAGGACACCGGCAAGGTGATCCCGATGATGTGCTGCTCGCCGGATTTCACGCATCCTGATGCGGCTTTCCGCGAGAGGGAGATCGCGAAGCAGAAACGCTGGATCGACATGACGCACACACTCGGCGGCTCGTATTGCCGCGTGCTCAGCGGCCAGCGTCGGCCTGAATTGACGTTGGATGAAGGCGTGAAGCTCGCTGCGGACTCGATCTATGCCTGCCTGCCGTATGCGCAGGAGCGCGGGATCACGCTGATCATTGAAAACCACTACAAGGACGACTTCTGGGACTACCCCGAGTTCGCGCAGAAGATGAATGTCTTCTGCAAACTCGTGGATGCCGTGAATCACCCGAACTTCGGCGTGAACTACGACCCCTCGAACACCTACCTCGCCGGTGAAGATCCGATCGAGTTGCTGAAGCGTGTGTCGCATCGCGTCGTCACCATGCACGCCAGTGACCGCTACCTCGCCGAGGGCACCATCGAAGACCTGCGTAAAGAAGAAGGCGGCGCCCAAGGCTACGCCAAACGCCTCCGCCACGGCGAGATCGGCAAAGGCCTCAATGACTACGACGCCATCTTCACTGAGCTGAAGAGCAAAGGCTTCAACGGCTGGATCAGCATCGAAGATGGCGTCGATGGCATGGAGCAGCTCGCCCGAAGCGTGGAGTTCTTGAAGAAGAAGATCGCGCAGCACTGGAGCTGAGCGGTGCAGAGCACGTTGTTCACGCTTCAGCGTGTCAGAGAGATCTCATCTGAACACGCTAAAGCGTGAACAACGTACACATGACCGCGACTTTCACGGCCCAAGCACGTTCACCGAAGCCACCATGAAAAAGATAACCATCCTACCTCTCCTGTTGATCGTCACGCTGTCTCAGGCGGTGGAACCCATACCCCGTGCGTCCTACTTCAAGGATGGCGAGATCCACATCACTGCGCTCGGCCAGCCGGAGACGAAGGCGATCACGACTGGACACTGGGATTTCAAGCCGTCGTGGTCGATCACGGGCGATTACCTTGTGTTCTTCCGCCGTTTGAAGGATGACCCGGACGTGAACAAGTGGGTCACGGCGATGTGCATCATCAACACCGTCGGCACCGGCTTTCACCAGCTCAGCGACGGCACCTTCACCGACTTCAATCCCACCTGGACACGCGACGGCAAGAACACGCCCGTGTGGAATCGCAAGGTGCCCGGCAAACTGAGCTACCACATCATGGCCTCCAAAATCGGCGGCAAACCGGGCGAGGAAGTGCAGTTCACCGACCCGAGCTACCACTCGTGGGTTCACTCTGCCGTGCGCGATGGCCGGCTCTTCGTCTCCGCCTCGCCACCAAAGCTCGGTCGCGGCTACTACCTTATGACCCCGAATCCGGGTGGCGAGCCAAAGTTCGAGCGCGTGACCTGCGAACTCGCGGCCAAGGGCATTCTTGACCGCATCAGCGTGTCGCCGAGCGAAACGAAGATCTGCTTCGAGTATCAAACCGGCTTCAAATACGAGAACTCGGGCCGCACACTCTACATTGCCGATTTCGACGTGAAGCAGCGCACCATCACGAACATGAAGCCCTTCGCGAACGCGGAAGCAAAGAAGGTGTGGTTCGCCTACCCGCGCTTCACAAAAGGCGAGACGTCCATCGTCTATCACGCTGGCGGCAAACTCTTCCTCTACACGCTCGCCGACGGCTCCACGAAGCAAGTCTCCACCGACGCCAAGGCCGACTATCGCTATCCGCACGGCGAGGCCACACCGAATTGAGCGCGGGCGAGCACCCTCTTCATGAAAAAACGTCTGATTCTTCTTCTCGCCCTCACAGGAGCGCTTTGGGCCGCCGAGTCGGTGCCGACGCACGCGAACGTTTCTTATGGCCCGCATGAGCATCAACTCATCGACATCTACCTGCCCAAGAAGGGCACGCCGCCGTTTCCCGCCGTGCTGTGGTTCGGCGGCATCTGGAAGCCGGCGAAACATCCCGCGAATCTCGGCTTCTTCGAGCAGAACGGCATCGCGATGATCGCCGTGGAGACGCGCACGATGGACGACGCGACCGCTGCGAAAGAAAAGGAGCCGATCTCATATGTGCTGCTTGATGCCATCCGCGCCGTGCAGTTTGTGCGGCATAATACAGCCAGGTGGAACATCGATCCAAAGTTCCTTGCCACCGGCGGCGGCTCACAAGGAGCACAACCGGCGCTATTCGTCGGCTGCTCGCGTGATTACGCGAATGCGGCATCGAGTGATCCCGTGGAGCGCGAATCATCGCTCGTGACCTGCGTGGCCGCGTATCGCTGCCAGCCGACCTTTGACCCAAAGCGCATGCAGGAATGGGTCCACGAGGTGAAATGGGGCGCGCCAGCGCTAGGCTGCTCGTTTGAGGAATCTCTCACTCGCCGCGATGAACTGCTGCCAATCCTGAAGAAGTGGTCGCCTGACTATCTGCAGCACAAGGACGCCGCACCGATGTTCTTCGAGAACGAATGGGGCCTCACGCAGCCAAAGGAGTTCACGAAGGCCAATTACGACACGCACAGCCCGCGCTGGGCGCTCGGCTTCCAAAAGCTCGCCCACGAGGCCGGTGCCACCTGCTTCGTCAAATTTCCCGGCCATCCCGCCGACGAAGCCGCGAAGGATATCTGGGACTTTCTGGCGAAACGACTGCGGCCAGCGAAGTAACTTTTCGCGACCAGCGCTGTTTTCTGCTGCCATGAAATCTTGATTGCTCATCTGTGACGATGAACTGGATGCTGCCCGGTGTCACGACGGCGCTGGCATCCGTACGGACTGGCCGGTGACAATGATCGCCGATGGCGGGCACCTCAACTGCGTCGTGAAGCCCGGGTTTCGCGCGGCGGTGGTGAAGGCGGTGGCGCAATTTGACGCACCCGCTGCCACACGTCAGCAGGTTCGGTGAATGCACGCTGATGCAGGGGTTCCGCAGATGAGGCGTTAAAATCCAAAGGCACCCCTCTTGCTGACGCGGGGCATGCCGAACGTGCGCAAGGCCAGCGGACGCTCGAAAGCTGCAGATGTACCCTGGCAGGGGCCGCCGCCGCACTCCAAAGGCGTGGCCGCGTGCGTCTGCCCTGCGCGGCTTTTGGAGTGCGGTCGCGCAGCCCTGAAAAGGCGGAGCTACCGCTTTCGCCGGGTGGCAGAACGTGCGCAAGGCCAGCGGACGCTCGAAAGCGGCAGCTGTACCCTTTCAGGGTGCCACAGCCGCACTCCAAAGATGCTCGCATCATTGGAGAAATCCTTTGGACTGCGGTTGCGCAGTGAGGGGCGAACGCAGCTACCGCTTTGCGCAGGCCGGGCAGTTCACGAACACCACGAGACGTTCGAAAGCGGCAGCTGTACCCTTTCAGGGTGCCGCAGCCGCACTCCAAAACGCGGCGGGCCGGTGCGGCGCGGAAGGTGGTGAGGGGTTGTGGGACAAGATCATGCATGCAGAGGAAATGATCCTGAGTGTCCGAGTCAGGACGTCTTCATGGCATCGAATCACGGTCTGAAGGCCGGCTTGTTTGGAGGGTGACAACAAGCTGCCTGGAATCGGAAAAAATGGAGCGGCGACGACGGCGCAGAATGAGACTCAAGAAGGCGAGGAGGATGAGGAAAAACCGGGAGGGTTCCGGGATGACCACGGTAACGTTTCCTGTCGTGAGAAACGAACTGCGGTTCCAGGCAAGTCCGGCAGCGCTGATGTCCGGCAGTGCGAGGTCGGTGCTGAGATTGAAGCCGGTGGAAATCAACGAAGCCCAGTCCAGCAGGTCAAAACTATCGTTTAATGCGAGATTGCCGGCGGTGATGCCATTGGTGAAAGTGACATTGATGGTGCCGTCAAGGGTTAGCTGGCCGCTGGAGACGATGCGATCAAACAGCCCTGCGGTTTTACCGCCGATCTGAAGATTCGTGGTGGCCACAGGAGTGAAGGTGAGCTTACCGGTGGTCAGGGTGCCCGTTTCTGCACCAGGAAGGCCGGGAGCGATGGTGCCGCTGGTGGTGAGGTCGCCCAAGATGGTGCCGCTACCCAGAATGTTGCCGCCAAAGGTGTAAGCACCACCGGTGCGACCACTCACGTCGAAAGTTGCACCACTGGCGATGACAATTTGGGAGCTGGCGGCGATGGTACCGGTGCCAGTAAGGGCGAGCTTACCAGCGCTGATGGTGGTGGCACCAGTGTAGGTGCTGACTCCGCTCAGAGTCAGTGTGCCAGCACCAGTCTTAATAACTGATCCAGCACCCGCACCGTTTTGAATCACCCCAGCAAATGAGCCACTGCCAACGCTCAGTGCGGTGCTGTTTAGCGCCACGATGCCGGTACTGGCACCACTGAGTGAACTAAGAACCACGGAGGGGCTGTTGAAATTCACGGTGCCGTCGGCGGTGAGAGCGGTGGTGGCGGACAGGCTGCCGCCGCTGGCCACCGTGAGGACAGCTCCGGTGATCACACTGAAATTGGTGCTGGCGATCGCACCACTGGAACCAACGCTCAACGTGCCAGCGCTGACGGTTGTGGCACCGGTGTAGGTATTGGCACCATTGAGCGTGAGGGTGCCGACGCCGGTTTTGGTGAGTGAGCCTGCACCTGCTCCATTTTGAACCACCCCGGCAAAGGTGCCACTGCCGACGCTGAGCGTGGTGGTGTTGAGAGAGACAACACCGGTGCTGGCACCGCTGAGGGAACCGAGGATCACGGAGGCGCTGTTGAAATTCACGGTGCCGTCGGCGGTGAGCGCGGTGGTGGTGGCAACGGTGCCGCCGCTGGCCACCGTGAGGACCGCCCCGGTGATCACACTGAAATTGGTGCTGGCGATGGCGCCACTGGAGCCAACGCTGAGCGTGCCGGCGCTGACGGTTGTGGTGCCGGCGTAAGTGTTGACTGCGGTGAGATTGAGTGTGCCGGCGCCGGATTTATTCAGGCTGCCTCCCGAACTCGTCAGCGGAGTGGCGAGGGTCACACTCTGGCCGCCAGTGTCGATGCTATAAGCCTGACTCGCCGCAGTGCTGAAGCGTGCAGAGTGGTCGGTGGTATTGCCAGCGCTGTAGCGCAGCGTGCCGCCGCCGAAGGCAATGGTGCCGGTGGTGCCAATGGCACCCGAACTTCCAAGCGCAAGCACACCGCCATTGATGATGGTGCCCCCCGTGTAGGTGTTGGTGCCGTTGAGCGTGAGCGTGCCTGCACCGGTCTTGGTGATTTTGCCGGAGCTTCCTCCGTTTTGAATCACGCCGTCATAGGTGCCGCTGCCCACGCTGAGATTCGTGCTGTTGAGCGTGACGAGGCCGGTGCTCGCGCCGCTGAGCGAACCGATGGTCACCGCCGCGCTATTAAAGTTCACCGTGCCGTCGGCAGTCAGGGCGGTGCTGGTGGCAACCGTGCCACCGCTGGCGACGGAGAGCACCGTTCCGGTGATGACGCTCACATTGGAGCTCATGATCGAACTGCTCGCGCCGATGTTTAGTGTGCCGCCGCTCACCGTTGTGTCGCCGGTGTAGGTGTTGGCGGCGGTGAGGCTGAGAGTGCCGGCTCCAACTTTTACAAAAAAGCCGTCCCCGCTCATCGCACTGCTGATCGTGGAGTTCACGCCAGCGGTGTCGATGGCACCGTCCGTGCTCAGTGTGATCGTGCGGCTCTGCGTCATCGCGGTGGTCAGGCGCAGCGTGCCGCCGCCAAAGTCGAGCGCGTTGGCGCTGTCACCGAGCCGCGTGTCGGCGTTGATCGAGAGCACGCCGGCATTGATGAATACGGTGCCGGTGAAGGTGTTCGCGCCGCTCAGCGTCAGGGTGCCACTGCCGGTCTTGGTGAGATCGCCGGTGCCGCTAAGCACGCCGGAAAATGTGGTGCTGGTGCCGTCGCCGCCGGTCGTGAGCGACGCGGTGACGAGCGTGCCGAAATCAACCGTGCCCGCGCCCGCGAGCGAGCCGATGGTTTCATCGGCGTCGTTCAAATCCAACATCGCGCCCGAGGCGACAGTCACCGCCGAGCTGTCACCGATACGATTGGAGGAAGCGATCTTCAACGTGCCCGCGTTGACGGCCGTCGCGCCGGTGTAGGAATTGTTGCCGCCGAACACGAGGGTTCCAGTGCCGATTTTTGTCAACGCACGCACACCGCCGGACTCGCTGATGGATCCGGAAAGCTCGAGGCTGTCGGCCTCGACGGCGATGGTTGTATCGCTGGCCAGCACGACATTGCCCGCCCATGAATGGTTGCCAACGATGCTGTCGATCGCGCCTACACCGCTGATGCCGCCGCCGTTTAGCGTGAGTAATTTGTCGCCGACGTTGATGCCATCGACGTTGTTGAGTTGAATCGCCGCCCCGGCGATGACACTTACGCCGCCCATGCCGGCCGCGCCAAATACTGCGTCATCCTGTGCCAATACCGCACCGGCAGTGATTGTAGTGGAGCCGGTGAAGGTGTTTGCCGCCGTGAGTCTGAGCGTGCCGGTGCCACTTTTTACGAGGGCGCCGCTGCCGCTGATGATGCCGTCGCTCTGCGTGGTCCCCGCTCCAGTGAAGGTGAGTGTGTTCGCGCCAAGATTGATCGTGCCGCCAAGTGTGAGCTGCCCCGCATCGGCGCCGATCGTGGCCGACGATGCGAGCGTGACACCGCCGGACCACGATGCTGTGCCGCTGATCACGCGCAAGGCGCCCGCGCTCGAAGCGCCGCTCCCGCTCAACGTCATTGGCTCCGCACCGATGGAGGTGCCGCTCCCGATGCGCAACTCCGCACCCGATGCGACGACGGAACCGCCTGCAGTGCCGCCGAGCGCGGCGGAGTTTTGCACCACAATGACGCCACCATTAATGTTCGCCGTGCCTGAAAAGGTGTTAGTGCCGCTCAGCGTGAAAATGCCAATGCCGTTTTTCGTGAAGCCGCCACTGCCGCTAATGATGCCGGAGAATGTGCTCGATGAATTGTCACCGCCGGCACTGAGCGTGCCGCTGCCGAGCGTGACGCCGCCCGCGCCGGCAAGCGAGCCGATGGTGGCATCGAAATTGTTGAGGTTAAAAGTCGCGCCGCTCGCGACACTGACGCTGAGGGCGGAAGACGATGGAATGCCGGTCGCGACGCCGAGCTTGAGCGTCCCGGCGTTGATCGTGGTCGCGCCATTGTAGGTGTTGGCGCCGCTGAGCGTGAAAGTGCCCGATCCGTTTTTTGTCAGGCCACCGCTGCCACTGATAACCCCGGAAAAGGTGGTCGTGGTATTATCACCACCAGCCGTCAGCGTGCCGCTGCCGAGTGTCACACTGCCTGCGCCGGCGAGTGAGCCGATGGTCGGGCTGAGATTGTTCAAATCGAACACCGCGCCAGTCGCGACGGTGACCGCTGAGCTAGAAGTAACGCCTGTGGCAACGCCAAGGCGCAGCGTCCCGGCATTGATGACCGTCGCGCCGGTGTAGCTGCCTGTGCCATTGAGCACCAGCGTGCCTGCACCGGTTTTGGTGAAACCAAAGGCACCGGAGATCGCGCCGAGCATCGCATCGGCTGTCGTCGGATTGAAGATCGCACCGCCAGTGAGCGTAGCCGCGCCGGTCGTGAGCGCGGCGCCGTTGCTGCCGCTGATCGTGAGTGTCTGCGTGCCGATTGATAGTGTGCCGAGAGTGTGTGTGACTGCGGGTGAGGAGCCGGTCAATCGTGCGACATCAATCGTCGAACTGGTGATGACGGTCACGTTATTGGAAAAACTGGTGCTCGAGTCATTGCGGAGATGAAGCGTGCCACCATCCAGCGTGATGCGACCACGTGTGGCGCCTGTGCCGAGTGATTGCGCATCGCGGATCTCTATGGTCCCAGCGGTGATCCGCGCCGTGCCCAGGAAACCAGTGTTGGCCCCCTGCACAACGAGGATGCCGGAGCCCGATTTGTATAAAATGCCTGCGGCGTTTCCGGTCGTCAGCACATTGCTCGCATTGCCAAGCAGAAAGGTTTCCCCAGTGGCGATGTCAAAAGTGCCAATCAAGTCAGAGCCAACCGTGAAGATTTTCTGCGTCGCGGCGGTGAATCCTGTCGAGATGCGCAGTGTTCCACCACCAAAGACCAGATTCTTGGCGACGGCCCCCAGACTGGACTCATTACCGATCTGGAGTGTTCCACCGTTGATGAAGACATCGCCGTTAAAGGTGTTTGTGCCGGAGAGCACCAGCATGCCTGCGTCTGCTTTGGTGAGGGCGACCACACCATCGCCTGCGTCGCCGTAAATGCCGTTGGTGCCAGCGTTGTCAATGATGCTGGCCGATATCGTCAGCGTGTTGCCGGCATCCACCGTGACGGAAAGAGTGCCGCTGGTCGTGTCACCGGCAGTGAGGCGGCCAGATCCAGATATCGTCGTCGCGGTCGCGGTACTTTTGATCAATCCGCCCCCGGCAAGATTAAGCGTACGCGTGGACGATGCGCCGAGATCGACGGTGGCGAGATCGGCGAGGCTCAATCCCAGATCAGTCGTGGTGCCCGCATTCGTCATCGTGTACGCGGATGAAAGTGAACTGCTGTTGAGCAGCACGATCTTGCTGGCGTCATGGATATTGATGCCCAAACTGCCGGTGTAGTAGCTGCTGAAAGCGCGCACGCCGTCGAGATAGTATTCGGCGAAGTCGCTGCCCACCGTGGCCCAACCGCCGATGAGACCCTGTGCCTGACCCGTGATGTAAACATGAGGCCCCGTCGAGGTGGCCCCGAGTGTGCCGCCTGTGGCAGAGAAGTTCACAGTTGCTCCCGGAGCAATGGTGCCGAGAGAACTGAAAGTCAGCGAGGTGCTGTTTCCAGCCGTGCCGTTGTGAACGACGCTGACGGTTGACGCCCCGCCGGAGGCATTCAGCGCACCGACAGTTTCAGTTGAGCCATTGCTGTCGGAAATGTAATTCAACGTGCCGCCGCCGAACGTGATCGCCGCACTGTTGCCAATGCGGTCGGCTTGCTCCGCCGCACTGTTGTCGAGAGTTAGAACGGTGCTGTTGCCGATGGTGATGCCCGATGCGCTGGCGACGCGACCGCTCGCACCAGAGAGAGTCAGCGTGCCGGCGTTGATCAGCACGCTCCCGGAGAATGTGTTCGTGCCGGTGAGCGACATCGTGCCAGTGCCGTTTTTTGTCACGCCGCCGGTACCGCTGATGACACCGGAATGTGTGGTTGAAGAATGATTGCCGCCGGTGGTGAGCGTGCCACTGCCGAGGATGACGCTGCCCGCACCGGCAACCGAGCCGACAGTTGCCGAGGAGCTGTTGAGATCGAGCGTTGCACCACTGGAAACAGTGACAGCGGAGGTGGAACCGACACCGCCGGAGGCCCCCGGCCGCAAGATGCCGGCCGCGACCGTCGTCGCACCTGTGTAGGTGCTGGTGCCGCTGAGGGTGAGCGTGCCGGTGCCATTTTTCGTCACGCCGCCGTTGCCGCTGATCGAACCGGAAAAAGTGGTGGAGGAATTGTCACCACCCGATGCGAGCGTGCCGCTGCCGAGAATGACACTGCCCGCACCTGCAATGGAGCCGACGGTTTGATTGTAGCTGCCGATGTCCAGCGCCGCACCGCTGGAGACGCTGACCGCCGAGGTGGAGGGAATGCTGTTGGCGGCATTTGTCAGCAACGTGCCCAAAATGACGCTGGTGGAGCCGGTGTAGGTGTTGGCAGCAGCGAGGGTGACGGTGGCGCTCGTAGATTTCGACAATGCCACGCTGCCGTTAAGAATGACGGACACCGAGCCGTTGCGCAAATCATAGGCAGCAGTGCTGCTAAGGGTGGCTGAGCCGCTGCCGGTGATACTCCCGCCATTGTCGAGAATCACCTGGCCCACGGTGTCGGTTCGATTCGCGCCGAGATCGAGCACTGCCGTCGTGCCATCAATGGTCACGCCGCCCGTGGCGATGACGTTGCTCGCGCCGTAAGCGAGTGTGCCGGCGTTGATGGTTGTCAGACCCGTGTAGGTATTGGTGCCACTGAGGCGAAGCGTGCCATTACCTGTCTTGGTGATGCCAAATCCAGCCCCGGAAATCACGTTGCTGAAAGCCACTTCGCCACCTGCCGCAGCCGTCACCGTGGCTGCTTTGTTGAGCGTGACGGCTCCACTAAAAGTATTGGTTCCGGTGGTGTTCATGCCACCGAGTGTCAACGCGCCGCTGCTGCCTGACCGCACCGTGATTGCGTTCGTGACGGTGAGTCCGCTGGTGTTGCCGAAGAGCAGGCTGGCGGTGCTGGTTCCGCTGGTGTCACCGAGATTCGCCGCAGCGGTGCCGAGGGCGGCAGCGTTCTCCATCACCAGCGTGCCGGCATTAATGATCGCGCCAGCGCTGAAGGTGTTCGCTCCCTCCAGCGAAAGCGTGCCGGCACCGGTCTTCGTAAGCGCGAAAGCGGTGGAAATGATGCCAGAAAGGGTGAGGTCTTTATCGGTGGAAACTGCATTATCGTTAATCGTGAACGTTCGCGCAGCGTTGAGACCGACGTTTGCGCTGATTTGGGCGACGTTCGAACTGGTTGGTGTCACGGTGAGGTTACCGCCCAGATCGAGCCGTGATGGACTGGTGCCCGTGACGCTGCCGCCGGTCATCGTTAGTGCGCCAATGGCATCAATGAGGCCCTGCAGATTCATCTGCCCGTCAGGATTGATGGTTACGGCAGTTGTATTTGGTATCTGGTTTGCCGCGCTGAGTTGTAACATGGCCGAATTGGCCGCCCCAGCGCTGTCACCAATGGTCAACACCGTGCCGGCAAACGCATTGAGTGCCGCAGTCTTATTCAAGACCAGCGTGCCATCATTGACCGCGACGCTGCCGGAAAAGGTGTTTGCCGCAGTGCCGCTTAACGTAAGAGTGCCCGCGCCGTTTTTCGACAGACCGCCTGCGCCGCTGATGAGTCCGCTGAAAGTCGTCGTGTTGGAGACACTCAGCGTGCGCGTGGCCGCCACTGCCGTGGCACCCGTGAAGGTCAGGCCATAGGCACCGCTAAACGTGGTATTTCCCTTGAGTGTGACAGCGTTGGTCAGCGTTCGTGCCGCTCCGCCGGCCTGGACTGTCGCCGTGCCAAGAGATAGGGTGCCAGTTCCTGCAGCGGTGTTGCCTCCCAACACCACGGCACCCGCGTTGACAATCAATCCACCAGAGAAGGTGTTCGAGCCGTTGAGGCTAAGCGTTCCAGTACCAGCTTTGGTCACACTTCTCGTGCCTGAAATGATTCCTGTGCCAAAGGTCACGGTCCCGGCTCCACTAAAGGTCAGCGTGCGGTTGGCACTCAATGCCAGATTGCCCGTAAACGTCAGGTCATCTGCGTTGGTAAAAGTCGTGTTGGTAGTTAGGGAAAGAACATTGCTGATTGTGCGGGCTCCTCCTGCAGTCTGGATTTTAGCACCACCCAGCGTAAGGGTGCCGGTGCCGAATGCCAAATTGTTGCCGATGGCGACAGTGCCCGTGGCACCTGAAAGGGTGGTCACACCCGAATAGGTATTGGCACCGTTTATCGTCAGTGTGCCGGTGCTCGTGCTGGACTTCGTCAAACCGGCAGTGCCGCTGATGATCCCGTTGATCGTGGTGCCAAACGCGCCGGCCACGGTCAGCAGTTTACCGTTGTTGTTGATGTTACCGTTGAAGACCAGGGCACCGCTGGTGGCGCTCCATGTTTGCGCGGCGCCCAGCGTTATCGCATTGTTGATCGTCTGGGTACTGGTGCTGCTGTTGATGATCCCACCCGTGTTCGTTGTGTAAGTTCCCACGCCACCCAGGGTAAAAGCAGACGCTCCCGTGTTGAAGGTGATGCCGGCTACCGCCAGTGAACTGGACAGGTTTGGCGCCAGCCCTGTGCTACCGGCAAAAGACAGAGTGTCACCCGCCACTGGTGCCAGTGCCGTGCTCCAATTTCCTGCCGTGCTGATGAGGCCGTCGCCAGCGCCTCCAGTCCAAATCAGCGTTGCTGCTTTCACGGTTTCCAGAGCCTGAAAGCACCCAACGATCACCAGCCACACCAATACCCTTGAAACACAAGCTTTTATCCCCTTGCCCCTTCTCAGAAGAGGAGCACTGGGTCGAGTAAAGGACTGAATTTTGGATGATTTTGCGGCTGGCAGCATGAACGGGCTGATCGTTTTTTCTTTATGGAGCGTTTAGATTGAATAACAAATACCATATTATTCATAATTTATACAAATTTTAAATGATTATTTAGGTTTGTGAGGCTTTCCTGGGCCCTAGCCCGTCAACTGTTGTTTGCCCTGCCGCTTCTCCAGGCTTTTTTCTCCTTACCGCCAGCCCAATTCCCGCGGGTTTACTGGTGGCCGTAGTCATCGCTGCCAGGCATGCCCCACCGCGTCATCAACTCCAAGCATTCCGTTGGTATTGGGATGACGTTGGTTGCCGTTTTGCGCCTTTTTATTAAGTTTTTGAAACTTTATGCTGCTTGGCCATTGCTTACACATTCATTGCTGCATGGCACCAACAACTCTCGAAAATACCGGACCATGAAATACATCGGACTCCGCTTGTGCCCCCTCTTTGCTATGTTCACAACCGCGCTCATGGGCCAGGAGCCGGAACGCATCCGCGATGTCATTTACACCAAGCACGACGGCGTGGCGCTGACGCTGGATATCTTCAAACCGGAGAAGCCGAATGGTGCCGGCATCATCAAAATCGTGAGTGGCGGCTGGAAATCGAACCACAACGGCATCAGCGATGGTGGCTGGCCGAAGGCGGGCTACACGACCTTCGTCGTCGTGCATGGCACGCAGCCGCGGTTTCAAGTCGAGGAGATCGTCGCGGATCTGAATCGCGCGGTGCGTTTTGTTCGTGCGAATGCCGCATCGTATGGCGTGGACTCGCAGAAGCTCGGCGTCACCGGCAGCAGCGCGGGCGGACACCTTAGCCTCATGCTCGCGACTCGTGGCGGGCCGGGCGATCCGAAAGCTACCGACCCGATTGATCGCGAAAGCAGCGCCGTAAATGCCGTGGCCTGCTTCTACCCACCCACCGATTACCTGAACTGGTTCGAGCCCGGCGACAACGCCGTTGGCATCGGCAAGCTCGAAGCCTACGCCGCCGCGTTTGGCCCCAAAGCAGCGACCCTGGAAGGCCGTGAAGCACTCGGGCGTGAGCTGTCGTCGATCTACTGGGTCCACAAAGGCCAGCCGCCGATCTTCATCGTCCATGGCGATGCCGATCCGCAGGTCTCCATCACGCAATCCGAGCGCTTTTTGAAACGCTGCCACGAAGTCGGCGCCGTGTGTGAACTCGTCATCCGCCAGGGTGCCGGCCACGGCGGCTGGCAGGAGATGCCGCAGGACACCGAACGCATGGTCGCATGGTTTGATCTCCAACTGCTCGGCAAGCAGCCCGCAAAGCCCTTCACGCTGAATGTCTCCTCGCTGCCAAGTACGCCGGTGAAGAAGAAGTAGGCCTGAGTGAGCCACATGTGTCGCAGCGAATGACTGCGGATGTTTTTTCTCCGCTCTTGGCTTCTGCTGACCGTGCTCGATTCACTGCCTCATTCCCGCCAATCTCACGCTCATGAAAGCCATTCTCATCACCCTGTTGCTCGTCACCTGCCTGCGCGCCGAAGAACCCATCGCCATCGGTTCACGCCGTGAGCTGTTTGTGGATCGTCTGCTCGTCGGCGAGATGAAGAACACCACGCTGAAGTTGCACGAACCTGTCTTGGCCGAATCGCTGAAGGAACCGCGACCGAACGGGCATTACGCGACGGTCTTGAAGGCGGCGGATAAGTTTCAGTTTTACTACCGGGGCGACAAGGATCCGAAGGTGACGTGGAAGACGCACGGCATTGAGGCTTATCACGATGGCGAGGTCACGCTCTACGCGGAGAGCAAGGATGGCATCGCGTGGACGAGGCCGAAACTGGGCTTGTTCGAGCATCCGTCGTTCCCGGAGGGCAACATCGTCTTGATGAATGAGTTCACGGTGAATCACAACTTCACGCCGTTCATCGACACGAAGCCGGGCGTGCCTGCGGAGCAGAAATACAAGGCGCTGGGAGGCATCGCGTTTCAGCCGCATCAGTCGGCGGTGCGGGAAAAGCGCGGTGTCGGTGGACTGAAGGCGTATGTTTCGCCCGATGGCATTCATTGGAAGCGACTGCGCGATGAGCCCGTCATTCCCGAGGACTGGGGCAAATACTTCGACTCGCAGAACTACGCCTTCTGGAGCGACAGCGAGCAGTGCTACGTCTGTTACTTCCGCCGCTTCATCAAAGGCTACCGCGGCATCGCCCGCACCACCTCGACGGATTTCATCACCTGGACGCCGCTCGTCGAGATGCAGGCAAACCTGCCCGGTGAGCATCTCTACACACCCTGCACACAGCCCTACTTCCGCGCACCGCACATCTACGTCGCGATGCCCACGCGCTTCATGGACAAACGCGGCGCGGCCACGGACATTCTCTTCATGAGCACGCGCGGCGGCGACCATTACGACCGCGAGTTCACGCAGAGCTTCATCCGCCCCGGCCTGAGCAAAGACGGCTGGCTGAATCGCGCGAACTACGCCGCCATCGGCATCCATCAAACGAGCGACACCGAGCTGTCCATGTTCCTCACGGGCGGACGGCGCTACACGTTGCGGCTCGATGGGTTTGTCTCGGTGAATGCACCCCTCGCAGTCGGCGAGTTCATCACCAAGCCATTCACCTTCACCGGCAGGCAACTGGAGATCAACTACGCCACCAGTGCCGCCGGTCAGGTGCGCGTAGAGTTGCAGGACACCGCAGGCAAACCCATTCCCGGCCTCACGCTCGAAGACTGCGAACCAATCTGGGGCGATCACGTCTCACGCATCGTGAAATGGAAGGCCGGCGATGATGTGAGTGCCCACGCCGGCAAACCCGTGCGCCTGCGCTTTGAGATCAGCGACGCGGACTTGTTTTCGATGCGGTTCCAACCTGAAACCAAGCCGTGAAAGCATTCATCCGCATCGAAAGCCAGCTTGTTCCCCGAGCGTAATCTCCCACTCATGTTTCACCGGTTAACACTATTTCTTCTCGCGAGCAGCTCCGTCTTTGGAGCAGGATTGAGCCTTGATGAGGGCAAGAAGCTTTGGGCGATGATTCCGCCGCAGGTTGTTCCTGGTGCGGGCATTGATGGCTTGATCGACAAGCAGCTTGCGGAGAAGAAGCTCGTGCCGAATGCGGCGGCGAGCCGTGCTGCGCTGGTGCGGAGGCTGTATCTGGATCTCACGGGGTTGCCGCCGACGGACATGGCCGATAAGTCGGATGTGTCGGCAATGGTGGATGCGCTTTTGCAAAGCAGGCACTTCGGTGAGCGCTGGGGGCGGCATTGGCTGGACATCGCGCGTTACGCGGACAGCAACGGACGTGATCGCAATGTCATGAACTATCATGCATGGCGCTACCGCGATTATGTGATCGCGTCGTTGAATGCGGACAAGCCATACGATGTGTTCATCCAGGAGCAGATCGCGGGCGATTTGATGCCGGCGAAGGACGCGGCGCAGCGAGACGGGCAACTGACGGCCACGGCCTTCCTCGCACTCGGGGCCAAGGCTTTCGAGGAGGTGAAGCAGGACCTCTTTCACATGGATGTCGTCGATGAGCAGATCGAGATGATCGGGCGCGGCGTGCTGGGTCTCTCGGTGGCTTGTGCGCGGTGTCACGACCACAAGTTTGATCCGATCCCGACGGCGGACTACTACGCCATCGCGGGCATTTTGCGCAGCACGCAGCCGCTCTACGGCCATGGGCCACGTGGCATCAAGGCGACGATGTTTCATCACACGGACTTTCATCCGCTGGGCGATGAGGCGGCGCAAAAACTTGCGCCTGCGGCTCTCGCTTACTTCACGAAGCTCGATGCCGACATTCTCACGATGAATCAGGCTCGCAGCTCGCGCTATGGCGTTTGGAGGCGAGTGAATGACGCGAAGCGGCTCGTGGAAAGCTCCAGCGGTGAGGCCAAGACAAAGGCCGAAGCTGAGTTGAAAGCGATCGAGGCTCAAATCGCGGATTGGGACGTGAAGATCAAGAAACTCGAAGCCGATGTCGAATCGCTCAAGGTCGCTCAACCGCCCCAACCAGCCTGGACGATGGGTGCGCGGGATCGCAGCGAGATCATGGACTGCCGCATCCACATTCGTGGTGAGACGACGACTCTCGGCGACACGGTGCCGCGTGGGTTTTTGCAGGTGATTTCGCTGCCTGGAGTCAAGCCGCCCGCGAAAACGCAAAGCGGCCGCTTGGAGCTGGCGCAGTGGCTTACGCATCGTGGCAACCCGCTCACCGCTCGCGTGATGGTGAACCGCGTGTGGCAGAAGCTCTTTGGTCGGGCTTTGGTGACCACGCCGGATGACTTTGGTGTGAATAGTGCGAAGCCGAGCCATCCTGAGCTGCTCGATTACCTCGCGGTGCGCTTCATGGAGCAGGGCTGGAGCGTGAAGCAGCTCATCCGCGAGATCGTGCTGTCGAAGGCGTATCAGCGCAGCACGGATCAGTCCGTGAAGGCAACGCAGAGTGATCCTGACAACATCTGGCTCTGGCGCATGTCGCCACGACCCGTGGAGGTCGAAGTGCTGCGCGACTCCGTCCTGGCGCTCAGCGGTCAGCTTGATCCGTATCCGCCGCAGAAGCAGTTCCTGGAGCGCTTTCATCCGCAGAAGGACGCGGAGCTTTTCACCTTCACGCCCTTCCTCACCGCCGATGCCATTGTGGATCATCACCGCAGTGTGTATCTGCCCATCGTGCGCGGCACCCTGCCGGAGATGTTCCCGCTCTTCAATTTTGCCCCGCCCGAGCGGCCCATGGCTCAGCGTGAGGAGAGCATCGTGCCCGCGCAGTCGCTCTTTTTGATGAACAACGCCTGGGTGCTCGAACAAGCCCGCCACACCGCCACGCGACTACTCAGCGACACCACAATCGCTGATGACTCGAAGCGCCTCGACCGCCTCTACGAACGCGCCTTCTTCCGCGTTCCGACATCTGCGGAGCAAAGCCGCGCTCTCGCCTACCTGAAAACGAGCGGCCCTGAGACCGCATGGACCAGCCTTTGCCAAACCATCATCGCCAGCGCGGAGTTCCGCGTTGCCAGATGATTCCGGCAAAAAGATGTGCGGTAAAAAATGGCTCTTCTTCATCTTTTACCGCCCATTTTTTTGCCGCCATAGCTTCTTCATTTCCACCCCATGACCACCCGCCGCCAACTCCTCCAGCAAGCCTCCGCAGGCTTTGGTTACCTCGCGTTTGCCGATATGGCATCGGCTGAGAGCAAGCTCGCATCGCATTTCCCCGCCAAGGCCAAGCGCGTGATCTTCCTCTGCATGCGCGGAGGTCCGTCGCACATGGAGACCTTTGATCCGAAGCCGGAACTGACGCGCAGGCACGGTGAGGCGGGACGCAACAAAGGCACAAAGCTACTCGGCTCGCGCTGGAAGTTTGCCAAGCACGGACAGAGCGGCATCGACATGGTAGAGCTGTTTCCCGAGCTGGCGAAGCATGCGGACAAACTTTGCGTGCTGCGTGGCATGCACACGGATAACGAAAACCATCCGCAGGCGCTGGAGCAGCTGCACACTGGCAGTTTTCAGTTCGTGCGGCCCTCCATGGGCGCATGGACGGTTTATGGCCTCGGCTCGGAAAACGCGAACCTACCGGGCTTCATCAGCATCAATCCGCTCACCGCGCTCGGTGGCCTGCGCTACTACTCCAGCGCGTTTTTGCCTGCATCGAACTCCGCCACGCTGCTCGGCAATGCCAACCAACCCAGCGCCAAGCTCCAGCTCGGCAACATCGCCAATCCGCGTCTCGAAAATGCAGCGCAACGCGGACAGCTCGATCTTTTGCAGTCAATGAATCGCGATCTGCTGGCCCAAACCGGTGATCCGCGTGTGGAGGGCATCATTTCATCCTACGAGCTGGCTTTCCGCATGCAGGGCGAGCTGCCACGCGTGATGGACCTCAGCGGCGAGAGCAAAGAAACACTGCAACTCTACGGCGCGGACAAAGCCCCCACAGAGACCTTTGGCCGCCAGTGCCTGCTGGCGCGTCGATTTGCCGAAGCGGGCGTGCGCTTCATCGAGATCAGCCATCAAGAGTGGGATCTGCACGGCGGCTTGCAAGGCGGCATGACGCGGAACTGTGGCCAGATCGACAAACCCATCGCCGGCCTTCTCCACGATCTCGATCAGCGCGGCCTGCTCGAAGACACGCTCGTGCTCTGGGGCGGCGAGTATGGCCGCACGCCTGATGATGCCACGCAGGACGGTCGTGGGCACAACAATAAGGGCTACAGCATGTGGATGGCCGGTGGCGGCGTCAAAGGTGGCCACATCCACGGCGCAACCGACGATCTCGGAGTCGCCGCCGTCGATGGCAAAGTCCACATCCACGACCTCCACGCCACGATGCTGCATTTGCTCGGCCTCGATCACGAACAACTCACCTTCCGCTATGGCGGTCGCGACTACCGGCTCACGGATGTTCATGGGAAAGTGGTGAAGGAGATTCTCGCGTGACGAATCGCACCTGACGCATTCCGCACACTCTTTGTCGTGGAGTTTGGCTGGTGGGGGCCGTTATGATCTTCGCATGAAGCCTCTCCTCGGTCTCCTCCTGCTCACCACCACCATCTTCGCCGATGACTCGGTGAAGCTAGCCGCCCTGCTCGCGAAAAGCGGCGTCGTGACCATTCCGGCGGGTGATTATCATCTCGATGGCACCAACCCGTTGCCGCTAGCCTCAAACACGACCGTCTTGGCCTACGGCGCGCGCTTCATCCTGCCGGAGACGCTGCCTGACAAAGCACGTGTGGTGCTCTTCGCCGGTGAAAACATCGCGCACTTCACGTGGCATGGCGGGGAGTTCATCGGCCATGTCTTTGATCCGGCACAGGAAGAAAACTCGTGGGAACCGAATGCGAACACAAAGGGCATCGAGATCACGACGACGAAAGAAAGCGGCACGCACGACATCCTGTTTCGCGATGTGAAGTCGGACGGCATGGCAGCCGCGGTGATCGGCGTGCATGGCTTGTCAAAAGGCGAAAGCGAAGTCATCGCTTATGCCGAGCGTGTCGCCGTCGAGAGTTGCACGCTGCTGCGTAGCGGAAAGTTCATGTGGGACTACGGCTACCTGTGGCAGATCATGACTTTCCCCGAGGCCTATGAGCCCTGGGAGGTCGAGCGGGCGAAGAAGTATTTCCGCACCGATTTGATGCGCGAAGCGACGATGAGTGGCGATCTCGTGAAGTTCGACAATACAAAGCGCCCGCTCGCCATCAGCCAGACCGATGAGCCAAAAGAGGCCATCACCTTCATGGGCGCGAATTTGTCGAAAAACCTCGTTCGTGGCCGCCAATACTTCGTCGTCGAATCTACGCCTGCATCGATCAAGATCGCCGACAAACCGCACGGCGAGCCGATTCGCTTCGAGAGCGACGGCAGCGGCCAACTCGTCTTCAACATCAGCGCGACCTACCTCTCTGCCTATGCCCCGACGGGCAGCGGACCCGGCAAAGGAGCCTTCGACATCACCGGCGCGAAGGATGTGCGTGTCACTGGCTGCCAGCTCAGCGCCATCGGCGACACGATGCATATTCAGAAGTGCCGCAACATCGCCTTCGCCAACAACCAAATTCTTGGCAGCCGCATGGGCGCGTTCTTCTTGGCCGAGTTCTGCCAGAATGCCACCATCACCGGCAATCTTGTCGATGGCACCAACGGCAGTCGCGTGATCAGCGTCGAGAAGAGCTGCACGGACGTGACGATGACCGGCAACACCTTCCGCAATGGCGGACGCGGCGCGTGGATCAATCAGTCCGTGAACTTCATCATGACTGGCAACGTCTTCATCAACAACACCACGAAGAACGAGTCCGACATGCGCCGTGGCCGCATCGCCTTCCAAACCGCGAAACCCGGCACTTTCCCCGAGCTTTACTTCACCCTTTACGACCCCGGAGCCACCTATGGGCCTGTCATCGTTCGCGACAACATCTTCATCCTCGGCGACTCCGCACCGAATGAAGCTGTGACCTTCGCCCCGAACGGCCACGACATTCAATTCACCGGCAACACCTTCCAAACCAAACCCGCCACCATCGTCGTGGATCCGAGCTGCACGAATGCGCTGATCAAGGACAACCAAGGCGCGATCACGATTTCAAAGCCGGTCGATTTTAATCACGGTCGGCGCTAAATCGGAAGATCACGGGCCCACCAGCACGATCGGGCCTTGATTCTTCGGCACGCCGCCTTTTTTCTCCACGCTGAGCGCGAACTTCACGGTTTCGCCGACAGCATCGATGGGTTTGAAAGCCGTCTTTGCGACGCCTTTGTCGTCCACCGTCACCACGCCGGCGCTCACCGGGTCAGGTTTGCTCGGATCGACGACCCAGAGCTGGTAATCCTTGCCGGCTTCCACGCGCGGCATTCTGTCGAGCAGCAGCACACCCTGGCGCTTGTAAGCATCCCACACGACGATCATCTGGCTGCGACGATACTCCCAAACCTCGCTTTGCAGCGTGGCGATCTGCAATTGCGACCGCGCCTCCTGCTGCTTCAGCGCCTCGGCCTCAGCGACAAGCTGTGCAATGCGCGCATTGGCAGCAGTCTCACGCTTGCTCAGTTCTGCGATCTCCGCGCTCAATGCAGTTTTCTTGGATTCAAAGTCACCCCGCAGGCTCTTCAGCTCCTCTTCAATGTTGCGGGTCTCTTTTTTCTCGGTCGTCGCAGTCGCAGGAACAGTTGGAGCCACCGGAGCCATGGCCCGGCTCACTGCGGCGACCTGCTGCACCAGCTTCTCGCGCTCCTGCCACAGCCACACCGAGGCCACGGCCAGCGCTGCGGCCAAAGCCCAGCCGATGCCGCCTAGCACGACTCCACGTGATAAACCGGCCCCTTTCACCCCGCTAGAGCGCATCTTGGCGCGAATGCGCCGCTTCATGTCCGCAGGCGGTTCCACCGGCGCAATGAGATACGCCAGCTCCGCCGCCGTCAGCTCCAGCTCCACGCTAAGATCGCGCAGTTCCTTGTCCGCGACGCTGGCACCGTTGAGCACGCGCTTTTCATCGCTCTCCAGCATGCCAAGGGCATTCAAGGCGGCCAGTTCTTCGTGTCGCTCGTCCATTAGACGCCTCCTTTCAGCAG
>JAYVIO010000424.1:0-21292 GCA_043770175.1 Verrucomicrobiales bacterium | reverse complement strand
CCGCCAGCTCCATCGGGGCCAGTGGTAATGGCGAGGTGGAGGATTACGTCGCCACGATCACCTGCCCGCCAGTAACGGTCAGTCCAACCACGCTGGCGGTGGCAACTGTGGGCGTGGCTTACAGCCAGACCGTGAGCGCCACGGGCGGCGCGACGCCGTTTACCTTTGCGGTGAGTTCCGGCACGTTGCCGACGGGTTTGACCTTGGACGCGAATACCGGCGTAATCAGCGGCACGCCGGTGGCCAGCAATGGCGCTGGAACGACGTTCACGGTGCAGGCCACGGGCGCATTTGGGTGCCAGGGTACTCGAACGCTTGCTCTGAAAGTCTGTCCGGTGCCGACGCTGTCACCCACCACACTTACCAACCCGACGGTGGGCTCGGCCTACAGCAGCACGGTCACTGCCAGTGGTGGAGCCACGCCTTACGTTTTTGGTGTTGCCAGCGGCAGCCTGCCCGATGGCCTTGCATTGAACACCAGCACCGGTGAAATCAGCGGTGTTACCACAAGTGTCACTGCTGCCAGCTTCACCTTGAGTGTGGTGGATGCCAATGGCTGCCCCGGCACCCGTGCCTACACGGTGACGCCAACCTGTCCGGCCGTCACGGTAACGACGGCATCTCTGCCCAACGGCACGGTGGGCACCGCTTACAGCCAGACCCTCACGGCCACGGGCGGCACGGCTCCCCACAGCTTTACCCTCTTCAGTGGCGCATTGCCAGCGGGCTTGAGCTTGACCAGCGGCACGGGCGTGATCAGCGGTACGCCCACCAGTTCGGCGGCGGCCACCTTCACGGTGGCGGCGGCAGACATTTATGGTTGCACAGGCACCCGTGCCTACACGATCACGCCGACATGTCCGGTGGTCGTCGTGGATCAGACGACGCTGCCGGTTGGTGCCGCTGGCACGGCTTATAGCCAGACCATGAGTGCATCAGGTGGCATTGCTCCCTACAGCTTTGCGGTGAGTACCGGCACATTGCCCAACGGCCTCACACTTTCCACTGCCGGCATCCTGAGCGGCACACCCACAACCGGTAACGGTGCGGGCACGTCGATCACGGTGCGTGCGACGGACAGTGCCGGCTGTCCGGGCTCCCGCGTTTACACCTTGAAGGTCTGTCCGGTGGTCAGCCTGAGCCCCACGACGCTGAGCAATCCAACGATCGCCAGCCCCTACAGCGCCACGGTGACTGCCAGCGGCGGGGCCACACCGTATGTCTATAGCATCGCCAGCGGCAGTCTGCCGGCGGGACTGTCCCTGAACAGCAGCACGGGGGAAATCAGCGGCACGGCGACCAGCACTGAGGCAGCTACGTTCTCGGTCAGTGCAGTGGATGCCAACAGTTGCACGGGCACCCGCTCCTACACGGTCACCCCCGGTTGTCCGACGGTGACGGTTTCGCCGTCCACTTTACCGGCAGGTGCTGTCGGCACGGCCTACAGCCAGACGATGACCGCATCCGGTGGTCTCAGCCCCTACACCTATGCCGTGACCGCAGGGACACTGCCTGCGGGGCTGAGCTTGAACAGCAGCACCGGTGTAATCAGCGGCACGCCGACGGCGGGCAATGGCGCAGGCACCTCCATCACCATCCGTGCCACGGACACCGCTGGCTGCACCGGCACGCGCGTGCTCAACCTGCAGATCTGCCCGGTCATCACGCTGAATCCGCCGACCCTGACGGCACCGACTGTTGGCACGGCCTACAGCACGACGGTCACACCCTCGGGCGGTGCCTCACCCTATGTGATGAGCCTTGCCAGCGGCAGCCTGCCGAGCGGGTTGACGTTTAATGCCAGCACCGGTGTGATCAGCGGCACGGCCACCAACACCACCACTGCCAGCTTCACATTGCGTGCGGTGGATGCCAACGGCTGCGCGGGTACACAGGCTTACACTCAGACGCCCGTTTGTCCGGCGATCTCCATCACTCCGACGACCCTCGCCGACGGCACGGTGGGTACGGCGGTGAGTCAGACGCTGACCGCCACTGGCGGCACCGCCCCACGCACCTTTGCCGTCATGTCTGGCACGCTGCCGACTGGCATCACGCTTTCCACCGGTGGTTTACTCAGCGGTACGCCGACTGCGGCAGGCAGCTACAATTTCACCGTCCGCGTCACCGACACGTATGGTTGTGCGGGGTCACAGGCCTACACTTGGGTGTTCAACTGCCCGGTGATCGCCATCACGCCTGCGTCCTTGTCGAATGCGGTGCAGTACGAGCCCTATAGCGCGACGCTGTCCGCCAGCAATGGCACCACGCCATACACCTGGACCGTCAGTGCCGGCACGCTGCCTGCGGGTCTGACGCTGAGCGGCGGCGGCTTGCTCTCTGGCACGATCACCGGTGCTCCCGGCACTTACAATTTCACGGCGCGTGCGCTCGATGCCTACAACTGCGCAGCCACCAAGAGCTACGCCCTGGTGGTGGTGTGCAACATGATCGCCATCACACCCGCCACGATGCCCAAGGCCTACTACAACACTGCCTATTCGGAGTCATTGAGCGCCACCAAGGGCACCGCGCCTTACACCTGGACGCTGGTCTCGGGTTCACCACCTCCGGGCATCACCCTGTCCTCCGCCGGTGTGCTCAGCGGCACGTCCACCGTTTATGGTGTCACTAACTTCGTCGTGCGTGCCACGGATGTGAACGGTTGCACCAACACGGCGAGTGTTTCACTGACCGTGAAGGGGTTTGGCATCGGCAACCTGGTGTTTGACGATGTCAACTTCAACGGCGTGCGTGATGTGGGTGAACCCGGTGTGCCCAATGCCACCGTCCAGCTCTGGAATCCCGGCGCGGATCATCTCGTCGGTGGTTCCGACGCCGATGCAGACGTGCAGATCGGCGCCGACATCACCACGGATGCCGACGGTCTCTACGAATTTGCCGACAAGACCCCCGGCTGGTACTTCGTGCGCGTGCTGCTGCCCACTGGTCTGCTTTACCGTGGTGGAGCGCCGGTCAATCTCGACAATGAGATCGACAACGACAACAACGCGGCGCTACAGCCCGGTGGCCGCGGCACGGTGATCACGGGCCCCGTCGTCCAACTGGAATCTGATGAGGAACCCGTCAGCGAAGACGGTGATGCGGACACGGACCTCACCGTGGACTTTGGTTTGTTCGCCGGCGTGCGCCTCGGCAACATCGTCTGGTCGGACACCAACGACAATGGTCTGCTTGATGTCGGTGAAACCGGCTTGAACGGCGTGCTGCTGGAAATCTGGAACGCCGGTGCGGATGGCGTCATCGGCGGCGGTGATGATGTGATGATGGAAACGACGACGACCAGCGGTGGCGGTCTGTATTCGTTTGCCGACCTGCCTCCTGAAAAACTTTACATCCGCATTCCTGCGCCGCCAACGGGGCACGCCCTCTCCAGTTCCGTCACCATTCAAGGCGGGGGAGACAATAACAACGACGGCTATCAGGTCAGCGCCGGAGCGGTTTACAGCGGGATCATGGATATGGCGGTGACGGCCGGTTCAGGGAACTACACCGACAACACGGTCGATTTTGGCTTCATGCCCGTGGCTGCGCCGTCGATCTATCTCTCCGCCAGCCAGGCGGACGGTCTGCACATTCTCCATGGCAGCACGGGGCAGTTCAACGGCGCGTTGATCCATCCGTTCGGCAACAGCCTCAGTCAGGGCACGGCGGATGCGGATGATGTGCCGCATGACATGGAACTCGGTCCCGATGGCAACTGGTACGTGGCACATCCGGTGGCGGGCAACCTGCGCAAAATTTCCCAGAGCGGCACGGATCTCGGTCTCGCGCTCGACAACATCACCGCCGGCATCACTGCCATTCATCACTTCGCCATCGGGCCGGACAAAAACTTCTACGTGGTCGATACCACGGGAGATCGCATCGTACGGTTCCAAGGTCCGCTTGGCGACACGCCGGGTGCGCCGATGGGAACCGCGCCCTACACGTTCATCAGCCAGGCCGGCATTGAAGACCTGAACTTTGGTCCGGATGGCAATCTTTATGTGCTCATCAACGCCGGAGCCACGCACGAACTCCGCCGTTACGACAGCTCGACGGGAGCCCTCATGAATGTCATCGCCACCGATGTGGATATCGCGGCCGCTGCTGTAGGAGGAGACACCAGCCCGCAGCTCACCGGCTTCGATATCTATGAAAATGTGCTCTACGGCGTGAACAACACCGACGGTGAGGTGTTCAGCATCGATCTCACGAATCCTGCGGCTCCCGGAGCTCCGCAGCTCATCGCCTCCATCGCCAGCGCTGGCCAGGGACCGGTGGACATGCGTGATATCGAGTACAACCCTGCTCAAGACTGTCTTTACATCGCAGGTTATAGCTGGGGCAAGCCTGTCGGCGGCGGCACTTACACCAGCGGTGCGTTGGTGCGCGTGGACATCGCCGCTGCGCCCAATGGCGTGGTGAGCATCTTTGAAGACCCGATCCCGGCACCGCCCGGACCGAATGACGAGATCTGGTCCGGCCCGCGTGATGTCGCCATTGGCCGTCCATTCGCCCCGCTGCCAAACAGCGTCTCCATCGGTTCGCTCATCTGGCATGACTACAGCGCTGACGGTCAACAGGACCCCGGTGAGTCTGGTATTGGCGGTGTTCGCGTCGAACTCTGGCATGATGGCAACAACAACGTCGCCGATGGGGCCGAAACGCTCATTGGCTGGACGTTCACGAACGCCGCGGGCCACTACTACTTCTCCGGTCAGGCGCCGGGTCTCTATCAGGTGAAGGTCGCGGCCAGCAACTTTGGCAGTGGCATGCCCTTGGAGTTGATGAACTACAGCAGCCCGATCAGTTCCAATGCCGACGACCGGATCGATGGCGATGACAGCGGCCGCCAGCCAGCAGGACCCAACACCGTGGTGCGCAGCCCACTGATCAATCTCACTCCCGGTGCCGAGCCTGTAGGCGATGGCGGCAGTGGCGTGGAAAACCAGCGCGGCGGCGAACTCGATGACTTCACCGTGGATGCCAACGGTGACATGACCGTGGACTTCGGCTTCGTCGAGATTGGTGAGATGGGCATCGGCAACCTGGTCTTTTTCGATGCCAACAACAATAGCCGTTTTGATGCTGGTGAAGGCAGAGATGATGCCGTGGTCGAACTCTATCGCTGGGGAGACACTCCCGGGGTCACGGACCCGGTTGCCACCACCACCACGGCCAACGGCGGCCTCTTCTTCTTCAGCAATCTCTGGCAGGGCCGCTATTTCCTGCACCTGCCCGCACCTCAGTTTGAAGCTTCGGGCGAACTGCGCGGCCTCTTCAGTGTCCCTGGAGTTTCCACGGGCGATGACGACACCGGTGAGGACTCGCTCGACTCGAATCAGCCTTGGATCACTGGCATCAGCAGCGGACAGATCCACCTCATTCGCGACGCAGCCCCCACCGACGGCACTGGCGAGACCGGCTACGACAACGCCTCCGATCTCGATGACCTCAACATCAATCTCACCATCGACATCGGCCTGTTCCGTTCGATGGGCATCGGCAATCTGGTGTTTCACGACGCCAACTCGAACGGGACCTTTGACGCGGGCGAAGGACTTTCCGGTGTGCGCGTCGAATTGTACCAGGACACTCAAATCCCAGGCGTGGATGCACCTCTGTCATTCATCACCACCGACAGCGCTGGAAGCTACAATTTTGGAGCTATCTATGAGGGCAACTACTTCGTTCACATTCCCGCCTCGCAATTTCAGAGCGGTGCCCCCCTGCATCAGAAGGTCAGCATCCCCGAAGGACTGGTGGGCGATGATGACGTCGGCGAAGACGGCATCAACAACGGCGATCCTGCGGTCAATGGCATCTCATCCTCCATCCTCACGCTCTTCGCGGGCGCCCAGCCGACCGATGAAACGGGCGAATCCGGCTTTGAGCATGAGTCGGACAATCAAATGGATGCCTCCGCCAATCTGACGGTGGATTTTGGTTTCCAGAATCCAGTGGGCGTGGGCAATCTCGTTTACATCGACAACAATGCCAATGGCTACGCTGACGAGGACGAGGGGGTGGACGGCGTGACGGTGGAACTCTACCGCAGCAATCAAACTCCCGGTCTGAGCATTCCAATCTTCAGCCGCGTCACTTCCAGTGGTGGTAAATACTTCTTCGATACATTACCGGCGGGCAGCTACATCCTGCACATTCCGGCCTCGCAGTTCGGATCGGGGGCACCGCTGGCTGACGTGATATCCTCCCCGGGTGTCAGCAATATCGCCCTGGACCTGGATGACAACCTCAATGGCAACGAAAACGGCATCGATGATGCGCTCCCGGCGCTCAATGGCATCAGCAGCGCGGTGTTCACGCTCGCCGTGGATGCGGAGCCGACGAACGCCAACGGCGAGACCGGCCTGTTCGCCAACATCGATGCCCTCGACGACGACAACTTCAATCTCACCATCGATTTCGGCTTCGTCAGCATCGATCCGAACGCCGTCGGCGTAGGCAACCTCGTGTTTACCGACGCCAACGGCAACGGCACCTTCGATGAAGGGGAGGGCACCGCAGGCGTCGTTGTGCAGTTGTTCGCCGCAGCGGCAGATCCTCTCACGGCCAGTCCGCTGGCCACCACTACCACCGCCAATGACGGCAGCTACCTCTTCGCGAATCTGACGGAGGGAGATTACAAGGTTTGCATCCCCGCCTCCGAGTTCGGCGCGGGCAAGCCCCTGCAGGGATGGCGGTCCTTCGCCGGCAGCGGCGGCGACTTTGGTTACGATGACAATCTGGATGAAAACGGTGACGACGCCGCTGATCCTGCCGCGACCGGCATCGTGTCGCTGCCATTCAATCTCGCACCGGACACGGAACCGACCGATTCGTTCGGCGAATACGGCTACAATGCCTACAGCGACGAACTGGACGACGACAACACCGACCTCACCATCGATTTCGGCTTCTTCCACCCCGCTGCCGTCGGCAATCTGGTGTTCATCGATGCCAATGCCAATGGCCATGCAGACTCCGGAGAAGGTGTGGATGGTGTCACGCTCGAACTCTACACCGAGGGCAGCCTGATCCCGTTCGACGCACCGCTCGCCACCACGGCCACCACCACCGATGGCTCGTATCACTTCGATGAACTGACCCCAGGCAGATATTTCCTGCGCATCCCGCCATCACAGTTCACCTTTGGCATGCCGCTGTACGGTCAGGCCAGCATGTTGGGCATCCAGGCGGGTGACGACAATTCCGGGGAAGATGGCATTGATGAAGGGCAATCCTCCATCAATGGCATTCAATCTGCCGTGTTTGAACTCACTCTGACAGGATCTCCCACCGGCATTCAGGAAAGCGGTCATCTCGGCAGCAGTGATGACGCGTTTGATGCAAGCTCCGACTTGATCGTCGATTTCGGCTTCGTCCCACAGATGGCCATCGGCAATCTCGTTTTCCATGACACCAACAGGGATGGCATTTTCGATCCGAACACGGAATACGGCGTTGATGGTGTCTCCGTGGAACTGTGGTCCAGCGACCCGGCTGCCACCGGACCGGTCGGCAGCACTTTAACCTTCAGCGGCGGCAGCTACAGCTTCGGCGTGGCACCTGGCTCCTATTTCATCCGTATTCCCAGCAGCAACTTTGGGGCATCGGGTGCTTTGGCCAACCGCAGCCCATCACTGTCCACCGGCAGTGCAGGGGATGACGACGTTGGCCAGAATGCCTACACAGACGGCACACTGCTCACCAATGGCGCACGCACAGCGGTGTTCAGCCTCGATCGCGACAATGCGCCAACGGACGCAGATACAGAAATCGGCTATCTTTCTTATGAAGACGACATCGATGATGCCAACAGCGATCTCACCATTGACCTTGGGTTCAAACCCAATCCCCTGTCTGTCGGGAACCTGGTCTTCCGCGATTTGGACGTCAACGGCGTCTATGATGTCAGCGACTACGGCGTGCCGGGCGTGCAGGTGCGCCTCTACAACGCAGGAGACGATCCTGCCAGTCCATCGTCCGTGCCCGTGATGGAGACGACCACCGCCTCGGATGGTTCCTTCCTGCTGACTACTTATCTCGAAGGGTCTTACTTCATTCACATCCCGCCATCGCAATTTGCCGCTTTCGCCCCGCTCGACAGCCACGTTTCGATCGCGAGTTTCGGTGCGGACGATGGCGACGATGATGATGTTGGCGAAAATGGCATAGATGCCGCCGATCCTGCTGTCACTGGCATCAACTCCGCCGGTTTCGATCTCATGTATGGCACCGAGCCGGTTGATGAAGCCGCAGAAACTGGCTTCCTGGCGACGAGTGACAATGGCAGCGATGCAGACACCGATCTGACCCTCGATTTTGGCTTCGTGACAGCCCCTGGCGGTCCAAGCGGCAGCACCATGCGGCGCGATCTCAGTGGCAGCAGTGCTTCGCCATCCAGCTTTGCCGCATGGCAGACGCAGAACGGCATGGGTGGCCTCAACAACCCGAATGACGACCCTGACTTCGATGGTCTGAGCAACCTGATGGAATACGCGCTGGGTTCCGCCGCCGATCACGGCCTGCACGCCGCCCGCTTCGTGCTCGAAACCAACGCCGCCATCGACGCGATCGACGCGATCGTCACCCGTCCTGCGGGAGATCATGCGGACCTGCGCTACACGCTGGAAGGCAGCGGTGATCTCACCGCCTGGACCGCATTGAACATCACGCCAGTGGTGACGACGAATGCCAATCAGACGCAAACGTTACGTTATCCCAGTGTGGATGCCGCGCCGTTCCTGCGCCTCAAGGTCACGCTGGACGCCGATCTCAACGGCACAGCGGAAGCCAGCGCGTTCACACCGGTGCAAAGCTGGGCACGCCGTGAATTGCCGGTGGGACGTCAGACCCTGTCAATGCCGCTGGCACGCGCCTCAATCTTCAGCGGCAAGGTCGCCAGCTTCAGTGGCAGCATCGTCACGCTCAACACCGGCGGCAACGCCGTGGGTTCGCTCATGCAGAGTGGCACCAGCTACTATATCGAAGCACTCGACGGCGCGCTCGCCGGTCGCACTTACGACATCACCAGCACCAGCGGCAGCAGCATCACGCTCAGCGGTGCCGTGGACGCGGCACTGCTTGGAGCGCGCATCAGCCTCCGTCCGCATCAGACGCTCGGCACGCTGCTGCCTGCGGCAGTGCTGCAGGCTGCGGCCACCGAGGAAGACGCGGATCGTGTGATGTTCTACGATAGCACGACCAACAGCTTCCAGATTTACTGGCTGCGTGCCGCCGCTACGGGCGCACAATGGGTGCGCGCTGGTGACGCTAGCTTGGCCAATGCCTCGGCGCGCATCATAGCGCCGCACGAAGGCATGCTGGTGCAGGTTCGCTCCACGCCGGTCGCGCTGACCCTGCATGGTGAAGTGCGCAGCGCAGCGCTGGCACTGCCGCAGGCCGCAGGTACACGTCTGATCGGCACCGGGCTTGCGCTACCGCTGGCTCCCGGTGCGCAATCGCACACCGTCGGCGCCCGCATCCGCCGCTGGAGCGGCGACACCGATCCTGCGTCCGCAACCTACCAGAACTACCTGCTCAATGAGCAGTCCCAATGGATCGAGGAAGCCACCGGCCTGGATGTCACCACGCAGCCAATCCTCGACGCCTTCCGCGCTTACTTCCTCGTGAAATAATATCACCCGAGCCTGGTGCCTCTTGGCCGTTTCTTCTTGCACCGTCACGATCAAACCGTCACGCTAGGTGTGGTCATGTCGCAAACGCAGCCCCATTTTTTCGTGCTCTCAGTTGCCCTGCTGTTACCGTTGGCAGGCGTGATTGCGCAGCAAACGCCGCAGCAGCAAGCAGCGGCACAGAACACCGTCAGCCCCCCGGCACAACGGCTGCTTACTGACAATGATGTTTCTTTGCAGCGGGACTTGGCAATCTTGAAAAGTGATCTTGAACACGCCCGCAAATTAATAGCTGAACGCAGGTTTGTTGAAGCAGAGAAGGAGTTGCGCCTGCTCGTGCCCATCTGCAAGAAGTTATACGGGGAGGAGCACGCTGAAACGCTGCAGTGTCGGGATGATTTTGCCACCTCTCTATATGCTCAAGCCAAGCATGCTGAAGTCGAAAAGGAGCGCCGCGCCATTCTCGTGGCACGCCTGCATGTTCTGGGTGCCGCACATCCGCTTACCATGAACAGCCAGTTGAATTTGGCCCATACGCTGCAAGAACTGCGCAAGTACGCCGAGGCGGAGCAGGAATTCCGTGCGTTGATCGCCGTGCAGGAGAAGACATTTGGGGTTGAGCATCCTGGGGCTTTGTCCAACCGCAGCAACCTGGTCACCGCCCTCAATGCACAGAGCAAGCATACTGAGGCTGAAAAGGAATGTCGGGATGTTCTCGCCATTCTCGAACGAAAGGCTGGAGTCGAAAACAGCCAAACGTACGGAATCTGCCTTAATCTGGCGCTCTGTCTCGAAAGCCAAGGCAGATTCAAGGAGGCGCTGGCATTTGCCCAGCGGGGGGAGCAGGGTTTTAGCAAGTTGGTGAAAGCTGATCACCCGTTTGCCAAATCAATCGCGCAGGTGCGTCAGCGAATTGAGGTAAAACTGCCGAAGCAGCCGTCCAGTGTAACTACCGAGGCTGTGCCATCATCCATGCCGCCAAAGGCGCAGGACCAACCCAAACCAAAGCCCGCGCCCTTGACGGTGGAGGAAGAAAAAAAGGATCTAGAACGCCGGATCAAAGATCTCAGCAACATGTCAGATCGAATGGGAACTAATCCTGCGGAGAAGGAAGGACTCGCTTTGCTGTCTGTATGCAAGAAGCTGTTTGGGGAGGCACATCCGCAGACCTTGAACTGCCGCTACTCTATCGCCGACACATGGTATAAACAGGATAAGCATGAGGCTGCGCTGAATGAATATCGCGAGGTTTTAACACTGCGTGAATGCCTTCTGGGTGCAGAACATCCTGACACCATGCTCAACCGAAAAACTTTCGCCCAGGCGCTTTATTACCGGTGGAACTATGGGGAGTCCGAAAGGGAATACCGCATTTTGCTGAACACCCAGCAGCGGTTGCTGGGCAAGGAGCATCTGGAGACCCTGGCCTGCTGGAGGCAGCTAATCGAGACGATAAGATGCCAAAGGCGCAATGACGAAGCAGAGAAAGAGCAGCGTGAATTGCTGGCCGTTCGCCAGCGCGTGCAGGGTATGGTGCATGAGGACACCTTGAATTGCCTGCACAGCTTGGCTGCAATGCTGTCTAACTGCCTCAAATATGCCAAGGCAGAGCAGGAATATCGCACTTTGATAAAATTACGTCAGCAGAAAAATGGAGAGATGCATTTGTCCACTGCCTATTGCCGAAAGGAATTGGCGTATGTGCTGCAGGGTCAAGGCAAGCATGCCGAGGCAGAAAAAGAATGGTGCGCCGCGTTGCTCTTCTATCAGCGTGAAGGGGACACCCGAAAGCTTGATGTCCTGAGGATCCATGAGCAGTTGGCGGCTGTGCAGCGCTTGCAGGGCAAAAACGCCGAGGCCGAAGAGCATCTGCAGACCGTGTTTAACACCTGCCGAGTCCTGCAGGGTGCCGAGGACGGCTATACATTACGCATCCGTCGCCAGATCTCCGAGCTGCGGCTTGCCCAAGGCAAATATGTTGAGAGTGAGGAGCAGTACCGCAAGCGCATCGCCGCAGAAAAGCAGGTGCTGGAAACGGAGCGTCCCGACAGCTTGCCCAGCCGGATAAATCTGGCTGCTGCACTGGATAACCAAGGCCTGCATGCCGAGGCCGAGGTGGAGCACCGAGCCGTGCTGGTTCTCCGCGAGCATGTGCTGGGTGCAGAGCATCCCGATGTGTTCCAAAGCTATCTTGATCTGGCGATTTGTCTCAAGGCCCAGAACAAACTGCTGGAGGCGTTGGATTTCGCGCAGCAGGCGGAGAAAGGCATGACGAAGACGCTGGGAAGCAAGCACCGGTTTTCGCTGGAGGCCAGACAAGCGCGAGAGGAAATTGAAGCGGCGCTGAAGAAAGAATAATCCGCGGCTGCAACCGGGGAAGGCCGATGGGGTAAAGTTAGAAGAAAACGCGGAGAATAGAAGGGAGGCGACTGCTTGGTTCTTTAGAGACGTTGGCCCATGGCGATATGCATTTCAGGCAGGCTATGGCGGAAAGATGTGGTGGCCTGATTTGTTCCTTGAACATCGAACCGTGCGCCACCAAATGCTCACGCATGGTTCCACGCCTCCTTCTTCTCGCGATGCTGCTGAGCAGTTGCAGCACAGTAAAAACCGTCAGCAGCAACGGCTTTCGCTACGGCCACAAGTTCGTCAACTATGACATTCCTCAGGCTTCGCGCCGCATGTGGGCACAGGTGAAAGGATTGTTTCGACCGGGTGACGGCTCCTTCTGGTATGCCGATCAGATGTATGGCAGGCCCAGCATCCTCATCAGTCTAGGCCAGCAGCGGGTGTATCTCTTCAAGGACGGCCAGCTCGCCGGTGGGTCGCCGATTTCCTCCGGTTCCGAAGGTTTCAACACCCGCCCGGGCAGCTATCACATCATGGAAAAGGACATCGGCCACAAATCCTCCATCTATGGCGATTACGAGGACGCCTACGGCAATGTGATCATGCAGAACATCGACAACCGCAAAGACCCGCGCCCGCCGGGCACGCGCTTTGAAGGCGCGAAGATGTACTACTTCATGCGCGTCTATGGCGGCGTCGGCATGCACCAAGGTTTCCTGCCCGGCTATGCGGCGTCCCACGGCTGCATTCGTCTGCCAGGGCACATGGCGGAGAAATTCTTCCAGCAGGTCGCGGTGGGCACGCCGGTGGAGATCGTGCCTTAAACTCGTCCTCGTGCTCCTACTCGTTCTCGTCCTCGATTCTATCGCTCACGCCACATCCCAAACCGTCCGAGCCATCGCAAAGCAGCCTGCAAACGGCTCGAACGCAGGGGCATCTTGCGACACGCCATGATCGAGGACGAGTAGGAGAACGAGGACGAGGACGAACCGGACGGGTTCGTCATTTCACAGTGCCGCGCCATGCAGCAATCCGCTCGGCACGGGATGCTCTGCATCCACATCATGCACATCGATGATCCTGCCGTCATCCATGCTGGCGATGCGGTTGGCGTGATGGAAGATGCGGTTGTCATGCGTGACGATGAGCACGGCGCGATCACTGCCACGGGCGACGCTTTCGAACAGTTCCATCACCACATGGCCGTTTTTTGCATCCAGAGCTGCGGTGGGTTCATCGCAGATGATGAGTTTCGGTTCATGCACCAGCGCACGCGCAATGGCGACGCGCTGCTGCTGACCACCGGAGAGCTGTGATGGACGGCGCTTCACGAAATCGCCCATCCCCACCTGTGCCAGCACTTCGCGCGCACGTTTCTCCGCTTTGGATGCCGCCAGGCCTTGAATCAGCAATGGCACGCTGACGTTCTCCGCACAAGTGAGCGTCGGGATCAAATTGAAGGCCTGGAAGATGAAGCCGATGTGATGAGCACGGAATTTCGTGATCGCGGCGGTGCTCATCCTGCGCAGATCATGGCCGAAGACATTCAATTCGCCTTCATCTGCCGCCAAGGTGCCAGCGATGATGCTGATCAGTGTGGTTTTGCCGCAGCCTGACGGTCCAACGAGCATCGTGATGTCGCCTTGCCGCACCTCGAGATTGATCTTTTTTAACACCTGCAGCCGTGAGCCACCATCCCCGAAACTTTTCGAGATGCCCTGCACGCGTGCTGCGAGCTGGCTGGTTTTATCGGTGGTCATGCAGCGCTTTATTACGCGCCAAACGTGAACGCGGGCACACCTTTGGCACCGGGACGGCAGACGAAGAGGCGACCGGCGAGAGGTTCATCATTGTCGGGCTTGAGGCCGGTGGTGATATAGAGATCGCGGAGATCAGGACCGCCGAAGGCGCAGGCGGTGGTTTCGATGCAGGGGAAATCAATCTGCGCTTCGATCTTCTTCGTGGCGGGATCGAAGCAGACAACTTTTGCACCGTGGCAGAAGGCGATCCAGAGACGATCCTCGCTGTCGATGGTCATGCCGTCGGGGGAGGAGGGATCGGCGCTGGTGTCCCAGATCACCCGCTCGTTGCTGATGACACCGGCGGCGTTGTCGAAGTCGAAGGCGCGGACTTTTTTGCTGGGCGTGTCGATGTAATACAGCGTGCGCGTGTCACGGCTCCAGATGATGCCGTTGGAGTTGGTGACGGGGGCGAATTTCTTTTCGACACGGAGATCCGTGTGCAGGCAGTAGAGCGCGGCGTCGGCGCGTTTTTTCAAGCAGATGGTGCCGGCCCACAGACGGCCCGCAGGATCGCATTTGCCGTCGTTGAAGCGGTTGTCAGGCAGATTCGGCTCAGGATCGGCGATGGCGGTGCTAAGGCCGGTGGCTTCGTCGAGGAAGAAGAAGCCATCGTCACCAGCCCAGACGAGTCCGCCGCTCGCACGCGGCACCACGGTGCCGACACGCTGGCCGACGTCCCAGATTTTCTCTTCACCACTGCCTGGCGTGAAAGCGATGATTTTGTGCGCTTCAATATCGACGTAGAGCAGGCGGTCGTTATGCCAGAGCGGGCCTTCGCCCCAAACGGAGATGTGTTGGCTGATGGGTTCGGGAGACATGAAAAAGGACGAACGACGGCAATCACTGCCGGTAGATGACCACCACGCCGGATGACGGGCCGCTGGGGGAGAAATCGTTGCCGAAACCCACGGTCTGCAGGTTGGCGGCTTCAAGGCCGAGTTCGATGAGGCGCTGACGCACGGCGAGAGCACGACGATCAGACAGGGCGCGGGCGTGGTCTTCTGGCAGACTCGGTGGCGCGTAACCAGCGATGAGGAGACGGCTTTTTTTGTCTGGCAGCATTTCCTTCGCCACGCTGCGAACGGCGTGCTCATGCGTTTCGGTGAGTCGGAAGCCATCGTCGTCAAATACCAGCGCCTGGCAGGCGGGTTTGAGACTGCTGCTCAAAGGAGAAGTAAAACCATCCCGCGGACCAAGGGCATAGACGACAGCTTCGGCGGCCGGATTCCGCAGGAAGGAGGGCATGGGAATGCTGCCGCAGGAGGTGAGGAAGCAGAGAATGACGAAAGTGGATGAGGCAGTCGCGCGAGGGGCAAAGACTGATCGGAAATTCGTCATGCTGATTTCGTCATTAGTCATATTCTATCTCATCCAGCGAGGTTCGGAGATGCGGCCAAAGCCGCGCAGAAGTGAGCGGCGGTTGCCGCTGCGGAGATCCTGCACGAAGAGTTCGCCATGCTGGACGTAGGTGATGAAATGTCCGTTCGGGCTCCAAGATGGATGCTGCGCACCACCGGCCTGCAGAATACGCGCGCCGCCGTTGGGATAAGGCTTGATGGCGACGGCCCACTCGCCGCCTTTGCGCGTGGTGAAGAGGATGCTCCGGCCATCGGGCGACCATTCGGGGTCCGTGCAGAAGTGGTAGCCAGTGCGCCAGCGAAACAGCCGGGAGGATTCACCTTCTTTCTGCGGTATTTCGACGACGAACAGCTTGGGGCCGTCACCATCATCATTGGAGAAGACGATGTGTTTGCCATCGGGATGCCAGGACGGACTGGCAGGCGCGCCGATGGAGTCGCTCACGCATGCGGCGGTGTTTGAACCGAGATCGCTGACAAAGATTTCGGGATTGCCGATGAAACTCATCACGGCGGCGAGATGTGTGCCGTCAGGTGAAAATGCCGAGCCGAAACTGCTGCCGGGCGTGTCGGTGACGCCACGCTCCCAGCCGACATTGAGATCGAGCAGCCGAATGATAGGAAAGCCGGTGCGGTAGCTGGTAAAAGCCACCATGGAGGAATCGGGCGCGAGCGAAGGGGACACCGCGCCGAACTTGTCATGCGTGACCTGATGCACATCACCGCCTTCGGCATCGCAGACATAAATCTGGCTGCGGCCGGATTTATCACTCACAAAGACAATGCGGCTGGTGGCGAGGCCGGGCCTGCCGGTGATGGTGTAGATCACATCATCAGTGAGCGCCTTGAGATTTTCATCGAGCCCCGGAGCGGCGTAGCTGCGCTGAAAGAGTTCTTTGCCCTTGGCATCACGCAGCCTGCCGGTGACGCGTCCGCCGACGGAAGTGCCCTCGATGGAAAAATCCACATTCTCATCGGCTCCGGCGACGAAAAACTCGCGCGAGGCGAGCAATTCCTTGCGCAAGGCGTCCTGCGCGCTGGCGGCCATGCCGCCGGTGAAGGTGCCGATGCGGATGCGCGGCATGGTCTTCTTCGCTTCCTCGATTTTTGCTTTGGCGCCGAGGCCGACCCAGCCGCGCAGTTTGTCCATGGCACCGGCATCTGCCCGGGTGCCATGGCAGATGGCGATGGCCAGGGTGAGAAGCAGCGCGCGGGTGTTCATACGTGGTTTCAGGGCAGCAGGAGAAAGTTCAGTTCCAGATCGTAGCTGTCTTTGGTGAAATTTGAAGGGAGCGCTGCGGAAATTTTCTTCACCCGGGAGGCGGCTTGAAGAATGGACTGATCCAGCACATGGGAACCGGAGAACTTGCTCATCTGCGCCTTCAGCAGTGTGCCATCCTTGCCAATGGAGATGTTCAGCCGCGCCTCGCGCTGGGCGGCGGGCACGGCATCGATGGGCGGCGCGGTCCAGCCGGCCAGAAACTCGGAGTTCACCGCTGTATCGACGGCGTCCAGATTCACCTCTTCTACCACCGCCGTGTCTTGTCCGGGGATGGGCACGGGTGGCGGGCGTAGCGTGTTAAGGCGTGCAATGTCCATCAGCGTCGGACTGGACATGGGTGGGGCAGGGGAGCCATAGGCCCCGCCACCAGCGCGTTTTTCCGGCGCACGCCGCAGCGTGATGCTGCGGTTGGCGGCCGGTTTTGTCACGGATGTGGCGGCGGCAAACAGCGGTGTGCCCGTTTCGTTCTGCACCGGCACCATCTGATGCTGCTGCGGCGGTGCGGCGACCAGCGTGGCCTTCTGCACGGGTGGGTCGTTCGTTTTCCTGGGTTCGGCGGCTGTGATCTTGGCTGCCTTGGGTGTTGCGGTTGCAGGTTTGGCCACCGGCGCAACGGTGGGCGGTGCCAGCGCTTTAAAATCACTGGGATTCATCCAGAACAGCCGTGTTTCCGCATTATGGCGCTGGCCGGCATGCTTCTCCTGCCACCACCACCAAACGCCAAAGGCGGCGGCGAAATGCAGCGAGATGATGACAAACATCGCCGCCGAGATCGGCTCCAGCGTGGTGGGGCGGCTGCGTTTCATCGTGAATCAAGGTTCGTCAGCATGCGTCGTGACGGCGGTCTTCTGGATGCCCGCCGTTTCGAGCAGGCGCATCGTTTCCACGAGCTGCTGCACCGGTAGATCGCGATGAATCCGCACTTCAATCCCAAGGCCATGCCGGCGCTCGGCAAGCTGTTTCAACGACACGGGCAGATCGGCGCGCGCGAGCATGGCGCCGTTGAGTGTGACGGACTGGTCACGGTGCACCACCAGCCGCATGGTTTCCGCCGGCGCGGGCAGGTTTGCCACGGTCTGCGGAGGCGCGGCTGACGGCGGTGATTTGTCCGCCTTCAGCAAGGGCGCGGCCAGCAGGAACACGAACAGCAGCACCAGCACCAGATCAAGCAGCGGTGTGATGCTGATCTCGGTGATGAGGCGGAGCTGATGACGGTTCGAATGGCGTTTCATGCGCGGATGTGAGCTGCGTGCATTGCCGCAGGCAGCGGGGAGGAGCTGGTGCCGGTGAAGGCGGGCATGGACGGGCTGCCGAGGGCGCTCATGCTCGGCAGGACTTCCGTGCTGAAACGATGATCCACAAAGGTGCGGTCAAAGCCGGCGCTCAGCTCACTGGCGAAGTTGTCGAGCCGCACCACCATGCCGCGGATGCGGTTCACCAGGGCGTTGTAGCAGATCATGCTCGGGATCGCCACCAGCAGGCCCAACACCGTGGTGACGAGCGCCGTGGTGATGCCCGGTGCCAGCGCCGCGAGGTCGGCAGTGCTGCCGGCGGTCGTCATGGTGCTGAAAGCATCCAGAATACCCCACACGGTGCCGAGCAGGCCGAGAAACGGTGCCGCGCTCAACGCCGTGGCCACGACGCTCATGCGGGCTTCGAGCCGTAGGGCCGCCTCGGCCACGCTGCGCTCCATTGCCGTCTGCACCGCGTTCATTTGTGAAGGGGTGATGCGGCCCGCGCCCTGCAACCGTGCGGCAAAGGTCGCACCCGGTTCGTCTTCGCCCAGCAGATACCACGAGATCTCACGGCAGGCGGCATGGTAGATGTGATAGTAAGACGAGAACTCGTGGTGCTCGCGCATTTGGAACAACTCCAGCGGGTGGCCGCTCTCACGATACACGCGTGCGAAGGACAGATTCGCACGATGCACGCGGGAGAGCAGGAAGTGCTTGCTCAGGATCACCGCCCAGCTCGTGATCGACAGCAGCGCGAGGATGCCGCAGATAATCCAGCAAGTCAGGTTGCTATGTTCCAGGCCATACTGCAGGCCGGGCGAAAGGAAAGATTCAAGAGGCGGCATGACGGGAAAAGGGGGTGCTAGTTAATGGACGTTAAAGGTTCGGCGTCAACCGTCGAGTGCAGCGGAAGCGAAGGGCAAAGGGCAAAGGGCAAAGGGCAAAGGGCAAAGGGCAAAGGGCAAAGAGTTCGGAGGGCACTCAGGCCTTGTCATGCCGTGAACTCTGCGATGTGGAGTCTTGGACGCTGCTCTGCGCCCTGTGCTCTTAGCCCTTCGCTCCTTGCCAGCGAAGCGATCCTTGCACCCGGCCTGATTCTTGCTCCCCTTCGGCGCTCAACTCCCAAACCCACTCTATAAGATGCCCGTTGCCACCCCCGCCCAATACCGTGCCATGCTCGATGCCGCCCAGAAAGGCGGTTACGCTTATCCTGCGATCAACGTCACCTCCATCACCACGATCAACGGTGCCTTGAAGGCCTTCGCGGAGTCGAAATCGGACGGCATCATCCAGGTCTCCACCGGCGGCGGCGAGTTTGCCTCCGGCACGGCGCTCAAGGATCAGGCCTTTGGTGCCATCGTCCTCGCTGAAGCCACGCATCGCCTCGCGGAAAAGTACAACATCCTCGTCGGCCTCCACACCGACCACTGCCAGCCGAAGAAGGTGGACAGCTTCCTCAAGCCGCTCATCGCCGAGACCGCCAAGCGCCGCGCCGCAGGCCTCAACAATCTCTTCCAAAGCCACATGCTCGACGCCTCCGAGCTGCCGCTGGCCGAAAACATGCGTCTCTCCAAAGACCTGCTCGCCGAATGCGTGAAGCACGAGATCATCCTCGAAGTCGAAGCCGGCGTCGTCGGTGGTGAAGAAGACGGCCACGACACCAGCGGTGTCGCCGCCGACAAGCTCTACACCACGCCGGAAGACATGGTCGAAGTGTATGAAACCCTCAACGGTATCGGCCGCTTCATGTTCGCCGCCACCTTTGGCAACGTCCACGGTTCTTACAAGCCCGGTGCCGTGAAGCTCAAGCCCACCATCCTGCGCGACGGTCAGGCCGCAGTCACCGCCAAACACGGTGCCAAGGCCGAAATGGATCTCGTCTTCCACGGCGGTTCCGGCTCTCTGCTCGAAGAGATCCGCGAGACCCTCGGCTACGGCGTCGTGAAGATGAACATCGACACCGACACCCAGTACGCCTTCACCCGCCCCATCGTCGATCACATGATGAAGAACTACGCCGGCGTCCTCAAGATCGACGGCGAAGTCGGCGACAAGAAGACCTACGACCCCCGCTCCTACCTCAAGAAGGGCGAGCAAGGCCTCTGCGACCGCATGAAGGAAGCCTGCAACGACTTGCTGAGCACCGGCAAGACGATCTTTGGCACGGTGTAAGACTCGTCACTCGACGTAATTTCCCCCTCAAAGGCAGCGCTCCGGCGCTGCCTTTTTGTTTTTCGGCAGATCGGCTGTTACGCCTCTCCTGCCTTCATTGCCAAGGAGAAATCTCGCTCCGGTTCCTGGCCCGAAGATTTAGGCTGAGGTTCCCGAACTGCCTGACCGGCAGTATTCATTCCGCTTTTAAGTTCCGCAGTCCCGTGTCTGCTGATCGCGAAAAGCAACTTTGCCCGTGCGCTCGCGGCACAGCCTTCATCACCACCGACTGCATCGCAGCGCCGCAGCTCTGAGGCTTGGGTACGTTGTTCACGCTTTAGCGTGTGCAGCCCTTTCGACACGCTAAAGCGTGAACAACGTACGCCGGAGCGCACTGAAGCACACTAAGGAGAGGGCGACGATTCGTCGCTTCGCCCCCAAATCCCGGCTTGGTCGTGGCTGCGCGGGCAGAATCTTCCAACACAAACCGAAAAGGGTGTCGCGGTGCGATCAAAGCGGGACGAATGCCACGAAGGCACATAGCGGTGAGTCGATCAACCCTGGCTCAATGCGCTAAACTCAAATCAACTCCCCAGGAAAAATGCGAATAGCTGAGAAACTCACGCTCTCGCCCTGCTACCGTTGTGAATCTTGTCCCGCTTTGAGTACACCAAACCGTCCCGTTTTGAGTGCTACACGACATCTTCCTTCGCAAGGCTGGCGCGATCAATCACCTGACAGCACGGTCTTTTACGCCGATATCTTCGGTCATGTGCAGGCTCGTTGAAAGCAGACCACCCAGCCCAAGGAGGGATGACCATGCTGTCTAAAGCGGCACGGCACGCCGCCCGGGAGCGGCGTAAAAAGCATGCACCGCCGCATGCGGTGGCGCATCACCAGCGTGGAATCGGGCTGCGGTTTGCCGGGATGCTGAAATCGGGACGCGGTGCCTGGGTGGCGTTTCTGGCGGTGCTGGGGCCGGGGCTGCTGGCGGGGCTCTCAGACGATGATCCGGCGGGCATCACGACCTATTCGGTGCTGGGCGCGGACTTTGGTTACAAGCTGCTGTGGATCATCCCGGCCTCGACGGTGCTGCTGGTGCAGTTTCATCTGATGGCGGTGCGCATCGGTGCGGCGACGGGCAAAGGCTTTGTGGGCATCATCCGCGAAAAGTGGGGACGCGGCGCTGGCTACTTTGCGGTGGGTGGGCTGCTGTTTGCGAACTTTGGCACGATCTGCGCGGAGTATGCCGGCATCTCCGCAGCGGGTGGGCTGGTGGGCATGCCATCGTGGATCAGCGCACCCGTCGCAGGCGTGCTGATCTCGCTCGTGGTGGTGCTGGGATCATTTCATCGCGTAGAGCGTGTGCTGCTGGTGATCTCGGCCACGCTGGCGCTGTATATTGTCGATGGCTTCCTCGCTGCGCCGGATTGGGGCGCGGTGTGGCATCACTCCGCTGTGCCGCACATGC
>JAYVIO010000423.1:0-2651 GCA_043770175.1 Verrucomicrobiales bacterium | reverse complement strand
AGGTCGGCGAGCGCAGCTCGGACGCAGCCGCCGCTGCCCACGGCGATTTGTGAGGCCGTGAATGCAGGCACCGGCCAGTGCGTGCTCAGGAACGCGGCCAGCTCCTCCGTGGTGGGCGGCAGCAGCTTGATGGCTTGGAACCGCGTCTGGAACCGCTCGGTGAGCAGGTCCAATTGCAGGTTGCTCGTGCCGAGGAACGCTCGCCCCGGTGGCAATCGGTCGAGATAGGTGAGCAACAAGTCCTGCGCTTCACGGGAACAGCGATCCAGCTCATTGACGATCTTGACCGACCATGAACTGAACAGACTGCCATACGGCAGTTGCCGCATCCACTCGCGCACAAGGTCCACCGTAACCTCACGCCCATTGTAGTCCTCGATGGAGAGCGGCGTGCCGGCCAACTGCAATGCCACCAGCTCCACCACGCTGGTCTTGCCCACTCCCGGCGGGCCGTAGAGCAGCAGCTTCATCGTGGCGCTGGGATCAGCCGCGAGCCGCTGCGCTTTGCTCACCTGTGCCAGCGCCACTCGTTTGGCTTGGCCAATCAAATCATCCGCCGTGCGTGGCCGCCAGTTCATTGGTGATGGTGCAAGTGGCGCTGGTTTGAGCGCACGTTCACGCGACTTGGATGCCATGATGGACCTCCTTCCCGGAATGCGTGGAGAGTGTCGTAATCGCGACCGTGATGGCCCGTGCGCCCTTCTTGTAGAGCGTGACGGCCAGCAACTCGCCGTCGAGCCACACGGCCCAATACCGCGAGCCATACTTGGTGATGGTGAGACGCTCACTCATGGCTCCAGCCCTCCCGGCGAATGCGCGCCTTCACGGAGTTGATCGACAGCTTAAACTGCGCCGCTGTCTGCTTGATGGAACCAGTGCGGCGATACAACCGCTTCACCGCCTTCCAATCCACCAGCGTGCCGTTGGTGGTCACGCTGGTGCGCTTGCGCCGTGGCTTTGGCGTGGGCGTGGGCGTGCCGATGATCTGATCAACGGCGGGTGTGAACGCATCAAAGCGTTGCGACGGTGGCGGCGGATCATCCGGTGCAATGCGGGCTTCGCGCAGGCTGGCGAGTTGTTCACGGACCGCCGCACTCGCAAGGGGGCGGATCATCTGCTCCACGCTGGCCGGTGGCTGGCCGCGTTGCAGTCGCTGGAGGGCTTCGGCGAGCCGCGCATCGACGATGCTCTGGATCAGCTCGACGGGGATTTCGGTGATCGCATAGACCACCCCGGTTAATGATTGAAGGCCGAGCAGGGCTTTCATCTGCTCGCGGGCCTCCCTGGGCGACGGTGCCTCGATACGGTCATCGAAGACCACGTTTCCAGACTTGCTGGCAATGAGTTTGAACAGGCGCATATCAGTGTTGGGTTATGGGTTGGGTTGAGATTCAGACGGCAAACAGGCAGGACTGGTGGCGGGGACTGTGATCCACAGGCGGCGCGGTCTTGCGGCGTGCCTGCGCCGCCCGCAGGCGTGGCAGAAAGAACGTGTTGCTCACCTGCATGCCGCCCCACGCTTCCCATGGGCCGAAGAGGCGGGTGGCATGAGCGTTCATCCACACCCAGCGCCCCGGCAGCTTGTGCAGCGACTCCGGGCCGGTAGTGTGGACCACCAGCGCCGCAGCCCGCGTGTCGCTCATCGGTGCGGCGGGAATGGGCTCCTTGCGGTGCTGTGCCAGCCGCTTGAGCGCATCTTCATAACCGCTCCACGTCCCATTGTGGAACAGCACCGTCTCGGCCATGCCAGTGAGGCTGGTGCAGGATTTCGGGGTGACGGGAAAGGGATGGCAGAGCCGCGCATCCACTCCGCCCACACTGGCCCAGCGGAAGTGGATGACTACTTCGCCCGCCAGCTTCTTGAGCAGGGTGACGAGTTCACCGGTGCTCAGGTTCTTCTCCCAGCGCACCCGGCCACTTTCACGCCATGCCACGCCCGCGCCGTGCGGGTTGGCATCATGGCAGGCATACAGCACCTCGGCTTTGGGGCGCACGTTTTCAGGACAAACAAGGATCACACACATATCAGTTTCAGTTGGGTTCAGGTTCGTTGTTCTTGGTTCGGCCCGTCTATCCGCAGTCTGCGTATATCACGGGCAAAGGCTTAAAGGTTGGCGTCGGGGTAGCGTTCATCGAACTGCTGGCAGAGCCGTTGCGCGTGCTTGCGGTAGTGATGGAACTCGGCGTGCAGCTTGCCAAAGAGGCCAAGGGCGACGGGCCGCGCACTGCCGGTCCACCCAAGGTAGTCCCACAGGAACCGCAGGCCGTCGGCGGCCGTGGCGGTGCGCTTGGCTTGGATCTTGTTCTTGCCGAACCCGCCGAGGCATTGCACCTCGCAGGCGCGGCGACACAGGCCAAGCACACTGGCAAGGTGATGCAGGATCTTCTCGATGTTCACCGTGCCGGCAAAGACGCGGAACTCCACCACACCGACGAACCGGCCATCGCGGTCACGCTTGAACGCCTTTCTAAAGTTCACCATGCCGCGCCCGCATTGCTCGGCGCACTCGGCTTTGACCCGCTCCTGCTCGCAGGTGACCATTTTGCGCATATGCTCGGCGGTCTGCTCGTAGAGCGGGTGGCTGTAGTGGTTGAGATGGCGGTCCGTCCCGGTCTGGCCGTAGAGGCTGCGGGCGTGCCAGCGCGCAATG
>JAYVIO010000422.1:0-2654 GCA_043770175.1 Verrucomicrobiales bacterium | reverse complement strand
CCCGCTCAACCCGAGTAAAAAAGACCCCTTCGTCTAGCGGTTAGGACACATCCCTTTCACGGATGCGACACGAGTTCGATTCTCGTAGGGGTCGCCACTTCATCATGGCACACAGATGAAGTTGAACCAGTGCTGGACACCGCAGGCACATCCGCTAGGCATCAATGCATGTCTTCATCAGGCGGCAAACTATTCATTTCCGGTCATCAAGGTCTCGTCGGTCGCGCATTGCTGCGTCACTACGCGAACAAGCCCGAATGGAAAATCGTCGCACGGACACGCGCAGAACTCGATCTCCGCGATCAGCACGCCACGGATGCGTTCTTTGCAGCAGAGAAGCCGGATCAGGTGATTCTAGCTGCCGCCACCGTCGGTGGCATCAAGGCCAGTTACACGCACCCGGTCGATTTCCTGCTCAACAACCTGCAGATTCAAAACAGCGTCCTTTCCGCCGCGCATCGCTACGAGGTGAAGAAGCTGCTGTTCCTCGGCAGCACCTGCATCTATCCCAAAGGCGCTGAAATACCCATTCGCGAGGACAGCCTGCTCACCGGACCGATGGAAAGCACCAACGAGCCTTACGGGGTCGCGAAAATCGCCGGCATAAAGCTCTGCCAGGGCTACCGCCACCAGCATGGCAGCGATTTCATCTGTGGCATGCCCGCCAATCTTTACGGCTCTTTCGACAATTTCGATCCTGAGCACTCACACGTCCTCCCCTCGTTGATTCGTCGTTTCCATGAGGCCAAGCTGCACAACACGCCCACCGTCACACTCTGGGGCAGCGGCAATCCCACGCGCGAATTCCTCTTTGTGGATGATCTCGCCTCCGCCTGTGCCTTCCTGTTGGAAAACTACAGCAGCGGCGATATCATCAACATCGGCACCGGCAGCGAAATCAGTATTCGTGATGCGGCGGAGATCATCCGTGAAATCACCGGCTACAAAGGCGATATTTGCTGGGACACCACACAGCCGGACGGCAATCCGCGTCGCTTGCTCGATGTCAGCCGCCTGGCAAAACTCGGCTGGAAGGCGCGGACAGATTTTCGCGTTGGTGTCGCCAGCACCTACCAGTGGTTCCTCGACAACCGCGCCACCGCACGCAGCTGACCGATGCCCAGCAACTCCGGCTGGACACGTCCGTGCATCAATGCCATTTGAACGGATGGCAATTCAGGCCTTCCGCCCCGTCCTCATCACCCGCAATACATGCCGCATCTGCGGTTCACGCAGCCTCACCCCTGTCGTCAGCCTCGGCGACCAGTTCATCGGTGGCGTTCTCGCCAGCGCCGATGGCAGTGCGCTCATCAAACGCAAGATTCCTCTCGATCTCGTGCGCTGCGATCCTTCGATCGATGAAAACGCCTGCGGTCTCGTGCAGATGCGCCATTCCGTGCCGCCGAAGGTGCTCTACCATCGCTATTACTACGAGTCGGGCATCAACCAGTCGATGATCGACAACCTCACGGGTATCACCCAGCTCGTTGAGCAGACCGTCACCCTCAAGGCCAAGGACATCGTGCTCGACATCGGTTGCAACGACGGAACGCTCCTCTCCAGCTACAAGACCCAGGGCCTTCGTCACATCGGCATCGATCCCTCTGATGTCGCTCTCAAAGCCCGTGCCAAAGGCTTCCAAATCGTGAACGATTTCTTCACCGCACGCGCCTTCAAGAGCGTTCATGCCACCGAAAAAGCCCGCGTCGTCACCAGCATCTCCATGTTTTACGACCTGGAGAACCCGCACGCCTTTGTGCAGGACATCGCTGACGTACTCGCCGCCGACGGCATCTGGATTCTTGAGCAGAGCTACCTGCCCGCGATGCTCGACATCAACAGCTTCGACACCATCTGCCACGAGCACCTTGAATACTACTCGCTCGCCGTGCTGGAGCGCCTCTTCGGCGACCACGGCCTCGAAGTCATCGACGTGCATCTCAACGACGTGAACGGCGGCAGCTTCCGCCTCGTCGTCGCCAATGCCGGCCAGGTGAAACCTTCCGCAGAAGCCGCTACGCGCGTGCAGGATCTGCGCATCCGCGAGTTTGAAATGGCGATCGACAGCGACGCGCCCTACGCCGTCTTCCGCGACAACATCGAGCGCATCCGCACCGACCTCACCGCCTTTCTCAAGAAAGCCAAGGCCGAAGGCAAAGTTGTCCACGGTTACGGTGCCTCCACCAAAGGCAGCACCACGCTGCAATTCTGCAACGTCACGCCCGACCTCGTTTCTGCCATCGCGGATCGCAATCCCGTCAAATGGGGCAGCTACACCATCGGCACGCAGATCAAGATCATCTCCGAGGAGGAATCCCGCGCCGCCAAACCCGACTACTACCTCGTGCTGCCCTGGCATTTCATGCCCGAGTTCCTCAAGCGCGAAACCGACTTCCTGGCACGTGGAGGTAAATTCATCGTCCCAATGCCACAAGTTCATCTCGTCGGTTGAATCAAGCCTCCCGCTGGCTCGTCTAGGTCACTCCCATGGACGACAAGCCCGAGCCTATGACCAATCGCTGTGCACTGCGCCGCCTGTTCGCGTTCGCACACGGTCACTGGCACATCGCCGCGTGGCAGTTCGCGTTAGCCGTGGCTGGCACCGCGCTCATCTTCGTGTTTCCCGGTGTTGTGCGTTGGTTCATGGATGAAAT
>JAYVIO010000421.1:0-21373 GCA_043770175.1 Verrucomicrobiales bacterium | reverse complement strand
CACCGAAGCAGCTCCCGGTCTGGCATCTCGTCGGCGGGGTGGATGCGCTTGAGGCCGCCGATTTAAACGGCACGGAGCCGAAGGACGCACATCCGCTGCTGCTGGCGGACTGGATCAAGCGCGATGGCTTGAAGTGCCTCAAAGTGAAGTTGCGCGGCACCGATGCCGCTTGGGACTTTGAGCGCATGCAGCGCGTGGGCCGCATCGGCCTGGCCGGTGGTGTGACGTGGTTCAGCGCGGACTTCAACTGCACGGTGAAGGAGCCGGCTTATGTGAATGACATCCTCGACCGTTTGCTGCGTGACGAGCCGGAGATTTATGCGCGCACTCTCTACGTGGAGCAGCCCTTCCCGTATGATCTTGAGGCCCATCAGATCGATGTGCGCAGCGTTTCGGCCCGCAAGCCACTGTTTCTCGATGAAAGCGCCCATGACTGGGAATTTGTGCGTCTTGGTCGCCGTCTTGGCTGGTCGGGTGTGGCCTTGAAGACCTGCAAAACACAGACTGGCGCGCTGCTGAGTCTCTGCTGGGCCAAAGCGCACGGCATGCCGCTCATGGTGCAGGATTTGACCAATCCTATGCTCGCCATGATCCCACATGTGCGTCTCGCCGCGCATGCGGGCACGATTCAGGGCGTGGAATGCAATGCGATGCAGTTTTATCCGGATGCGTCACTGCCGGAGCAGGAAATTCATCCCGGCTTGTTCCAGCGCCGCGGCGGTGTTGTGGACTTGAGCACGATTAAAGGCCCGGGTTTCGGCTATCGCGCCGAGGAAGTGAGGCGGACGCTTACTGCAGCTCCTCAATGGTGAGCGTGTAGTGGTGCGGGCTTTCGGCGTTGCCAAAGATGATCTTGTTTTCACCGGCCTTCAGTGGGCTGGTGATGCAGCCGGCATCGACACAGACATGCGTGCCATCCACCCAGGTGCCGAGCTTGCTGCCGCGATCACGGAGGATGAAGTGGCCGTGTTCGTAGTCGATCTCGCAGTGGTTGCGGGAGAGCTGGTACGGGTGTTCTTCTTCAATGGAGAGATCGTTGCGCGCGAGCGATGAGACGGCGGTGTCGAAGTAGGCGCGGCCGATGCGGAAGGGCAGCTTCGTGACGGTCATTTCCACAGGGGCATGTTCCGGGCCGGTTTTGTCATAGTTCGAGCGCAGTTTCACGCGATAGACCGGCTCTTTGAGCGGCTTGGTTTTGGTAGCGATAGGAGCGGTGGAGTGGGTTGTCGTCGTCAGCAGCAGGTCGGTCTTGCGGATGCGCTCGAACAAAGTGGCGAGGTAAACGTGCAGTCGATCAGGGCGCTGAATGATCTGCTCCTCGAACTCATTTTCGGCGATGGTCTCGACCGTGGTGTTTTCCAGTGCGGTGGCGGTGGCGGACCGCGGGCGGTCCATGATCATACCCATCTCGCCGAAAACTTCCCCCACGCCGATCTTGGCAAGTGACTGGGAGCCATGCGACGTCTTGATCGAGATTTCGACGAGTCCAGAGACGATAAAATAGGCTTCCTGGGATTTGTCGCCTTCACGGAAAATGATCTGCCCTCGTTGAAAATGCTCGGTTGCCATGAGCCGGAAAGTACTGGGTGGATTTCATCGGTCAAGCCTCCAATCTGGCCGGGTTACAGCTTGCGTATGATCACGTCGCGGATGCGCGCCTGCGTGGCATAGCTGGCAAAGCCGAAGGGGACGCATTTTTCGATGTCACCGGCTCGCAGGCCGAGCTTGTGACCCTTGGTGCTCACATTAACGAATAGTTTGCCGTCAATCCATGCACGCAGGTCATCATCGCGCACTTCGATGCGCACCTTGTGCCACTCCTTGTTTTTAAAGAAGGCGTTGCCAAGGGTATTGTTCTCGCTGGCGTCCATGTCGTCGATGCTGGAGATGCCCACCAGCGTGCCGCCCCAGCCGCCGACGACGAGTGAGACATGCGCATCTTTGACTGGAAACGTCACGGTACCAAAAAAATCGTTTCCTTCCTCGCGCATGGCCTCGTATTCGATGGCGTAACGTGAGAGCGGCAGTGCGGCGGACTGCCACGCTCCAAAGCGTGCGCCGGTCATCGGTTGGCCGGGGTGCAGGGTGATCTCGCCGGCTTTGATCGAGACCTTTCCCTCCTCAATCATGCCTGCGGCTTGCCACGACGAGGCATACTCATCCGAAAGCAGCCTCCATTCGCTAGGACGTGGCGGCCCGCACTGGGTGAGCACAAAAAAGAGGCAGAGCCATGTGGCCCTGCCTCCGAAGCATTTGACGGTGCGAATCATCAGCCCTTCACGTCGTAGCAGGAGATGAACTCCTGGTCACGCAGGTAAAGCTTGCCACCGGCGATGACGGGATGCGTCCAGATCTTGCCTTGCGGGTTTCGGTTGGAGGAGGTGGCTTCGAGTTTGAAGCTGCTTTTCATGTCCCAACCCTTCTTGGAAACTTCGACAAGCGCGACGGTGCCGTCGCTTTCGGCGAGGCAGTAAAGCATGCCGTCGGCGCTGGTGACCGCGCCTTTGCCGATGCCTTTGTCCTGCCACACGATCTCGCCGGTTTTGAAATCCTGGCAGGTCCAGCCGCCTTTGTCAGAATGGCCGTAAAGCAGGCCGTCGATCAAGATCACGCCGCCATGATGATTGACCATGTTGGTGTTGGAATAGACATCGGTGACCGTGTTGCCATCGAGTTTCACTGCCTTGCAGCCCACGCCGTAACCAGCAGCCACATAGACCTGACCGTCATTGAAGATGGGGGTGGGAATGACGGCGGTCTTGCCGGGGAAGTCTGATTTCCACAGCACTTTGCCTTTGGTGGATACGCCGAGAATGCTGTTCATCAAGAGCTGCACATACTGTCGCTGGCCGCCGTGGTCGATGGGGATGATGGAGGAATACTGGGCGTTTTCACTGACATCGCTGGTCTGCCACTCCACCTTGCCCGTCTTGGCATTGAGCGCCGCGATGGCACCTTTGCCACCACCGGGAGTGACGATGACGAGATCGCCATCGACGAGCGGGGATTCGGTGTAGCCCCAGCCCTGTAGCTTGCCGCCAAGATCCTTGGTGAGGCTCACGGTCCAGGATTGCTTGCCATTCTCTGCATTGACGCAGACGAGATCGCCATTGCCACCGATGGCATAGACCATGCCGTTGGCGACGGTTGGTGTGGTGCGCGGGCCATCACCCCAGCCATTTTTGAGAATGGGGCCGACCGGGGATTCCCACAATTTCTTGCCGGTCGCGGCATCAATGCAGATGACTTTCTCATCCACGTCGTACAGGCCCATGGTGTAAAGTTTGCCACCAACAACGGCGAAGCCCGAGTAGCCGAGACCGGCGTCTTCAAACACCCAGGCACGCTTCGGGCCGCCAGCGGGCCATTTTTTGAGCAACCCGGTCTCCTTGGAAATGTCATCACGGTTCGGTCCGCGCCACTGTGGCCAGTCGCCCGCGGCTGCTCCACCTGCTGATCCGCCGCCGCTCAGCAATGCTTGATCGGCCTTGCTCAACTGGTTCAGGGACAGCGTGACGATCGTGCCGTTCTCGCGTTTCAGGGTGACTTGGTTGCCCTTGACGCCGACAAGTTCAGCTTTGATCTCATGCACGCCTGAAGCGTCCTTCCAGATGCGAATTTCCGCCTGCACGGCAAGCGTGAGGCACAGTGACAACAAGGCGGTGGCGGTGTGTTTCATGGTGGTGTGAGTGGCGGAGGATAAAGACTGGTGGGTAACAACGGGCAACTTCGATGCTTCTTTAGAGAACGAATCCAATCGGCGGTTTGTCCAGTTTCTTTCAGCCCCCCATGTCCTTGAGCATGCCTTCAACCGCCGCACGGGCCGGTTGATTCTTGTAGGCGTCGTCTTTGAGCACTTCACGCAGCAGTCTGCGGGCGTCATCGGCTTTTTCGGCGCGGCGGAGCATCTCAGCGCGGTACAATTGCAGGCGGATCAAATCAGCGACCTCCCGATTGGCAAAGCCGGCGTGTTCGAGGAGGTCGATGGCCTGCGGGAGCTTGGATTGCAGTGCGGAGAGCAGGGCGGTGAGTTCAAGCAGTTGCGGGCTGTTGCGTTTTTCGGCGAGTTCCGTGAGCGCGGACTTGATGTGGGCGTCGGTTTCGCCTGCGAGGCGCAGGGCCATGCCCTGATAGAGCGCATAATCGCGATCAGTACCGCTGCCGAGCTTCGCGCCGATGCCTTTGCCATAGGGGCGATACAGCGGATCGCCAAGCACGACATTCATCCACGACAGCGCAGGCGTGGCGTTCCAGGCGGCTTCACCGACGGTGTAGCCTTCGAGGAGGCGTTTGTTGAAGACATCGAAGTGCAGTGTGAGCGAGAGATAAGGCTCAAACACGTTGCCAAAGGTGACAGCGGCACCGTGGAAGAGCAGCGGGCCGACCCAGGCCTTGTCGGCACTGCGGATGATGCTGGCGCTGAACGAATGCAGATGGCAGGCGATGGCACCACGTTTGAATTGAAACGAGGGCGAAGCCAGCGCGCCGGTGATGTGATCGGTGTACCAGCCGAAGTATAGAATGGTGTCAGGCAGCGGCCAATCATCGCGCAGCACCGCCTCAGAGCGGTCGATGAAGACAGGAATGCCGGCACGCCGGAATGAATCGGCGCTGCTCTTGAGCCAGTCCTCGCCTTCCTGATACACACCGTTTTTTTGCGCCAGATCAATGACGGCGCGGCCGAGCAGTCCGGTTTGCTCGGCGTGAATCGCATCGTCGATCATGCGTTTCACGGTTTTGTCATCGGGACCATCGAGTCTGCCGACGAGCAGCAGTCCAGTTGACCCCTGGAAATGCGGGAAGCGTGCCTGCTGGTCGAAGTACGGATTGCGCAGGCCGCCTTTGACGGGCGGGTTGTTCAAGCCGAGCACGGCAAGCTCGGAATCGACGCTGGCTTCGTCTTCTTCGGATGGTTTGGGATTCTGCGCTCCGCGGCGGATTTGAAACGGGACACCACGCATGAGCACCAGCACGCGCACATGCGGAGACAGGGCCATGGGGGAGCGAATGCCGTCCCCAGTGAGCGGTTTGCCAGGAACGGGCGGCTGGGAGAGCCACCAGTGCTTGGCCTCGAAGAGTTTGAGCAATGGCTGGCGCAGCAGCGAGTCGAACTCGCCGCGTGACATCGAATCCTCCTGCGGACAGCGCAGGCCGATGATGCGTTCCATCGGGATGTGGCGTTTCTCGGCGTAGTAGTTCGCGAGTTCTTGTGAACCGGGAAAGTCGGGATTGAAAACAACGGCAGTTTCGGCGGCGGCATCCCAGTCGGTCATGAGCTGGGCTTGCATCGGGGTCACGCTGAACCAGGCGAGAACGATCAGCAGCAATGACGAATGAAGAATGCCCGAATGACGAATGAATGACGAAGTCTGAATGACGAAAAAGTCTGTCATCCGACGTTGGGTGTCCGCAGTCGTGCCGCGAGTTTCGTTATTTGGCATTCGGGCTTCCTTCGTCATTCGTCATTCTGGTTTCGTCATTTGCCTCCATCACGTCCATTCGAGTTTGAGGCCGTCGTAGGCGATGTTCACGCCTGCGGGCAGTTTGGGGTCTTCGACCGCATGCATGATCTCGCACTGGATGTGGGTGAACCAGGTCTGGCGCGGCTGGAGTTCGCGCTGCACGGCCAGCGTTTCCTCAAAGTTCATGTGCGTGGAGTGCGGCGTGTGGCGCAGGGCGTCGATGATGAGCGTATCGACACCGCGCAGTGCTTCGAGCGACTGTGGCAGCAGTGTTTTGCAGTCCGGGATGTAGGCACAGAGTTTTTTGCCGCCGCGTGAGAAGAGGAAGCCGATGGTCTCGACCTTGCCGTGCTGGACGGGCAGGGGAGTGATGGTGGTCTCGCCAATATGAAACGGTCCATGAATCGGTTTCGGAAACGGCTTCAAATAACCACGGTAGCGGTTCTCGCCGTTGAAGGCGTAGATGAACATGCGTTCCAGCACGGCGAGGCATTCCGGCGTGCCATAGATCGGCATGAAATGATCGCTTTCGACGGTGAAACGCCGCAGATCATCGAAGCCGGTGAGGTGATCCATGTGCGGATGCGTGAAGATCGCCGCGTCGAGCTGGCGGATGTTTTCGCGCAGGCACTGCATGCGGAAATCCGGCCCGGTATCGACCACCCACGCGGCCTCTGGCGTCTTGATGTAAACCGAGCAGCGCAGCCGCTTGTCCTTCGGGTCCGTGCTGCGGCACACCGCGCAGTCACAGCCAATCACCGGAATGCCGACCGAGGTGCCGGTGCCGAGGAAGGTGAGCTGCATGGACATGGGTTTGTGGTGCGGAATCTGGCAGGATTAGCCACGATTTGAAATTGTCACAGTGGTTCTGCAATCAAAGGCCGAATCTCATCTTCAAACTCAGCCGCCCCTGGCGGCGTTCACGCGGCGATGGCTGCGTTGGGAGGTTCGACCTGTCCATCTTTTATGCTGACGAACAACGCGGCTTCATGCCGCAGCGTGGCATTGTTTTTCAGGCCCAGTTTTTCCTTCATCCGTGCCTCGTTGGATTCCACGGTCTTGGCGGAGATGCCCAGGCGGGCCGCCATTTTCTTTCCCGAGCAGTCCCGGCCCAGCAGGTGAGAAATCTGCAATTCTCTTTCGGAAAGTGCTCGTTCCGCGTCCTGCAAGTCCTGGACTCCCGGCTGGGTGAGGTTGCCGGCCATGGCTTCGGCGACACAAGGGGCGATGTGCTTTCGGCCTTCCACCGCTGCGATCAACGCAGACAGGACCGACTCCTGGGAATCCAGATGGGAGATGACGGCCCGCGCACCGCATTGGAACGCACGCTGCACCGAGAGCGTGTTCATGGAACGGCTGAAGACCGCTGTCTTGACGCTTGCGCTGCTCACTTCATTGAGGAATGCGAACCGCTCGCCGTCCTCCATGGCGGCGTCCACCATCACCACTTCAGGTTGCAGACGTTGCCGCAGGATGCGCGCTCTGGCCAGGGTGGATGCTTCTGCGCAGATATGCATTTCAGACCCATCTCCTGCCGTTTGGCAGGCTGATTTGCCCTGCCAGCGGTCTAATTGAATCGTATCGGCGTGCGCTGCTACGCGCACCGCCGCCGCCCCTCCTGCGTCAAATCGCGGCTATCTTGGCTGATGAAAAATACTTCGTCCGCAACTCCATCACCGCCTTCGTCCGCCATGCCCTGCGCGGCTTTGATGCCGGTGCCATCGTGACTTGGCGGCGGCCGACACGTTGCTGGAACAACTGCGTCACCACCGCAACCACCAGGTGCCGCATCGTGAGCTGAACCTGACGCCTGCACGCGTCTGGACGCTGGCCAAGGAGCACCAGCGCAACGTTCTGCGCCTCGCACCCAACCGCCCCTGGTGGCCTTCCTTACATCTGGATCATCCGCACCAACGCCCGGATGAACGACACGGACTGTTGTAAGCTTCGGCACCCAGCGTCTGCGCATGGCGCTGCTAGCAGCCCGACGGCACCTGGTCCGTGCTCAAGCACCCGCCTGACAAGGCTGCTCGTCCCATGCTGCTGTTGCGTTCGAAACCCTGCCCCCTCCGCTTCAAACAGGCTGTCCTGTTTTGAATGCACCACGACAGTGGCGGGACGATTGATTGACAAACTTCCCGTGCCCTCCTTTATAGACGGCCCCCCGTTTTTCCCACCCGCCCACCCATCCCAGACCATGGATTTTATTGCCAAAAACATCGCCGAAGTCGCCCCCTCAATGACCCTGTCCATCACCAGCCAGGCGAAGGCGCTCAAGAAGCAGGGCGTTGATGTGCTGAGCTTCGGCGCCGGTGAGCCTGACTTTAACACGCCCGCCCCGATCATCGCCGCCGCCATTGATGCGCTCAACACCGGCAAAACTCGCTACACCGAGAGCAATGGCATCATCGAACTGCGCGAAGCTCTGGCGGCCAAGCTCATGGTGGACAACAATGTGCAGTATGAGGCTTCGCAGATCAGCGTGAACTGTGGTGCCAAGCACTCCTGCTACAATGCGATTCTCGCTGTCGTGAACCCCGGTGACGAAGTGATCATCCCGGCTCCTTACTGGACCAGCTACCCGGAAATGGTGCGCCTGGTCGGTGGCATCCCGGTCATCGTTGAAACGAAGCGTGAGAACGGCTGGAAGCTCACCCCGGATGAGTTCGAGGACGCCATGTCCCCGATGACCAAGATGATCATCCTGAACACCCCCGGCAACCCAACTGGCTCTGTTTACACCAAGGAGGAACTCAAGGCCTTGGGCGAAATCGCCGTGGGCGAAGGCATCGTGATCCTCTCCGACGAAATCTACGAAAAGCTCGTCTATGGCGGCCACGAGCACGTCAGCATCGCCTCCCTGAGCAAAGAAATTTACGACCATACCATCACCATCAACGGCTTCTCGAAGGCCTATGCGATGACCGGCTGGCGTCTCGGCTACACCGCCGCTCCAAAGAAGATCGCTGACGCCATCGACACCATCCAGAGCCACACCACCAGCAATCCGACCACCTTTGCCCAATACGGTGCGCTGGCCGCATTGCAGATGGATCAGCAGATCGTCAGCGACATGCGCGACGAATTCGACGTGCGTCGTCAATACATGCTCGGCCGCCTCGGCAACATCAAGAACGTCCGCGTCGTCGAGCCGATGGGTGCTTTCTACTTCCTCGTCGATATCGAGCCGATGCAGATCAAGAGCGTGAACTTCTGCGAGAAGCTGCTCAGCAAGCAGAAGGTCTCCGTCGTTCCGGGTCTGGCCTTCGGTGCCGAGCACACCATCCGTTTCAGCTACGCCACCGGCCTAGATGTCATCAACGCCGGCATGGACCGCTTCGAAGAATTCTGCGGCCAGCATTAATCTCGCAACAACCGTCAACCTCGCAACATCATGGGCATCTACAACAACATCGTCGAAACCGTCGGCAAAACACCGCTGGTGAAGCTCAACAAAGTCACCGCCGGCCTCAATGCCACGATTGCTTTGAAGTGTGAATTCTTCAATCCGCTCGGCAGCGTGAAGGATCGTATTGGGATGGCCATGATCGAAGACGCCGAGAAGCGTGGCATTTTGAAGGCCGACACCGTCATCATTGAGCCCACCAGTGGCAACACCGGTATCGCGCTCGCGTTTGTCGCGGCGGCGAAGGGTTACAAACTCATCCTGACGATGCCAGAAACGATGTCGCTGGAACGCCGCACGCTGCTCGCTCTGCTGGGTGCCGATCTCGTGCTCACACCAGGTGCGCAGGGTATGAAGGGTGCCATCGCCAAGGCCACCGAGCTCGTCGCCAGCACGCCGAATGCCTGGATGCCGCAGCAGTTTGAAAATCCCGCCAATCCGGCCATTCACATGAAGACCACCGCTGAAGAGCTGTGGAGCGACACCGATGGCAAAATCGACATCTTCGTCGCCGCTGTCGGCACGGGTGGCACGATCACCGGCGTTACCGAAGTGCTCAAACCTCGCAAGCCGAGCTTCCAGGCCATCGCCGTCGAGCCTGAAGCCTCTCCGGTCATCAATCAGACGCTCGCTGGTCAGCCCGTGCAGCCCGGTCCGCATAAGATCCAGGGTACTGGTGCTGGATTCGTTCCTGCCAATCTTCATTTGAAAGACAGCGCCGGATCATCCCAGATCACCGAGTGCATCAAGGTCAGCAATGATGATGCCTTCGCCATGGCACGTCGTCTTGCTAAAGAAGAAGGTATCCTCGTCGGCATCAGCACCGGCGCAAATGTCGTCGCCGCCATTCAGGTCGCCCAGCGTCCTGAAAACGCCGGCAAACTCATCGTCACCGTCGCCTGCTCCACCGGTGAGCGTTATCTCTCCACCGCGCTGGCTGACGAAGCCCGTGCCAAAGTCGGCGCTTAATTTTTGCCATCATCCGCATGTCTGATTCCAACACGCTCTCCCAGGAAGTCCCGGCCACCGGCGCGGAAAAATTCCTGGAGGACAACTTCCGCAAGCTCGTCTGGCTGTTCATCATCGTGGTGGCAGCACTCATCGCCTACGGCTTCATCCGTCACCAGAACACCCGCAAGGCCAACGAAGCCGCCGAAGAGTTCACCTCGATAAAGACCGTGGAAGATTGCGATCTCGTCATCTCGCGTTACGCCGGCACCAATGCCGCCGCCAATGCGCTGCTGACGAAGGCCGAGCTGCTGTGGGATCAGAACAAGAAGTCCTCCGCTGTGGATGCGCTCAAGGAATTCACCACCAAGCACGCCAGCCATCCGCTTGCGGTGCAGGCTCTGCTTGGCCTCGGTTCCAAACTGGATGCCATGGGCGATCGCAAGGAAGCCCAGGCCATCTTCGAGCGCATCACGCGCGAATTCGCCGCCAGTGAGGCCGCTCCGCTCGCCCAAGTGCGCCTTGGCGACCTCCTCTGGGCCGATGGCAAAGCTGATGACGCCAAAAAGGTCTATGAAGACCTTGCCGTGAAGTTCCCTGACCTGCCTGAGTTCCAGACCATCAGCCAGGATCGCCTCGGCTGGATTGCCGCCGCGCTGCCGACCAAAGAAGTCGATCCGCCGCCTGCTCCCAAGGTCGAACCAAAACCCGCCGCTGCGCTTCCGGCCATTCCTGGCATGCCCAAGATCAATCTGAAGCCTGCCGAAGGTAGCATTGGTGCAACCATCGCGCCTCCGAGCGCACCACCTGCAGTTCCGGCCATGCTGCCTCCGCCTGCGGCCACGGCCACGCCAGCCGTTCCTGCTCCTAAGCCTGCGGCAACACCAGCCGCCACTACTCCTGCACCAGTTCCCGCTCCAACGACGACACCGGCTCCGGCCCCCGCACCTGCGGCACCGACGACGCCTGCTCCTGTGCCACCTGCCGCTGCAACTACTCCTGCGCCAGCCCAAACGCCGCCAGCGGCGAAGCCGTGATCAGTACGACGGACACTCTTGTCCGTCGGTTTGGAAGTTGCCGAATGCCTTGCATCGACAGACAGGAGTGTCCGTCGTACTTCAGGCAACCCACTCAGCAATGGCGGCGATTACTTCGTTGCGTTGCGCCTCATTGAGTTCGCCGTAGATCGGAATGCTCAGAACCTCGCCCGCAACTCGATGCGAGACATCGCAGCCGCTGAGTGAGCTTGCCGGCAAATTTGCAAAGCACTTCTGTTGGTCGAGCGTGACGGGATAGTAGATGTCGCAGCCGATCTTCTTTGCCACGAGGTGATCACGCAGCGAGTCGCGTTTGCCGTCGAGCACACGGAGCGTGAACTGGTTCCAGATGTGCGAATTGTGTGAGTAGGCCACGGGCAGCACGATCTTCGCGTTCTGCGCCGTCAACCAGGTGTCCTGCGTCGCCACACACTTGCAGTGCGCCGGATCGGCCTGCACCACGCCGTTCAGTTTGCTCAGCTCGGCGATGTAATGGGTCGCATTGCGCTGACGGTCGGCAGTGTATTGGGCGTAGCGCTTCACTTTCACGCTCAGCAGGGCGCATTGCAGCGTGTCCATGCGGAAATTACCGCCGACGTGGTGGTGGTAGTACTTCGGCTTGCCGCCATGCACACGCAGCACGCGGGCGTACTCGGCCAGTTCGTCGTCATTCGTCACCAGCATGCCGCTGTCGCCGAAACCGCCAAGGTTCTTGCTCGGGAAGAAGCTATAGGTGCCGAATTCTCCCATCGTGCCGGACTGACGGCCCTTGTATTGCGCGCCGATGGATTGCGCCGCGTCTTCCACGACCTTGAGGCCATGTTCCTGCGCCAAGGCGAGGATCGGGTCCATGTCCGCACACTGGCCGAACAGATGCACCGGCATGATGACCTTCGTTTTGGTTGTGATCTTCTTCCGTGCGTCGTTCACATCCATGTTGAAGCAGATCGGGCAAACGTCCGTGAACACCGGCACGGCACCAAGACGTGAAACAACTCCCGCCGTGGCGAAAAACGTGAACGCAGGGCAAAGCACCTCGTCACCGGGCTGGATGTTCAGCGCCATGAGCGCCAGCAACAATGCATCTGTGCCCGAGGATACGGATAAAGCATGCTTCGCGCCTGTCATCGTCGCGATTTCCTTTTCAAACGTCTCCATCTCCGGCCCCATGATGAACCGGCCATGCTTCAGCACCTGCGTGAAGGCGGCCTGGAGTTCGGATTCGAGGGGAAGGTTCTGGGCGTTGACGTCGAGGAGAGGGACCATGGGGAATGACGAATGAATGAATGACGAATACCGAATGTGCCAGCGCAAGCTGTGGAAACTTCTCGCGTCAGGTGATGGTCAAGGCTGCGCCGTCAAGGAAGGTCAAGATCGTCAGGGCGTGCGCTCCTGGACCGCTTGACCATGCTTGACGCCTTGACTGCCTACATCCGCTCCGTCGTCTGGATGCCCAGCAGGCCGAGACCGGTCTTCAAAACACGGCTGGTTGCCTCGCAAAGCGTGAGGCGTGTGTTGCGCACGGTTCCTTCGGCGCGCAGCACGTTGCAGGCCTCGTAGAAGCTGTGGTAGGTGTCGGCAAGTTCGTAGAGATAACCGGCGAGGAGGTTTGGGCGATGATCAACGAGCACGTCATGCGTGGTTTCGGCGAACTGGGCGAGCTTCATCGCCAGCGCACGTTCGGCAGGTTCGGTGATCAGTAGCGCAAGCGTCTCGCTTGCGGCTTCATTCTGAGCAACCGGGACGGTTGCACTACCCTCCAGCTTGCGGAAGATGCTGCGGGTACGGACGTAGGCGTTGATGAGGTAGGGCGCGGTGTTGCCTTGCAGTGCGAGCATTTTGTCCCAACTGAATTTGTAGTCGGTCATGCGGTGCTGGCTGAGTTCAGCATATTTCACGGCGCCGGTGCCGATGACCTGCGCGATCTGTGCTTTTTCGTCATCGGCGAAGCCTTCGCGTTCAGCAACGACGACGGCGGCGCGTTCGACGGCTTCATCGAGTACTTCGAGCAGGCCCACGCTCTCACCGGAACGCGTTTTGAACATTTTGCCGTCCTGGCCGAGGATGCTGCCAAAGGCGATGTGGCGCATGACGGTGGTCTGCCCGCGTTTTCTGGCGACTTGGAAAAGCTGGCGGAAGTGTAGCTCCTGCGGCGCACCGACGACATACCAGATTTCATCGGCCTGCCAGGCGTTGATGCGGTGATCGATCGTTGCGAGGTCGGTGGTGGCGTAGAGGAAACCGCCATCGCTCTTACGGATGAGGCAGGGCTTGTCGGCGAGTTCTGGCACATCGCGGAAGAACACGCACGTTGCACCATCGCTGATTTCCGCGATGTCGCTGGTGAGCAGGTTTTCGACGAGCGGAGCGAGCTGATCGTTGAAATGGCTTTCGCCGAGGAAGTGATCGAAGTGGACGTCGAGCTTGGAGTAGATGGTGCGCAGCTGATCGAGCGAGAGCGCCACGCATTGCTTCCAGATGTCGAGATTTTCTGCATCGCCTTGCTGAAGCTTCACGAGTTCGTTGCGGCAAGTGGTCAGCACAGCGTCATCGGCCTTCGTCTGCGCGTTCACGTTCTTGTAAACGCGTACGAGCTCATGGATTGGGTCTTTTTCGAGCGCTGAGTGATCGAGAATGGTCTTCCAGCCGTGCAGAATCATGCCGAACTGCGTGCCCCAGTCGCCGATGTGGTTGTCGGTGATGACAGTGTGGCCGATGAAGCGGGCGATGCGTGCGAGGCAGTCGCCAATGAACGTGCTGCGGATGTGGCCGACGTGCATCGGCTTGGCGATGTTCGGTGCGGAAAAATCGACAACGATGGTCTTCGGCTGCTCAACCTGCGGCACGCCAAGGTGATCATCTTTGACTATGACGCCCAGCTTCCGGCCGAGCGCCTCGGCGCTGAGCGTGAAATTGAGGAAGCCGGGACCGTCCACGGTGATCTTTTCGCACAGATCCTCCACTTGGAGCGCCGCTTTGATCTGTTCCGCCAAAGCGCGTGGGTTGGTCTTGAGTTGCTTGCCCAAAGTCATCGCCGCGTTGCTCTGGTAGTCACCAAAACGTGTGTCGGAAGCGATGACGACTGACACGGCGAAGCCTTCGGGCAAAGCGATGCCAGCGCTGGTGAAGGCGGCTTGAAGACGGGAGGTGAGAACGGCGCGGAACATGGGGCGCGGAGACTAGATGCGGAGCGCGGATTTGCAATCCGCAGCAACCACGGAGACTTGAGCGGTGTCCTTGCTAGTTTGTGGTGTTGGGGCGCTGGCGCTGTGCTGCGGATTATAAATCCGCGCTCCGGCGGACTTCCTCGGCGCTGGTGAGCGTGCGGGTGCTGCCGTCGGGCAGGGCGAGGATGAGATGGCCTTCCTCGTTCAGATCGAGGGCGCGGCCGAAAATTTCGCGGCCTTCGACGGTGGCGCGGATTTGTTTGCCGAGGAGCCAGCTCCGCTCACGCACTTCGGCGATGGCGCTGGAGAAATCGGCATCGAGACGCTGGAACTCGCTGTGCAGAGCTGCCAGCAAGCGCTGGGCGAGGGCATTGCGGTCGAGTTCGGGCAGGGCGGGGGACTTCAGCTCGTTGAGCAGCGAGGTGGCGACGATGCCGGGGGCGAATTCGCGGGCGTTGACGTTCAAACCGATGCCGAGCACGAGCAGCATGCCTGCACGCGTTGAAACGGTTTCGGCGAGCAGGCCGCTGACTTTTCGATCACTCAAGTAGAGGTCGTTGGGCCATTTGATGCGCGGTTGCAGCGGCAGTTCGGCCTCGATGGCCTTGCTGATGGCGAGCGCGGCCAGGGTGGTGATGCGCGGCCATAGTTCAAACGGTGCCTCAGGACGAAGCAGCAGTGAGAACATCAGATCTTTGCCGCGCGGGGCGATCCAACGGTTGTCGCGACGACCACGGCCTTGGGTTTGTGATTCGGTGAAAACAACGGTGCCGACAGGCAGTTCAGCGGCGCGTTGTTTGAGCCAGTCGCTCGTGGAGCCGACTTCTTCCAGCACCGTGACGTGCCACGGCAGCGTGGGATCGTTCAAGGCGGTGGCGTTGAGCGAAATCATGCGCGCTTGCTATTGGGATCGCTGGCTTCGCCGTGCTGATGGAGTTCATCATGATCGCCGAGGCACTCGAGATGGGTGGTGATGAGCACGGGCTTGGAAACGCTGGCTTGGATCGCATGTTCGATCTCCGTGGCGGTGCGGTGGGCGTCGCGCAGCATGATATCGTCAGCGAACAGGAGGTGCACCTCGACATAGTGCATCTCACCGGCATCGCGATGGCGCAGGGCATGAAATTTGACGCCGTGTTTTTCGGTTTCGCGGCGGAGAGCGGCGTCGAGCGCGGCATCGAGTTTGGGATCGGCGCTGTCCATGAGGCCGCCGACGCTTTGGCGCATGAGGCCGTAGCCGGTCCAGATGATGTTCGCGGCCATGACGATGCCGCAGATGGGATCCCAGCCATGCCAGCCGGTCAAAGCGACGAGTCCGAGGCCGATGATGGCACCGAGGCTGGTCCACACGTCGGTAAGGACGTGCTTGCCGTTGGATTCGAGAATCAAGGAGCCTGAGCGTTTACCCGTGCGCAGGAGATAGGCTCCGAGCGCGGCATTGATGATGATGGTGAGCGCGGTCAGGGCGAGGCCTGCATCCAGCCTCTCCGGCGGCAGATGCAGCATCCAGCGACGCAAAGATTCGTAGATGATGAACAGCGCGGCGAGGATGATGAGACCGCCCTCGATGCCGGCAGAGAAGAAGGTGATCTTGCTGTGGCCGTAGGGGTGGTCAGTGTCGGCGGGTTTGTGCAGCAGGCCGAGGCTGAAGGCGGCGAACATCACTGCGACGACATGCACGACGGACTCTGCTGCATCGCCAAGGATCGCCGCAGAATGCGTGAGCACATAAGCGCCCATCTTGAGCACGAGCATGACGAAGCCGATGGCAAGCGAGAGTCGCATGGCGCGGGTGGCATCGGTGGCGTGGCTCATGGCGGATCACTCTTGCAGCAGCAAATCGACCATCGCGGGCACGTCGGCAAACGATTCGACGCAGCGCCAGGGATTTAGCGCGCGCAGTTCGGCGCTGGAGTACTGGCCGGTGGCGACGGCGAGGCATTTCGCGCCGAAAGCTTCGGCGCAGCGGATGTCCTTCGGCGTGTCACCGATGACGATGACATCGGTGATGTCATAACGCGTGCCGGTGGCGTCCTGCATGCGTTGCAGGGCCACAGGCCCGAGCTGGTTGCGGTCGTGATGATCGCTGCCGAAGCCGCCATCGATGAAATGCTCGTAGATGCCGTGGCGCGAGAGTTTGATCACCGCACCACGGCGCACATTGCCGGTGAGCAGGCCGAGATGCGCCTCGCTTTCGTTGCGCAAGGCTTCGAGCAGCGTCACGACTCCGGGCAGCGTGTAGCCGCTGAAGTCGGCGGCTTGCAGGCGACGCTGGAGATGGGCGAGATAGCGGTCGAGGAAGGCGGTGACTTCCTGAGGTGAATGTTCGCGGTTCACATGCTGGAACACATCCATCGCAATCGCCGGATCGGTGGACCCGGCGAGTTGCAGTGGCGGTAAGGCATCGCGCTGGATGCCGAAGTGTTCTTCGGCAGCATCGAGAATCGCCGCGCCGCCAGCGCCGTTGCTGTCGATCAGGGTGCCGTCGATGTCGAAGAGGAGCAGGCGGGGCATGGGGTTGAAGCAGAGGTCAAGGCTTCGCCGGTCAAGAGGGTGGTCAAGAAGGTCAATGAGGTGCGTGCTTGCCCCTCTTGACGACACTTGACCTGCCTTGACGGCATGGCTGGCATTGCATCAATGCGGTTTCGCGGCTGCGGCAGGCTTGTGAGCAGCATCCGGATTATTCGACGGGGCGAATTTGGCCACGAGGAACGCACCGCAGGCCGCGAGCATGCAGCCGAGGAAGAACTGCCACGGAATGGATTTCCAGCCACCATCTGGCGGATGCAGGAGCATTGCAGTGATCGTGTTCACGATAGGAGCACCCGCGAAAACAATGGGAGCCACTGCCGCTGCCGCCGCGAGACCGAAGCCACCGCCGCCTTTGGCGACCGGCATGGCCGCCGCGCCAAGCGCCAGGATGAGTGCAAAGGCGCCGAGCGCTCCGGCAAAACCAGCAATGAAACTCCAGGTGAAACCACCGCTGCTATAGCTCCAGTCCGAGCCACGAAACTTCAACAGCAGCGCGGTGATGCCGCCGATGGCGGCATAGGCCACGCAGACGAGCAGGAACGCCTTCAAGCCCGCATGCGCCGCCTCCGGCCCTGGTGGGTTCACGCCCGGCATGAGGCCGCGGCCTTTGTGAAGAATGACGGCATAGACGCCCCAGGCGAAAACAGTGAGCAGGGCATAGAAGAGCCAGGGAGCCATAATTTTAGGTTTGGGTTGGGAGTTCACAGGTGGGTGGGAGTGGAAAACGGTTCTTCGCTGAGAGTGCTCGGGATTGCAAGGGCGGAGGGCGGCGTGGTGAGGCATGAAGTCACTACTCGGCTTCATCACCCCGCAGAATCTGTAGCAAAGAGCGATGATCGAGCTGCGTGAGCTGGAACCAACCGAAGTGCAAACACAGCAGGCCGATGCTGACGCCGCCGAGCAGGCCGCCAATATGCGCCCAGTAGGCGATATGATCCCCACCAGTAACGACGCCCCAGACATCAAAGGCGAACCAGAACAGGATGATCCCCCAGGCCGGGAATTGAAACGAACCGCCGCGAACGAGGAACAGCCAGAACACATTCACGCGGTTGAGCGGATACATGGCCAACACGATGCCGACGATGCCATTGATCGCGCCACTGGCGCCGATGGCGGGCGAACCATCCGCCAGGACGTGAAATACTGCGGCAATCAATGTGCAGACCACAAAGGTGGGCAGGTAGAGCCAGTTGCTGGTGTTCGTGCAGATCGCGTTGCCGAACACCCAGAGGAAAATCATGTTGCCGATGAGATGGCTCAGGTCCGCATGCAGCAGAACGTGTCCAATCAGTCCTGGAAAGGACCAGCTTTTGAGTACCAGTGCTTCGACTGTTTCTTCAGGCAGGTTTCCCCACATGGCCGCTAGCGAGACGAGACTGCATGCGGCAACCAGGAGCCAGTTGGCCCAAGGGCGTTCTTGCGTGAGGGTTTCGATCTCGTAGGGGATGAAGAGGAGCATCTTCCAATGTGATTCTTAAATGCAGTATTCGTGCCTGAAAAGTGATGAGGGCACTCTTTCCCGCACGTGCAGCTCCTTTGCGGGCAGGAGTGCCCGCATCACTTCCGCTCCGGCCTCCGCAGCAATTCATGCGGCGCGGCCTCGATCTTGTCGCGGAAGCGCTGGGGGATCTCGATGGCCTTGAATTTGCCGGTGACGGGGTCTTTGCGGACGCAGGCGGCGGTGATGCGGCCTTCGGCGGCGAGGACGCCGTCGCTTTTCCAAAAGCGGATGATGTGGCGGATGACCTTGGTGCGTACTTCCTCGACGAGCAGTTCGCATTCAAACTCCTCTTCGAAGCGCAATGGCACCATGTAATCACAGGCGGCATGCACACGCGGCCAGCCGACACGTTCCTCGCCCTCAACCGGCGGATCGACGATGGAGAAACCGAGGCTGCGGAAGAAGGCATGCTCCACGCGCTCCATGTAGCGGAAGAAGTTCGAGAAATGGACAATGCCCGCCATATCGGTGTCGGAGAACTGGACGCGTTCGATGCAGGTGAAGCGGTGGGCCATGGCAGCTGGGTCGGGAGTTAGGAGTGATGAGTTATGAAGAGATTACCATGCTGTCATCGCCAAGTTCAGCACGCATTTTGTGCGCGGCGTCGATCACGGCATGGGCGGCGGTTTCGGCCTCGGTCTTGGTGTTAAACCGGCTGAAGGAAAAACGCAGCGTGCTGGCAGCATGCGCGGCATCGAAGCCCATGGCTTCGAGCACATGTGAGGGATGCAGCGCGGCGCTGTGGCAGGCGGAACCGGCGGAGCAGGCGATGCCGGCCTTGTCGAGCAGGATGAGCATGCCGGCGGCGTCGATGCCGGGGAAGCAGAGGCTGGTGAGGTTTGGCAGCCTTGGTGCTTCTACGCCATGAATGATGCCGTCAGGCAAGGCGGACATGAGACGCTGCTCGAAGTCATCGCGCAGAGCTTGGAGATCGTGCTGGCCGCACAGACTGGCCGCAGTGCCGAGGGCGACGATGCCGGGGACGTTCTCGGTGCCGCTGCGGCGGCCGCTTTCCTGGCCACCACCAACGAGCAGCGGCGCAAAGCGCACACGTTGGCTCACGAACAACGCACCGATGCCTTTGGGCGCATGAAACTTGTGCCCGCTGAGGCTGAGGAAATCGACGGGCACGTCGCGAACGTTGATGGCGATTTTGCCGACGGCCTGAACTGCATCCGCATGCACCAAAGCACCGGCGGCATGTGCGATCTCGACGATTTCACGCATTGGGGCGATCACGCCGGTTTCGTTGTTGGCCCACAGGATGGAAACAAGCGCCGCATGGCCGGGACGCAGCAATGTGTGCAGTTGATCGAGATCGATCATGCCATCGCGATTCACTGGCACATGGATGACTTGACCGTTCCAACGCCTCGCGGCTTCGAGTGTGGCGGCATGTTCGGTGCCGGTGATGATGAGATCGGTTTTCTCTGGCCACAGTTCACGCACGGAAGCTAGCGCGGTGTTGATCGACTCGGTGCCGCAACTGGTGAAGATGACTTCGTCTGCCTGCGCATCAATGAGTGTGGCGACCTGCTCGCGTGCCGTTTGCACCGCCTTCCGAACCATGCGTGCAGACGCGTAGCTGGCGGAAGGATTGGCAAAATGCTCACGCAAGAACGGCAGCATGGCCTCGACGACCGCAGGATCGGTCGGCGTGGTGGCGGCGGAGTCGAGGTAGATCATTCGCCGACAAGTTGTAGGGCGGTTTGAATCAGGCTGTCACTGATGTGTGCACCTGCGGCTTTAAGAGCCGAAATCAACGGTGCAGCCCGAATCTCTGCGGCAGCGCTGGCAGGAATCGCGGTATGGTCAGGAAGTCGAAGCAACAGATCTGCATGGCCTATTTTGGCCAGCAAGATGACTGGGGAGGCATTGACGACCCACCACATGATTCAAACGCGTGAGAGGCTGCCCTGGAGTTCTGCGGCGGTTTCCTGAACGGGAGAGACCTCAAATTTCGACAAGGCGTCGATGAACTCGGCACGGCTGAGGCCGGCGATCTCGGCCGCTTTGCCCTGGGAAAGCATGCCGACCTCAAACCACTTCACGGATGCGGCGAGGCGCATTGCACTGCCAAATTCCTTGGGGGACACGCGCAAGGCCGAGAAGGCGGTGTCTGGCAGGTCGAGTTCCAGGGTGGTCATGGCCTGATTGTATCGGATCGCCTGTTCCATGCAACGTCTCCTTCCCGCACTCGACAAGCCGCGCACTCCCGCTAACCTCCCCGCCCTTATGCTCGACATCCGCCTCATTCGTGACAATTCAGACCAAGTGAAACAGCGCCTTGCCGGCCGCAGCGGCGATTTTGCGTCCTTGGTGGATGAAGTACTCGCCATCGACACGCAGCGGCGTGCGGCGGAGACGGAGCGGCAGAAATTGCAGAGTGATCGCAACCGCATCAGCAAGGAGATCGGCATCGCCAAAAAGAACGGCCAGGACACCAGCGCCATCGAGGCAGAGGTGCGCGGGATTGGCAGCCGCATTGATGAAATTGGCCGTGAAGCCGATGTGGCGGATGTGCGTCAGCGTGACTTGTTGCTGAGCATTCCGAACCTGCCGCATGAGGCCTGCCCGGTGGGCAGCACGGCGGAGGAAAATCCTGAGGTGCGTGTGTGGAGTGTGAAGCCGGAGTTTGCGTTTCAACCGAAGGATCACACGGTGCTCGGCGCCGCGCTGGGCATGCTGGATTTTGAAGCGGGCGTGAAGATCACCGGCAGCGCGTTTGTGGTGTATCGCGGCGCGGGCGCTCGCTTGGAACGTGCGTTGATCAGCTTCCTGCTCGATCTGCACACGACGCAGCATGGTTATGAGGAGATCAGCCCGCCGCTGCTTGTGAAGCCGGAGTGCCTTGAGGGCACCGGACAACTGCCGAAGTTCGGCGATCAGGTCTATCACAGCCCAGAAGACAATCTGTATCTCATCCCAACGGCGGAGGTGCCGGTGACGAATCTGCATCGCGATGAAATCGTGCCGCTGGAAAAGCTGCCGATCAATTACGCGGCTTACACGCCGTGTTTTCGTCGTGAAGCGGGCAGCGCTGGCCTCGGCACGCGTGGACTCATCCGCATGCATCAGTTCGACAAGGTGGAACTCGTGAAAATTACCACGCCGGAGACGAGCATGGCCGAACTCGAAAGCCTGACGGCGAATGCCGAGAAGGTGCTGCAGCTTCTCGGCCTGCATTATCGCGTGATCGAGCTTTGCACCGGCGACATCGGCTTTGGCTCGGCCAAAACGTATGACATCGAGGTCTGGGCACCGGGGCAGGGGACTTACCTCGAAGTATCGAGCTGCTCGAACTTCGGCGACTACCA
>JAYVIO010000420.1:0-21390 GCA_043770175.1 Verrucomicrobiales bacterium | reverse complement strand
GCTTCGGGATGAGATAGACGACGAATAGCAGTGTGACGGAGACCGCAGCGACGATGAGAAAAGCTGGATAGAGCAGCGCGGAGAGAACTTTCGACTTCAATGCCTGCAACGCGCGCATGTACTGCGCCTGACGCTTCAAGATGGTGCTCAAGGAGCCGCTGGCTTCACCTGCGGAAACAAGGGCGCAGAAGAGCTTGCCAAAGCTGGGGCTGGTGGCGGCAACAGCCTTGGAAAAGGCCATGCCATCGCGCACTTTGCCACGCAGCACGGTGGCGAGTGTTTTGATGCCGGAGAGTTCACGACGGCGCTCCATGGTGGCAAGCGCAGGCTCAAGCTGGATGCCGGCACCGACGAGATCGGCGAGTTCTTCGATGAACAGCACGACCTGCGGGAGTTTGAGCTTGATGGGGCCGGAGATCGTTTCGGGTGTCGTAGCAGCCTGTTTTGTTTTGGCGGCTGACTTGGTTTCGCCAGCGGCTTCAAGCTTAATGGGCTGGATTTTCTTTTTCCCCAACAACGCGAACGCCTCACTGCGATCCGACGCAGCGAGTTCGCCGGTGATGAGACCGGCGGGGCCTTGAGCGCTGTAAACGAAGGTGGGCATGGGTTATGCGGCCAGACGAGTGGGCGAAGCGATGGTGGTGGTTTGCGGATTGTGCTGACGATCCGAAGCGGCGGTGACGGAGAGCACTTCTTCGATGGTCGTTTCACCGCTGAGCACTTTCTGGAACCCATAACCGCGCATGGGGATGTAGCCGTCTTTGATGGCCTGCTTGTGAAACTCAGCGGGATGCGCGCGGCTGTTGATGAGATGCTGCAAGGCGTGCGTGACGAGGCAGACTTCGTAGATGGAGAGGCGGCCTTGGAAGCCGCTGCTGCGGCAGGCTTCGCAACCAACGGCGCGCATGATTTTGCCGGGCAGATGCGAGGGGAAGCCGATGGACTTCAAGTAGCTCTCCTCCACCTGCGTGGGCACTTTGCACAACGGGCAGAGTTTGCGCACGAGTCGCTGAGCGAAGAACGCACGCACGGCGCTCGATACAAGGAAAGGCTCCACGCCCATGTCGATGAGACGTGTGATGCCGCCGATGGCGTCGTTGGTGTGAAGGGTGCTGAATACCAAGTGTCCGGTGAGTGCGGCGCGCACGGCGATCTCGGTGGTTTCGAGGTCGCGCATTTCTCCGATCATCACGACGTTCGGATCGCCACGCAGAATGCTGCGCAGGCCGGCGCCGAAGGTGAGGCCGATCTCGGGTTTCACGGCGATCTGCACGATGCCGGGCATCTTGTATTCGACCGGATCTTCAATGGTGACGATGCGGCGATGCGTCTGATTGAGATCGGTAAGGAAGGCGTAGAGCGTCGTCGATTTGCCGCTGCCAGTGGGGCCGGTGATGAGGATGATGCCGTTGGGCAGCTTGAGCAGTTCATCGACGACAGGACGAATGTTGTCGGTGAGGCCGAGGCGGTTCACGGTGACCTGCTGCTGTGCGAGGAGACGCAGGCTGATGCTTTCACCTTCCACCGATGGAATCGTGGCGACACGCACGTCGATGGCGAGGCCGTCGAGTTCGAGGTTGATGCGGCCGTCTTGTGGCAGACGCTTTTCGGCGATGTCGAGACGCGCCATGATTTTGAGGCGGGCGATCACGGAGGCTTGCAGCGATTTGATGTTCTCCGGCACAGCGAGTTCTTCGAGGCGGCCATCAATGCGGTAGCGAATGCGCAGGCGGTCCTGCTGCGGCTCGACATGGATGTCCGTGGCGCGTTGCTCGAGACCACGACGGATGATTTGATTCACAAAGCGAACAACGGAAGCTTCTTCGTCCTCGGGTTCATCAAGCACGGTGACTTCATCGCGCAAATCTTCCGCACCCCAGTCGGCGCGACCACGCAGGATCTTCTCGAACGTATCAGCACCGAGACCATAGAGCTTTTGCAGGCCCTCGACGATGCGCGTGCGCTGGCCGACGTGCCAAACCACCGGCATTGAAAGGCTGGCGGCCACGCGTTGATGCGCGACGAGACTTAGCGGATCAAACGTGGCGATGTGCAGCGTGCGGGCGGGTTCGGTGGCGTCGTCGCTTTGAGTTTCCTTGGTGAAAATCGGCAGCAAACGATGGCGCAAAGCGATCTCAGCGGGAAGCATGCGGCGCATCCCCTGCTCGGTCGGCTGATCTTCATCCTTTGGCTCCCACCATGGCAGGCCGAGAGTCTTCGCGAGTGCCATCAGGAAATCACGTTCACGCACGCCTTCGCAATCCAGCACGGCATCGACGAACGACGTTTGATTGAAGCAAGCCTCCTCCACCGCCTGCCGGACGGCAGGAAGATCGGCGCAGCCGGAATCTGCGAGGATTTGGTCTATAAGAGGCAGCATGTGAAAAGAGGCCTAAACCAGCCTCATAATGCCATATATTTATGGTTTTTCATAGAAATGGCAAGTTTTTAATACATCTAAACCATTCAGAAAGCCGAAAAGACACGCCGACGCTGCCTCAAAGTAGATCAATCCAGGGCTATTTCGCCGCGTTGATCTGGTTCACCATCGCATCCAACGACCCGTTCTTGATGGCGATCACGCCTTTGGGATCGATCAAGTATAGGGTCGGAAAATTGCGCAGGTTATAGAGCGTGGTGTTGGGGCCGCTGCTGGTGTTGTCGAGAATGTTGCGGAAGCTGACCTGGTAGTCGGAGAACGCTTTTTTGGCCTCAGTCTCGATGTCGGTGTTCACGCCGATGACGACGGCATTTTTGTCTTTGAGCTGGGCCGCCGTTTGATTCATGAGCGGCAGGATGCCATGGCAGGCATGGCACCAGCCGCCCCAGAAGATGACGATGACGTGTTTGCCACGATAATCGCTGAGCTTGAAGGCCACGCCGTCCGCGTCCTTGCCCTCGATCTCCGGTGCTTCGCAGCCGACCTGAAGACTCATCATTTCAAAGAGCATCTTAAAGGCGAAATCGGAGAGCTTGAAGCCCTGGATAGTGATGTCGGCGTAATTGGCATTGAGTTGCTGGAAGTATTCCAGCGCCTTGTCTTTCGATGCGGCGGCGGAAACGCGATCGGCGGAGGCGTCGAAGTTTTTGAAGTGTATCGCCCCGAGGGCGTAAAGCGCCGCCGCTTTCTCCTCGGGATTCGTGTTTTTCTCGATCACAGCCTTGAGCACCGGCTCGGCGGGCAGGCCGTGGTATTCGAGCTGCTTGATCGCTTCAGCAATGCCCTTGCTGCCGGCGAAGGTGGTGCCGAGCAGCTTCAGCGCTTCCTGGCCTTCGGGAAAACTCGCAGCACCTGTCACGAGCCAGTTCACACCTTTTACAACATCAGGTTGATCCAAGTTGGCCTGCACCAGCTTCATCATCGTCGTGGCATAAGGCCCGGCGCTGGGGATGCTGGCGCGAAATTTGTTTTTCTCCTCCTCCGTCGCAGCGGCGATGAGCTTCTGCGTGTTCGCACGCACGGAGTTTTCGTACTCGTCGATGATCGCACGAATCTCCGTGACAAGCGGCGATGCCGGAGCCTGGGCCAGAAGAGAAACAGCAGACAGGAGCGAGAAGACGAGTGATTTCATGGCGATTCAGCAAAGAGGACGGCGTGAGCGAGTGCGCAGCATCAGCATGCCAGCGGCAAGACAAAGCAGCAGACTGTCAGGCTCAGGCACCATCATGAAGGACGAATAGACGTTGTCATAGAAGATCACAGGAGCGCCGTAGTCTTCGGTGTGCGCCGTGAGCGAGAACGTCTGCGCAGGCAAGGCGGTGTCAGGCGCTTCGACTCGATAAACAATGGCGTCCGTGAGCCCGGCGAGCGACACATTGAAGCCGCCGGCGCTGTTGCTGAATCCACTCGCGACCAGAATGCCGGTGGTGTCGTTGTAAACATTGACCGCCACGCCCGCGAGTCCTTCGCCGGGCGTGTAGAAGGCATCCGCAGCGATGGTGTCCTGATACACGGAGCCGGTGAGGATCGCGTCAGCCACATAACTCACGCCATCAAACCGGAACTGCGTCGCGAAATGCTGCGTCACGACATAGGGGCCGATGGCGTTCACATTGCCGCCGGGAATCGCGATGCTTTGAAAAGCGATGCCCATTTCCTTGAAGGCCGGGTCCACCAGCGCATCACGATGGCCCGCTGGATTTTGAATACCGTTGCCAAATCCACCCGCAGCACCGTTGCCATCGCCCCAGTCGATCACAAAGCCGCCGTGCCCGTGCGTGATCGTCTGCGTCGAGGCAAAGAGATTCTCACCCACTTCGAGCCAGTTCGCGCTGTAGCCGCCGTTTTGGATGCGCTGATCCAGCCCGAGGCCGTCCAGCGTGTGCGACTGCTGATCATTGCTGACCATGAGATCGGAGTAGGTGGTGGCTGAGACATTCAAAGCGCTGTTCCACGCCACTGGCGGTGCCGCTATGAGACTGGCAAACTGGATGGTGAGATCCGTCGCACTTGTGCCGAAATAGTTCAGCGCATTTGCGATGTAGGCGTCATCCGACTTCGGTGAACCCCACACGCCCGGCGCTGAGAAATTCACCAATTTCTCCAGTTCTGCCTGCGGGTCACTGCGGAAGCGATTCGTCAATTCGAGCCAGTACTGCTGCTCCACCGTCGGGTCTCCCCCACGCACGTTTCCCTGTGCCCACAAGAGCATCAGCGCACCCAGCACACAGCCACAGCACTGCCGCCACCGAAGCGCGGCGGGGATGCTCGAAGAAGGAGTTTCAGAGGTCATGATTGCTTAACTTATGGTAATTATATAACTCTGCCAAGTTTGTTTCATTCCCCCAGTGATGAAACTCTCATCACTTTGCACCACAAAGTTTCACTTGCGCATTTCACTTTGGCGCGCAAAGTGAGTCCTCATGAGCACAACCGAAGCCGCCTTGGAGAACCTCCGCATCATCCGCTCCCTCATGGAAAAAGCGCACATCTACCGCGCCGTTTCCGCGCCGGCAGCGCTCACTGGAGGTGTTTTGGCGCTCGCAGCTTCCGCCTGGCCGGTGCAGCACGCGCTGGCAAAAAATGGTGAAGCCGTGATGTGCGAAACGTGTTTCCTGGCCACCTGGCTCATCATTCTCGGCATTGCATCGGCTTTGAACGTCGTCCTGCTGGCCAGAGAAGCCGCACGCCGCAGTCAGCCCTTCGTATCGGAAGGCATGCGCATGGCGCTGCGAGCTTTCGCCCCGCCCATGCTCGTCGGCGGCTGTGTCGGCATCGGATTGATCGTGTTCCTGCACAATCTCACGCTCGCCGCCCTGATCTGGATTCTCTGCTACGGTCTTGCGCTGCTCAGCACGGCCAGCTTCTCTCCCCGTTCCCTGCCCCGCCTCGGCTGGGCCTTCGTCACCACCGGCCTGCTGCTGTTCTTCGGCTGGGCCGCGAACCGCGATGTGGACCTGCTCTCCAGCGACCTGGCCCCCGCATCGCTCGCCATGGGCCTCACCTTCGGCCTGCTGCATGTCATTTATGCCCTCGCCGTCTTCTTCACCAAGAAACCTGCGGAGGTGCAGCCGAAATGATCGACTTCGATCAAATCGACAAGCTCATCCACGAAAAGGGCCGCCTCTCCATCATGACGCTGCTCTCCACGCGGGGCGAGTGGGCCTTCCAAGATCTCAAAACCGAACTCGGCATGAGTGATGGCAATCTCATCTCCCACCTCCGCACCCTCGGCACCGCCGGCTACCTCAAGGAAAACCGCGACGAGTCCGGCACCCGTCCGCGCACCAGCTACGAACTCACCGCCGCCGGCCGTAAAGCCTTCAAAGATTACGTCGAAGTGCTCGGCGAGATCGTCAAAGCCGCCCAGCAGACCTGATTCTCATTCTTTTTGCCTATTCACTTTGTCCCACAAAGCCAACAACACCATGAACCTCATCCTCGCTCAACATCACGGCATGTGCTTCGGCGTCCGCGACGCCCTACGCACCACCCACACCGCTGCGCAACGTGCCCCGCTGACCATCCTCGGCCAGCTCGTTCACAATCCACTCGTTGATCGCCACCTAGCCGCTGTCGGCGCTCAACGCGGTGATCTCGATGACCTCCGCAGTTCATCGACTCACCAAGTCGCCATCACCGCCCACGGTGCATCGGACAAACATCGCCAAGCCTGGCAGAACGCTGGTCACAGCGTCATCGACACCACCTGCCCTCTCGTCAAAAAAGCGCACCACGCCCTCGCCACGCTCGTCAGTGATGGCTATCAGCCCATCGTCATCGGTCAAAGCCAGCACGTCGAAGTTCGCGGCCTCATCGGCGACTTTCCTCAAGCCGTCGTCGTGCTTGAAGAAGCCGACCTCGCGCAAATCCCAGCGCATCCACGGCTCGGCATCGTCTCCCAGACCACCCAGCCCGTCGAAAACACCCTGCGCCTCGTCGAGGCCATCAAACGCCGCCATCGCAGCTCCGAAGTGCGTTTCATCGACACCATCTGCCATCCCACGAAGCAGCGCCAGACCGCGATGGATGATCTGATCCGCGATTGCGACCACATCGTCGTCATCGGCGGCCGCAACAGCAACAACACGCGCCAGCTTGCCCAAAAAGCCGCCGCACACGGCCTGCGCACGCTGCAAATCGAGCGCCCCGAAGAACTCGATCCTGCGTGGTTCATCGACGCCCGCAACGTCGGCGTCACCGCCGGCACCTCCACGCTCGACGAGACCGTCGATGCCGTCATGCAGCGCCTCCGCCAGATCGCCGCCGAACTGCGCACCACACCCGTCCACGAATTTCTCCGCACCATGCTTCAAGCAGCCTAACCCAACTCCCAAATGAACACGCAACACTGGATCAACCACTTCGAAGCCAACACTCGCCTCAATCACGAACTTCAACTCCCGGAGACGCCCTGCGCGCTTCCTGTAAACATTCGCGAAGCCCTCGCCCGCTCCATCGCCACCTTTCAACTCGGCGAAAGCGGCGGCGGCACACGCTTGCGCCGCTACACCCGCAGCATCGCCTCGTTGGAAAACCTGCGTGGCTATCAGCGTGCCGTAGATCTCTTCGTCGCCGAGGAGCAAAGCCACGCCGCGCTCCTCGCACGCACGGTCACCCATCTGCGCGGCAACTTGCTGAAAAAGCAATGGACCAACTCGATTTTCCGCTGGCTGCGCGATCTCGTGAACCTGGAATTCAACATCCAGGTGCTCCTCACCGCCGAACTCATCGCCGAAGTCTATTTCGGCCTCCTCGCCCTGCGTTGCAGCGATCCCGTCGTCCAAACCGTCGCCAAAAAACTGCTGCGCGATGAAATGGGCCACCTCTCCTTCCAGCGCGACTTCCTGTTCGAACGCCTGAAGACGCTCACACCCGCCATGCAACACCTCTGGCGCTGGCAATTCCAAGCCATCCACCTCGCCACCGCCGCCGTCGTCTCCTGGGACCACCGCGACTGCCTGCGCAGCCTGAACATCACTCCCGCCGATTTCCGCGCTCGCGCGCAACGAAGCTGGCAGAGCTTCCAGTCACGACTCGAGCGCCACTTGCGTGAAAGCGAAACGCTGAACGGATCGCGGGTTTACAGTCCCACCGTGTCCGTTTAACTTCACTGGCATGCAAACGGCACCCTCGGTCCAGCAACCCGCTTTGATGGCGGGCGATTCGCCGCTGCGATTGAAGGCGCAGCGGCTGGGTCTGCATGGACCGGTAGAATGGCAGGACGAAGCCGTCGCACGCGGCTGCTTTCACTATCTTCAGGGGCGCACGCCACCGCAGCAGCGTGTGAGTGAGGAGGCTTTTTCAAATGAAGAACTCGCACTCGTCTTGCTGGGAACAGCCAATGCGCCTGATCCATGGCTAATCCGGTTGGGGGCCATGCTGCTGGGGGCGGAAACGAATGACCCTAAGCGAATCGCACAACTGGCAACCCTTGAAGGCTGCATACCGGTAGTCCGCGCCATCGCTGAAGCAGCCACTCGGTATGAGCCAGAGCTGCCGTTTTGGAAGACGCTGTTGATGGAACTCCCGTCCAGCACACCACCGCCCGGCGTGATGCCGCACCATTCACGCTATGTTTCCCAGCCGGGTCTGATCGCTCCTCGCGTGCATGGGAAAGCCGTGTGGCTGCGGCCCCGCAAAGTCAAAGCGCTCGGTTATGCTGGCTGACAATCCCACCCTCATCCTTCAAACCCTCGATGCACGGCTGGATCATGCCGTGGAACTGACGTTGATCGGTAAATCAGCTCTCTGGCTGGGCTTTGACAATCCTCCGACAGAGTATGGCGTTACTCAAGATGTGGACGCCGTGGTGCCGGAGCAGCAATCGGATCAAATGAACGAAGATCTGGGTTTCTGGGATGCCCTCACGGCAGCCAACGCCGAGCTGCAATAGCAGGGCATCTACCTCACGCACATCTTCGAAGAATGGCAGATCATCCTGCGCCGGGACTGGTTTGCGCAGCGTGTCATCATTGCGCGACCAAGATTGAAGCACCTCAGGCTTTATCGTCCGGCCACCGTGGACCTCATTCTCAGCAAGATGATGCGCGGAGACGACCCGCAGCACATGGCGGAAATTCGCTGGATGATCGCCCACGAAGGAATATCCCGGCACGATCTCGAAACTGCGTTCACCTCGGCTCACATTCCTGATGACGAGGAAATCGTCGAGTCGTTCACCATTGCCCAAACTCGCGTGCTGGCGATGATGGACGAATGACTGCGGGCAACGTTTGCCTCACGTCCGCCACGAACTCGCATCCACGCCCGGATACAGCCGCTCCAGCAGCGCCACCATGCAGTCGCCGGTCAGTTGATTGGTCTGGCGGGAGAGCACCGCAGGCTGCGTGTCCTTTTGCACACCGGATTTCCACAGATGATCCAGGGCATCCGCGTGCAGGTCGGTCACCGCATCGACGACTTCGCGCCAGTGCTGCGGCTGCGCGCTTTCTTTCCATTCACCACGACCGCGACCGAAATGGCAGACGGCAAGGTAAGTCAGAAACGCCAGCTTTACCTGCTCGCGAAAATGCTCGCGTGACCAGCGCAGGCGCTGATCACTGCCGCGCACGAGATTGTAGCTGCGGATCAACGCATACGCGCCGATGCCGGAGGCGATGCCACCGAGCAGCGCACCGCCACCAAAGGTCATGCCGCCGAGCTTGAGATCGGCGATGAGTCCGCCCATCGCTCCACCGGCGAAACTGCCCAGCACGCCCCAGATGTTCTCCGAAACGGCCTGCGGCAGATGAAAATGCTCGCGCGCTACCTGGCTGAGTTCGTTGCTGGCCTCGCCCTTCAAGCCATGCGCTTCAATGAGATTGTTCGTCGTCTGCTCGATGCGATCCGCGAGCTGCGTGGCGAGTTTTTGCCGCGCATCATTGTACTCGCGGTTCAATTCATCGCGCTGCCAGCCCACGCGCTCCAGCAGCGTCTCGGAGCGCACATCCACGCCATCAAACAACGCGGCGGTGAGCTGTTCGGAGATCAGACGCACGGAGGTTTGGAACACGCTCACATTCCGCTGCGCCCAAGCACGCTGGATCTGCAGGAAGGACGGAATTTTCGATCCTTGCATCAGCGGAGCTAGCGACTCCATGAGCTTGTCCTCCTGCACCCAGCAGCGGGCGAAGGCATCGAGCGTCAGGACATCACGCACGATCGCAAACTGCTTCAAATGCTCACGCCACGACTCCAACTCTGCTGCTTCGAGCGCTGGACTGCCTTGCGTGCCGGTTTGATTGAGCAGCACCACAACGGGCTTCTCCACCCAGCCGAGAATTTCCATCTCCGGGCCGATGTAACCCGCCGCCTCGGGCGGTTCGGCGGCATTGACGAGATAAAGCACCACGTCCGCCTCATCGCGCACGTTTTTGAGCGCCTGCTGGCTGCACCACAATGGCTTGTCGGTGATGCGATCCCAGGTTTGCGACAAAAACCACAGCACCGGGCTGCTCTCACGTTTCAGGCGCTTCATCAGCCGTGCGCTGTCGCCAAAACCTGGCGTGTCCCACAGGCGCAGCATGAAGCCGCCGGACTCCAGCAGCGTATGCGATTCATTAAACAGCGTCACATGCGGCGCATCGCGCACCTCGCCCACATCACGGCGCAGCAGCGTGCGGGCCAGCGTCGTCTTACCAGCGTTGGTATGCGAAATGAGGCTCAGCGTGATGATGTCGGAGGCATCACGCACATTGAGTTCTCCGCCCTGCTGATCAGGAGGGCTGGCGGCTTTGGTTCTGGAGAGAAGAGCAGGCACGAGAGACAGAAACTTTGGAAACATTACGACACGGGCGGGTTTGCGCGTGCGGATTCTTTGCGCACGGCCACAATCACTTCAGAGGCGAGACCTTCGACCATCTGCGACCACAACTGCTCGCGCCCGGCAATTTTTTCCGCCGACCAGCGTCCGGCGAGGCTGGTGCCATCGAGCAGCACGATCAATTCTGGCTCCGCATGCTTCGTGAGCAGGCGCTGCCGCACATCGGAGACCAGACGACGCTGCACCTCGGCTTCCGGCGTGGTGGCCATATTGAAAAGCATCACCAAATTCGCCGAGACCGGCTGCCACTCTGCGGCAAACTCATCTTCATCGCCCGCCGGGATGCGCACATACTCCGCCCGTGCCATGCCGCCAAAACGCTCGCGCACGCCGCGATCCCATACCTCGCGATGCGTCGGCGTCGGCTCCATCGCATGCACCAGCACCTGGATGCGCTCATCACCGCCCTCCACTGCCCGAATCAGGCCGCGCAGATAATTGCCCCAGGTCAACGAACGCGCACCGCGTGTGATTCCACGCCCACTGCGCGCTGCACCGATGCCAGCGAGCAACAGGCGCGGCACCACGATCAGCACCAGCATCGTTCCCGCATACAGATGAATCCATGGCAGCGCCGGAGCCGGTGTCGCCGCCTTGCCCGCCGTGCGATGCATGCCAGCGATCTGATCCAGCGGCACCGGCGTGCGCAGCACTTTGGACGCGGGCTTGAACAGCGTTTCAAAGAACGCGCCCGCCTGATCCTTGCTCAGCAGCGTGCTTTCCCACACCGCACGATATTCACGCGACCAGCCGCGCGCGTACAGCGCCACCGCGCCACCGATCGCCAGCAGCGCCGCCGCCACATGCAGCCACACGCGCAGGCGCATCTGCAAGCGCCGCCAGGCCAGCGGCCACGCCAGTTCTTCAAAACGTGCTCGCACAGCGGCTGCAACACCGCTTTCGACCTCCTTCGAAGCCTTGCCGACGCGTGAGATGCCATTCGCCAAAAACTCCGCCAACCAGCCGCCATGCCCTGCCACCGGCGAAGCCGGCATCAGCTCGAAAAGAATGCCCAGCACGATCACCGCCGCGTTCCAGGCCAGCAAACCGACGAGCGGCAGCGCCAGCAGATTAAACTCGCTCGATTGGCCCAAATCCGAGAGCCAGTAGCCGGTGACCAATACCAGCGCCCAGCCAATGAGCGCCCAAGACCAGCGTCCCTGCGGCACGCGCAGCAGTTCCAGCACGCGGATCAACTCACCACGCCAGCCGATGGCCTCGCGCTCCAGCCATTCGGCCCGTTTGTCCAGAAACGACTCGGAGCGCTCGTCCAGCGTGTCGCCCTTGATTTCCTCGGACGCCAGCCCGGCCCGCGTGTGCGCCGTCGCCTCGCGACGACGCTCCGCGTTGACGAGAACGCCATCGGCATCGCCTTCTTCGAGTGCGCGCCATTTCAGCACGCGCTGCCAGTCTTTCCAATCCATGCGGGGTTATTTTCGGCACACTAAACGCGGCTTGCGGAGGATTCAAAGCACACCGTGAAAATCATGCCTTGGTTTCAACCTCCAGCCGCCCACGCGTCATCCGCAGGTGCAGGAGGCCGAGCGCCGCAGCCTCGCTGCTGGAGTGGGTGACGTGCAACACGGTGAGCGCATGCTCAGATTGCACGCGCTGGAGCAGCGAAACAGCCTCGGCACGCATGCTTTCATCCAGTGCAGAGAGCGGTTCGTCGAGCAGCAGCAGCTTGGGTTGTGCCGCGAGAGCACGCGCGAGGGCCACGCGCTGCTTTTCACCGCCGGAAAGCATGTCGGGCAGGCGATTGAGCAACGGCGTGATGCCAAACTGCTCGGCGAGACGATTCACGCGTTGATTCAGTTCGTCGGGGGCCATGCCACGCAGTTTGGGAGCGAAGCCGATCTGCTCACGCACGCGCAAACCGGGAAACAGCGCCAGATCCTGCGGCACGTAGCCGATGCCGCGCTCACGCGGCTCCAGATGCGTGACATCGACGCCATCCAGCAGCACGCGACCTGAGGTCGGCTTTCGCAGGCCACAAAGGATCTCCAGCAACGTGGTTTTGCCGCAGCCGGTCGATCCCATCAGCACAGCGTAGGTGTTGGCTGGAATGGCAACCGTCACGTCCTCCAGGATCGTGCGACCCGCGACCTTCCAGGTGAGTTGTTCGAGCTGAATCATACTTTTTCTCCCGTCGCGCGCACCACCACCAGCACCAGCACGGCCAGCAGCACCATGAACAAACTCACCGCCACGGCGGCTTCGAGATTTCCCACGCTGAGTTCGAGCCAGACCGTCGTCGGCAGCACTTCCGTCTTCATTCGCGTGGCCCCGGCGAAAACGAGGATCGGCCCGAACTCACCCAAACTGCGCGCCCAGGCGATGCAAAACGCCGCCACCATACCGCGCCGTGCGGCTGGCAGCGCCACATGCCACAGCGCTTGAAACCGCGTACAACCAAGCGTCAGCGCCACGTCCTCGGGACGCGCCGAGAGATGCTGAAACGTCCCGCGCATCGTGCGAATCGCGAACGCCGCCGCCACCACGAATTGCGCCAGCACCACGCCGCTGACTTGATAGGTGAAGGGAATCGCCAGCTCGATCACCTTGCCGATGCGAGTTTGGAAAAAGATCAGCAAACACAGCCCCACCACCAGCGGCGGCAGGATGATCGGGATGTCCAGCGCCGCATCCAGCCACGATTTGCCACGAAACTCACGCCGCGACATCAAATACCCCACCGGCACCGCCAGCAGCAGCGCGAATCCTGCAGCCAGCGTGCAAGTCACCAGACTCAGCCACGTCGCATGCCGAATCTCCGGCGACATCAGCACCTGCAGCCACGACTCCGGCGTGCTATACGACGCCGTGGCTCCGAGCAGCAAGGCCCAAAAGAGCAGATAGCCCGCCGTGATCAGGGCGAGCACCAGCCAGCAGAGATTGGAGCGGTTGAGGGACATGCCACGAATTCTGCTGGGATCAGCGGCCATCGGCTTGGAGCAGGCTCGTTTTGACTTCCGTCCAGGACCTACCCTTCGACTTTCCTTTCACATGCCGTTGCTTGCGCCGCAAGATTTCCTTCTTCTGGGCAGCCGCCGACAGGGGGAGATGATTCGCCACCACACTTTCCCAGAGGTCTGTGAGAAGTTTTAGCTGCTGAGAATGCTCCAAGCGGGTGAAGGATTGCAGAGTGGCTGCCGTGCTCATGACGGCACTCTGGGCCATGCAGGAAGTGATTTCAACCGACCATCCAGATTGTGTCACCTCAACTCCTCAGCGCCAGGATGAATTCCTCCTGCTTGCTGGCGATGGCCTGCATCTCGCTTTGCGTCGGCGGATCGCTCACGGTCATGTCGAGCATGCTCACCGCATTGCTGTTGTTGCTCGTTCCATTGATGGCGCTGTTGAGTTGAGTCGTGGTCACCTCGCCCGGCGGGCCTTGCGGGACAGAACCACCATCGTTGCCGTTGAAACCACGCGGAATGCCAAATTGAAAATGGACATCGCTGCCGCTGAGAAACGTCTGCACCGTGGCACGCTCAGCAGGATTAAGCGTCCTCACACCGTCCACGATAAAATTGTCAGGGAGCGGGCCTGGCGGCTCCTGCCCTCCGGGTGTGCCTTCGCTGCCACACGGAATGCTGAACAGCAGCCGCACCGCGCTGCCGTCAAAGGTCGCGTTCACTATCGCGGGATCGCCGGTGTTTAACGTGATCACACCATCAATGACAAAATTCGTGAAGGGTGCGCCCGGAGCCATCGCTGTCGTTGGGGCAATGTTTCACCTCCACTTCGCTCGATGCCTTTTGCCAGACCTTCTCCGTGAGGTGCTGCTCGAAGGAGTTGAACTGCGGCTTCGGCGTGCCGACAGTGCTGCCTCGAAGCGCAGCGGAGAGGTGAGCGCCGTGGGGCGGCGCGAAGCAAATGCCACGATCGATGACCCACACGCGCCGCGCCTTACCGTGCTTGCTTTCCACGGCCTTGACGATGAACTTGAGCGTGGTCGAGTCGATCTTGTTGCCGTCAAAGACTTCATACGTCACAGGGAGCCGAGCGCAGCGAGACAGACAGCCAACAGGCTGCCCCGCAGGGGTGAGCGAAGCGAATCAACCCCTTGGCGGTGACCACCAGCGCGATGACGAGTTGTTTGCAATCAGGCCGGTGACCGAGATGCAGTACCTGCCGCCGAATGATGCGTCCGCTGTGGACGCGCAAGCTCTCGCAGAGCGAGTGGTAAATGTGCTCTTTGCCGTCCTTGCGGCGGACACGTCGTTTGAGGAACTTGCCTGGCAAAGATAGCTCTGCGCGGCGAGGATCAACAGGCAAAGTCGGCCCACAAGGGTTTCAGCGCCCCGGCAGGCACCCCGTACGAAGAACTGCCCGCCAGGACGGTCAAAAAAGTCAGCGTTTAGAATCCTCCGCTTCGACACGGGTCACTCGTTGAACCGAATGCCATTCAGGTTTGGTGATCCCGCACTCCGTTGGTGCGCGATCTCACACTCGGCACGATCATAAGTCTGGACTCAAGAAACGACTGGTGCCGTCCCACTGCCTACCGACTCACCGTCCACCGACGCACCGTTCACCCCCCCGCCGTGATCTGCACGATCTCGATCACGTCGCCGTCACTCACCGTGGCCGTTTCAATCTCACGCGGCAGCAGCGCGGCTTGATTCTGCTCCACCACCACCGGCTTGCCGGCCAGCCCGACGGCTGCGAGCAGCGACTTCACCGTCTGCGGCGCTTCAAACTCACGCTTCTCTCCGTTCAAAGTGATCTTCATGGCCATTCTGTACTCTTAAAATTCGTCATTCGGGTTTCGTCATTCGTCATTCAACGCTCACGCCACCATCGTCGCGAGGATCGACGCATCCCAGTCCTTCCACACAGGATCAAGGCCGCTCTGCCGCAGCATCTCGGCCACGCTGTGCGCCGAACGTTGATCCGCGATGCCAAACTGGCCTTCCGCACGATTCGTCTCGGCCTTCGTCTCCACTTCGACACGTTTGCCACGCACGGTGAGATGCAGATCCTCGTTCCCAGCGCCCGTGTAGCCGCCGGGTTCGGTATGACTGCCCGCGCTCATCACCGTGATGCCCAGTGGTGCCAGTGCATCGCGCAACGGTGCTGACTCACGCGTGCTCAAAATGATGCCGACTTCTGGGAAGGTGATGCGGAAGGCGCAGATCGTCTGCACCAGCGCCCAATCGGGGAAATCCGTCATCGGCGTGAATCCACCCGCTGCGGGTCGCAGTCGCGGAAACGCCACGGTGAAGGTCGATTTCCAGCAGTATTTATAAAGATGCTCCAAATGCGCCGCCAATCGCAGCGCCTCCAGCCGCCAGTCGCTCAAGCCAAACAACGCGCCGATGCCGATGCGGCGGAATCCGCCCGCATAACCGCGTTCCGGGCACGCCAGCCGCCAGTCAAAGTCCTTCTTCGGTCCTGCCGTGTGCATCTGCTCATACACGACGCGATCATACGTCTCCTGATACACCACGAGACCTTCCGCGCCCGCCTTGACCATGCGCTCATACTCCGGCGCTTCCATCGGCCCGACCTCGATGCCAATCGTCGGCACCAAATCACGCAGCGCCCGGATGCACTCCTCCAGATAGCCATCGCTCACAAAACGCGGATGCTCACCCGCCACGAGCAGGATGTTCCGAAAGCCCTGCGCCACGAGATGCCTCGCCTCGGCCACGACTTGATCCACCGTGAGCGTCACGCGCAGGATTGCGTTGTTATCCCGTGAGAAACCGCAGTAGCTGCAGTTGTTCACGCACTCATTCGAGACATACAGCGGCGCAAATAGCCGCATCGTGCGTCCAAAGTTCCGCCGCGTGATGATCTGCGACTCCTTCGCCATCGCCTCGATCTGCGCCGGTGCCTTCGGCTCCAGCAACGCCGCAAACCGCTCCATCAGCGGCGATTTGCGCGCCGGGAGGGCATCAAGCGTGGGAATGAAGGAGGTTTGCATCAGGACTGCTCTGGATAGTCCGCAATCCGGCATCTGCAATCCACAATCAACCCACATACTGCGTGATAAACACCTCGTTCCCCTCCACATCGCGGAAGACGCCGAGCAGAATCGGCTCCCCTTCACGCTGCTGCGGCGATTGAAGAATCTTCGCTCCCGCCGTCGCTATACTATCTGCCATCGTTAGCACGTCTTCGTATTGAAAACTCAGACCCGTGGGATTGCGCGAGCCATCGTGGCCGCCGTGCAGCGCGATGATCGCATCGCCGTGACGCAACTCGGTCCAGAAGTCGCTCACAAACACTTCTTCGAGGCCGATCACATCGCGGTAAAACGCCACGGCGCGTTTCATATCGACTGCCATGAGCATGAACTTCACTTTTTCGGGCTTCATGGCGGCGAAACTGCCCGCGCATGGCAAAACCGCAAGCGCCTCGCTTGGCGGCAGGCTGTTTCACGCTACAATCGGCCTCATGCTGAAAAACATCGTCATTCTTCTGCTGGCCTCGGCTTTGGCAACGGTGCTGCTGATTCGCTCTGGCAACGAGCAGATCCACGTGGTGGAAGCTGTGCCCATGGTGCCAGCCCCAATGCCGCCTGCACCTGTGCCTGCGGTTCTCCTACCGGTGACGGTGCCGCCTGAACCGCCACCACCGCCTCATCCGATCACGTTGCTATTGCGTGACGCTCGTGCCAATGCCGCGCTGGCCGGAGCCGCGATGGGTTTCTGCCTCATCAATGCCAAAGGCGAGACCGTGCTGGCTGAAGATGCGGACACCGCCTTCATTCCCGCCTCCAGCCTCAAAACCCTCACCACTGCCACCGCCCTCGAAATTCTCGGACCCGACTTTCGCTTCACCACCGAGTTGAAATCATCTGCGCCGATCAAAGGCGGTGTCATTCAGGGGGATCTCGTCATCATCGGTGGTGGCGATCCAATGCTCTCCATGGACGATTTGAAGGCCTGGGCCGCTGATTTGAAGCAGCGCGGGCTCATCCGGGTCACGGGCGGCATTCGTGCGGATGGCAACCTGTTTCCTGGCAGTCTCTACGGCGACTTCTGGAACTGGGGTGACATTGGCAACGGCTACGGCAGCGGTGTGGCGGCTCTGAACCTCAATCACAACCGCTACACGATTGTGTTCCGTCCAGGCACAACCGTGGGTTCTCCCGCCTCGATCCTGGGCACCGATGTGGAGATCCCCGGTGTGGCCTGGCACAACGAGGTGACGACCGGAGCGCCTGATTCCGGCGATGGCGTGGTCATTCATGGCGGTGAAAGTACCACGGCGATTCACCTGCGCGGCACCGTGCCGCTGGGAGTTGCAAAGTTTCAGGTCACCGGTGCGGTGCCTGATCCAGCAGTCTTCGCTGCCTATCAATTTCGTCGCACCTTAAAGGCAGCAGGCATTCAAGTGGGAACGGTCAGCGCCGGCACGGCTCCGGCAGCGCATTCGCTGCTGCAACACAATTCGCCCCCGCTGATCGAGATCATCACCAGCATCCACGCATCCTCCGACAATCACGAAACCGAGTGCGTCTTCCGCATGCTGGGCGTGAAGATCGGCAAAGCCTCCGATGTCGTGATACGCGAACACTGGAAGCCTCGCGGCCTCGATTTCATCGGCCTGCGCATGGAAGACGGCTGCGGTCTCGCCCGCGCCGATTTCATTCGTCCGCTCGATCTCGCACGGTTGCAGTTTCTTGCGGGCAATGGCCCGCAGGGCGCCGCCTACAAGGCTTCGCTGCTCTCCAAAGACGGCCTGCGCTGGAAGGGAGGCGCCATGTCCGGTGTGCGGACCTCCACTGGTTTTGTCACCGGCAAGTCCGGCGAAGAATTCTGCTACGCCTTCATGGTGAACCACTACACCGATGGCAAAGCGGTGTCAGAACTGAGCCAGCGGGTGATGGATGCGATGTTGGGACTCTAGCCGGGTCAAGTAGTCAAGCAGTCAAGGATTCGTCAAGAGTCGTGCTCAGAGCCACTCGTGACCTTCTTGACCTCTTGACGCGAAGCCCTTGACCATTGCTTGACGCCGCAGGCCTACTTCAACTCCTGGATCCGCAGATTCCGAAACTTGTACGTCTGCCCCTTCTCACCGTGATGCTGGATGGCGATCACGCCGCTGGCGTCCTTGTCATCTTCCACGTCGGTGGTCAGCACGCCGTTCACATAGATTTTCAGGCTCTTGCCACGGCATTCGATGCGGTAGGTGTTCCAGTCGTTGCGCTTGAAAGCGTCGCCTGCACGAGCACGGAAGGCGGCTTCGCTCTCCTTGTTGCCCTTGATCGGGCTGATGAACCACATCCGGCGGCCTTCGTCATACAAACCGCCGCTCCACTTGCGCTTCGCATCGCCGTCCACCTCGGCCTGATAGCCATAGACCTTGTTCTTCTCCACATGAGCGCGGAACATGAAGCCGCTATTCGCCTGGCCTTCCGGCAACAGGATGTCACCTTCGAAAATGAAATCGCCGTAGGTCTTCTCGGTCACGACAAAGAACTTCTTGTCACCAGTGAGATGAACCTCGCCATTCACGACTTCGATCTTCCCCCACTCATACGCATTCTTCCATCCCGTCATCGTTTTGCCATCAAACAAAGACACCCAGTCCTCCGCGAAGGCAGGAATGGCGATGGCAAAGGCGAGAGCGGCGAGGATCAGATGCTTTTTCATGGTGAAGGTGCCGAATCTGGCAGAATTGGCTTAAGAGGCAATCCAAGCTTGATGTTATAACGTCCGTGGCTACACTCCCTCCATGGACCTCAAGCTCCGCAAAATTGGCAACTCTGTTGGCATCGTCTTGCCCAAAGAAGCACTCGCTCACCTCAAAGCCGAGGAGGGAGACACCATCGCGCTTACCGAGACTCCCGATGGTTATCGGGTCAGCCAAAGCCAATCCGATTTTGCCAAAACGATGGCGGTGATGAAAAGTCTCTCCCAGCGCTATCGCAACACACTTCGTGAACTTGCCAAATGAAGGAGCCCTACTGGCTGACGCGCGAGGAGTGTCTGGCTCTGCACGAAATGATGGTAGCTCAGTACGGCGGTGCGCTTGGCTTACGGGACGAGTTTCTACTCGAGTCAGCGCTCGCCAAACCGCAAAATGTATTTGCCTACGGCCATCCAACAATGGCGGACCTTGCCGCCAGTTATGCGACAGGGATCGTCAAGAACCACCCGTTCCTGGATGGAAACAAGCGAACCGGATTCATGATGGGGGCCGGTTTTCTGGAGCGAAACGGCTTTGAATTCTTTGCTAGCGAAGCGGATGCCGCCATTCGCACGCTGGCTCTCGCTGCTGGAGAAATGACAGAGTCTGCTTACGCGGCATGGCTAGAGACGAATTCGAAGCGGCTGAAGTAATACCCTTCAATCACGCCATATCCCTTCGGTCATGACGATTTTGGGTGTTTGGGGAATGCCGCGTTCATTCTGCTGATACTGCGCCACAAGCAGATCGACCGCCGCTGCGCCGAGAACTTCAGCTTGTTGGTCGATTCCGGCCACCTCTGGCATGGAAGCATGCCAGCCGAGCGAAACATGGCGTGGCCGTTTTGCTTGCGGAAGCGAGTCGAGCCAGGCTTTGACGATGTGGCCACTGTCCATCACCACCTCCGGTCGCGTTTTGCGCAGCCAGAGCAGGAAATCGGCCTTGGATTGCGTTTTGCGTAGCGCCAGCAGTTCACCCGGTTCCGAAAGCGGATGATGCGCCAGAAAACTGGCTGACCACGCACGGAACATGCGGTCATTGATCGTGCTGCCGCAGTAAAAACCGATGCGCTTGCAGCCCTGCTTCTTGAGCATCCTCAACGCTGTCATCATGCCAAGGTAGTGATGGTGATGTACTCGATGAAGCTGGGGCCGTGCATAGCCGAGGCCGATCACGACGCTGCTGAATTTCTCCCACGTCATCGAGACATGACCGCGACTGCGAGAGATGAGCGGCGAAAGAATGAAGCCCGGAATGCCGCGAGCTTCGAGGATGCCGGACAAGCGTCGTCCGGTCATGCCACGAATGGCGAGATGAAATTCCTCGAGTTGGAAACCGAGCTTTTTGGCCTGGCGATGCGCTCCGAGGACGAGTTGCTGTGACCAGGACGACTTCAAGACCTCCTGTGGCTCGCGTTCCGCCCAAATGAAAGCCAGCGTGCGGGGCGTGGCCGGTTTGCGGGCACGCCGCATGTGCGTCATGAGCTTTGCGATCTCCGGATCGGGCCGGTAGCCGAGTTCGGCGGCAGTGCGGACGATTTTTTCACGTAAACTGGCCTGCACATGTCTTTCGCCGCGCAGGGCGCGGGAGACGGTCATCTTGGAAATGCCCAGCTTCTGGGCGATGTCGGCGAGGGTGGGGCTGGACACGGCTGTTACCGTAACAGATAAGCAGAGATTGCATTCCTGCCATCATCTCGTTTAAAACTGGCTTTCGCCGTCCCAATCATGAAATCGTTCCTCCTCGCCTCTCTCTTTGCATGCACCGCCGTCAGCGCCCAGCAGGTCTGGGTGGAGGCGGAATCGTTCGCCAATCCCGGCGGCTGGGTGCTGGAGACGCAGTTCATTGATGTGATGGGTTCGCCTTACCTGATGGCGCATGGCATGGGCAAGCCGGTGAAGGACGCCAACACGGAAGTGGAGTTGCCAGCGGGTGAATACACGCTCTGGGCGCGCACCAAGAACTGGGTGGGGCCATGGGATGCGCCGGGAGCACCGGGACGTTTTGAGATCAGTGTTAATGGCGAGAACTTGAAGCATGAATTCGGCACCACGGGCAAGGATTGGCAGTGGGAGAAGGGCGGAGTGGTCAAGGTGTCCTCAAGCATGGTCAAGGTGGGGCTGCATGACCTGACGGGCTTTGATGGGCGCGTGGATGCGATCATTCTGAGCAGCGATGTGGGCTTCACACCGCCACAGGATGTCGCGGCGACAAATAAGCTGCGTCGTCAGCTTCTCGGCCTGCCGGAAAAAGCGCCAGAGACGAGTGAATATGATCTTGTCGTGGTCGGTGGTGGCTACTCGGGCATGGGCGCGGCGATTTCAGGCGCACGCCAGGGTTTGAAGGTGGCTTTCATCCAGAACCGTCCGGTGCTCGGTGGCAATGGCTCGAGCGAAATTCAAGTGTGGGCCATGGGTGGCACACGTCGTGGTTTGTATCCGCATCTGGGCGAGATCGTCGAGGAGTTTGCGGATCG
>JAYVIO010000419.1:0-21393 GCA_043770175.1 Verrucomicrobiales bacterium | reverse complement strand
GCGGGGGCATCCTGCCCCAGAATGGTGGGGCCAGGATGGCCCCACTCCTGGCGGGGCGCTGGCAATGGAGCGGTGCGGAGGCGCCGACGTATGAGGTGACTCCGGCGGCGTTGTTCGCTGAGGCGGATGTGGGTTATGTGTTTCAACTGAGCGAGCAGAAGGCGGAGCTGCTGGCTGCGCTGACGTTGAAACGTAAGCGTGGGGCGTGGACGCGTGCGGTGGTGGGACTGCCGGCGGATTACGAAGTGCAGGCGGTGCAGGGGCCGGCGCTGACGGCGTGGCAGCATGAGGGCGCGCAGCTTTATTTGCAGCTCGATCCGAACATCGCGGGAATGGATGCGCGCATCGTCGTGCATCTGGCCAAGGTGGTGCCGCAGGCGGTGACGTCGTGGACGCTGGAGCCGCTGAAGCTGGAGAATTACGAGAAGGTGGGTGGCAAGGCCTTGATCGTGGCGCATGCGGCGAATGAGGTGAAGCTGCCGGATCTCACGCAGCGCAGTGATTTGAAGGAGCTGGATGCCACGGTGCTCGACAGCGTGTTTGCCATCGCGCCGCCGCTGGAGAAGAAGCGGGCGGTGCAGCATGAAGGTGCGGTGTGGAGCCTGGATGTGGCGCTGACGCGGCAGGCGTCGCGATTTGCGGCGGACACGGTGCTGCTGGTGCTGGCTTCGGATGCGGGCATACGTGTGTCGCAGCAAGTTGCGGCGACGGTGGAGCAGGGGGCGATTCGTCAGATCAGCGTGCGTTTGCCTGCGACACTGCCGGAGGCGGTGGTGAGCGGGGTGCTGCTGCGGGAGACGCGGTCGCGCATCGAAGGTGCGGAGCGCGTGTATGAGTGCTCGCTGCAAACGGAGGTGCTGGACCGTGCTGAGCTGACGTTTGACCTCGATCTGCCGCTGACGGCGGAGCTGGAGGTGCCGTTTGTGAAAGTGCCGGGCGCAAGCCGCCTGACGCGCTGGTTCGTGCTCGACAATGCCTCGGCGCGCGAGGCGAAGATCGCGACGCAGACGGCGCTGGAGACGGTGGCGCGAGAAGCGGTCCCGTATCTGCCGGAAGGACTCGCACGGCCGCAGTTTTTCCGTGCGACGGGTGATGGAGCGCTCAAACTCGCGTATCAGCAGCTCACGAGCACGGAAGGGAACGCGGCGCTGGTGACGCTGGCGGATTTGACGACAGTGCTGCGTGCGGATGGCGAGCGCTGGGACATCGCGCAGTATTCGCTGATCAATCGATCGCTGCAGTTCTTGCCGGTGATTTTGCCGGAGGGCGCGGAATTGATTTCAACGAGTGTTTCGGGCGAACCGGTGCGTGCGGATGAGGAGACGCAGGGTGGGAAGCGTGTGCGGCTGATTCCGCTGATTCACACGCGGCCAGGGCAGCGGGCGCTGGAGGTGAAGATGATCTATCGGTTTGCGAAGGAGAAGAACGGACTGAAGTCCGCGAGTACTTTGGATGACCCGGAACTCGTCGGTTTGTCGGTGGAACGCACGACGTGGACGGTGTGGACGCCGAAGGGCTGGAAGCTGGACGATTTCGACGGCAACATGACGGCGACGGTGGAGGAAGGTCGTGAGCTGCAGCGGCTCGAAGGCATGCTGAGCGAGCTGGGCGAGGTGAACCGGGCGCTGGCGTCGGGGAAGCTCGAGTATGAAGAAGCGGCAGCGGCGTATGGGGATGCGAATGCGCTGGCGGAGAAGGTGCAGGCGAAGAAGGCGGAGATCGCGAGCAAGGTGGGCCGAGGATCGCTGATGCTCTCGGACAGCCGCTATCAGCAAGGTACGATGGACACTGAAGTGAGGCAGCAGCAGGAATTGTTGAAGGGGAACTGGGACAGCAACTACGCGCAGCGGAAGACGGTGGCGAAGGGCGGCAAAGATTCCGGTTTGATCGCGCAAGGGAACACGAACTGGGGACTGAACGGCCTCACAGCGCCGCAGGAGCAGCAGTTGCGGCTAGGCGGTAACAATACCTTCACCGGCGCGGTCACGGTGAACGGCGGTCAGCTTTTCAATGACAACGTGGCGGTGGACAACAGCTACTTCGCCAACGGTCGGCAGGTGCAGCAGCAAGCAGCGGTGGCAGGATTGCGGGCCGGGCAGGTCGCCATCAACAACAACTCGATTGATAATCTTTTGGTCACCAACAACGGCGCTGCCGCTCAAGCGGCTCCCGCGCAGCCGATGGCGGGAGCAGATGGCGTCGTGAAGTTGGGAGCGGGAACGCTGGTGTTGAATGGTGGCACCACCACTTACACCGGCGAGACGGTGATCAGCGGCGGGGTGGTGACCAAGAGCGGTCAAAGGGCTGCGGTGCAGCAAAATGACAGCAGTGCGCTTCAGACGTACAGCGGCACCGCCACGCAAGGAGCGCAGACATTGACCCAGAATAGCACCGGTTCAGTCAACATCGTGAATTCCAACGCCCGCAGCAACAACCTCGGCCAGACGCAGGTGGATGCGCCGCAGGGCCGCACGAGCCTTGCCACAGGTGCGTTTGGGATGAAGGATGGTCAGGAAGAGACCTTGGGCCTGGCAACGGCCATTCCGACACCCCAGCGTGTGGCTGGTGCCAACACGCTCAACTCGCTCACGATTTCTAGCGGTAGCAGCCTCACGTTTGGTGGAGCGGCTGCGGTTGCAGCCCCTGCCGTCCCAGCCATGGGAGCGGATCCCATTGGCGCTCCACCCGCCGCCACCCAGCCGCCACCGCCCGCTGGTAAGCCGATGGAACTGCCTGTGTCGGGAGATGCGAAGCAGAAGGCAGATAAGGATGCCAAGCCGATGGCAGAGGCCAAAGGCGAGCGGGATCGCTCTGATCGGCTGCGTGATAAGTCGGCGAGCATCGTGATGGCCCAAACCGTGGAATCATTGCGGCCCACAGGTCGTCGTGCGTTGGAAATCGAGCTGCCGATGGACGGCACAGTGCATCATTTCTCGAAGCTCAAGGACCATGCGGTGCTGAAAGTCGAGATCGAGCGCCTGGGTGATGCGCGGACCATGTCACGCCTGCTCTGCCTCACCGGTGGCCTGCTGCTGTGGCTGGGCGTGTGGTGGTGGATGGCGAAGCGGCAACCAACGCAGGCATGAACCGGGGCGGCGATTTTTAATCGCCATCTGAAATCAACGATGTAGAACGGCGATTAAAAATCGCCGCCCCTTACTTGAAGTCAGGCCTTGGCCTTTTTCTTCGCGGCTGCCTTGGGCCGTTCAGGCGGAGTGAGCGGTTCAGCCACCGGGGTTGGTGCCATCGGAATAAGCGGGAAGGGATTGGCCTGCGGCTCCATGGCGTATTCGCGATCTTTGAGGATGCCGGGCTGCGGAACGGGGTATTTGCCGTTCGCATCAGCAATGATGGGAGCGGGGCCGTCGAGGGTGAGTTTATCGACGCCGGGGGCGAACTCGAAGGCGCTGTTGATGTAGTCGTCGTAGCGGACGACCTGGCCGGTGTGCGCGGCGGCACGGCCCATGGCGGTGGTGACGCTGGATTTGATGCCGCGCTCGACTTCGTTGTAGGGCTTGTCCTTGATGATGGCCTCCACCAGATCCTGCCACTCGAGGTCGTAGGGGTTCGGCTCAGGCTGCTTGCCGCGCCAGATGATGTTCTGACGCAGCATGTTCTGGCTGTTGAAGGTCATCGCTTTCGACGGGAAGTGGCCGGCGGTGGAGACGATGGCGCTGCCTTTGGTACCATGCACCTGAGTGGCGAACTGGTTGTGCGTGCCGATGGCGGTGCGGCCTTCGAGGAAGAGCTTCGCGCCGTCCTTGAAGGTGTATTCGCAACTGTAGTGGTCGAAGTTCTGATCGATGTAATCGCCACGATCACTGCGGCCGCCGCTGGCCTGGACTTCGACGGGCCAGTCGTTCTTCATCCAGCAGGCTTCGTCGATGTTGTGGATATTGAAGTCGCTGAAGCCGCCGCCGCTGGCCCACAGGAAGCTGTGGAAGCGCTGAATCTGCCAGGCGAGTTCACTCTTATCGACGTTCGGATCACGCGGGAGCGTGAAGGCGGAGCCGACCGGACCCTGCATGCGATAGGCGCGCATGAGCAGCAGCTTGCCGATCTCGCCGTTCTGAATGCGGTCGAACAATTCGCCACGGACGCGGCAGTGGCGGCACATAAGACCGACGCCGACCTTGAGGTTTTTCTTCTTCGCTTCCTCGTTCAGCGCGAGCAAGCGGCGGGCGGTGGGGCCGTCGGTGCAGATCGGCTTTTCCATGAAGATGTTCACGCCTTTCTCAATGGCGTATTTGAAATGCACCCAACGGAAGGCCACCGGCGTGGTGAAGATCGCCACGTCACCTTTGCGCAGGGTGTCGATGGCGTTCTTGTAGGCGTCGAAGCCGATGAACTTGGTGTCTTCGGAGACGGACATGCGGTCGGGGTGCTTCGTGCTGAGCGCCTCGAAGCTGCCAGCGAGACGTTTTTCAGACACATCCGCCATCGCGACGAGGCGCGTCATACGCGACTGGATGCCCATCGCATTGCTCGCGGCACCGGTGCCACGGCCACCGCAGCCGATCAGCGCGGTGCGGATTTCATCACTGCCAGCGGCATGCACATACGGGATACTGATGCCGGAGAGCACGGAGATGCCGGCGGCGGTCTTCGTGGTGGTTTTGAGAAATTCGCGACGTGACGCGGTTGCAGGGTCAGAGGTGGTGTTCATGAGGAGCGCTCATGTACGCCGCCCATGCCTGCGAGCTTGCCGAAGAATCACCGCGAATGTCGCAGCCCGGTTGAAATCATCCGAGCATGCCACCACGCGTAGAGATCTCCGAGAACGCCAGTGAAAGAGCATTGTTCAACTCGTACAGCGTCGCCTGTTCGAGCTGCGGGTCGAGCGCCATCGCCAAAGTAGGGGGCAAAATGACCGCCTGATGCTGGCTGCTGTTGCGCACCACGGGTGGGGGTGGTTCTGCGGCTGGTGGCTCCAGCACCACCGGATGGGGCGCTTCAAACAACGTTGCCATCGGTGAGTCGAACGCGTGATCATCCACCTGCATGGATGCACGAAGCTGATGCAGACTGGCGAGTTGCGCGTCCATTTGAGCGTTGAACCAGTCCTTGGTGCGCTGAATGTCCTCCACCAGCGCGGCCAGCTCATGGGTGAACTGTTCCCCAGAATGAGCAGGCAAAACGGGAGGAGACAAAACGGTATCGAGGCGTGGGAAAGTCATGTGGGGCCAAATCTATTAAAATTTCCATAACTTATCAAGCCTTCTTCGCTCTCAAACCCATGGAATTTTAAAATTAACGCTTTCCTTTGTCATCCCCAACATCGGAAACCTAAAATCACTTTTTCTTCCCCTTCCCCGGCTTCTTCTGCACCAGCGGCCAATCAGGGTCGTCCGTGCGGGAGGATTTCATGAGGGCTGCGGCTTTGGCGACCAGGTCAGGCCTGCTCTGGGCGAGGTCTTGGGACTCGGCGGCATCGGTTTTAAGATCGTAAAGTTCGATGGGCTTCTCAGGGCCATTGCGAACGGCTTTCCAGTCGCCGAAGCGCACGGCTTGCAAAGAGGTGCCTTCATGGAGTTCCCAGTAAAAGTGATCGCGCTGCGGTGCCGGCCCGCCTTGGAGGAAAGACACCAGTGAGAGACCATCCGTTTTGCACGCGGCGGAAAGCGGCGCAACGGCGAGTTCGGCGGCAGTGGGCAGGAAATCCCAGAAGGCCCAGGGTTCGTCGCTCACCCGACCCGCAGGCACTTTACCGGGCCAGCGTGCCAGCGAGGCCTGACGCAGCGCCCCTTCATACAGGCCGCGTTTGAAGCCACGCAGGCCATTGGAGGCCTGATCAAACAGGCTGCCGACCTCGGACTTCGGATCGAACGACGAACCGTTGTCGCCAGCGAGCATGACGAGCGTGTTATCATCGAGCTTGAGTTCCTTGAGCAGGTCGAGCAGGCGACCGACGTCGCTATCGAGTCGTGTAACCTGCGCGGCGTACGATTTCTGCGTCATGGTCCAGCTCTCCTTCGCGTAGATGCCGATGTCGTCGATTTCATGGCTCCCGTGCGGCAGCGTGATCGAGTAGTAGAGGAAGAACGGCCGATCTTTATTAGCCCGCACGAATTTCAGCGTCTCATCGGCGATCAAATTCTGCGCGTAGGTCTTGCCGATGCCTTTGCCGGTGTTGCCGGGCAGGTCGAAGCGCTGATCATCATTGTAGAGATAGGTCGGGAAGTAGCTGTGAGCGTGGCGCTGGCAGTTGTAGCCGAAGAAGTGGTCAAACCCGAGTTTCAGCGGACTGCCCGTCGTGTCGAACATCCCCATGCCCCACTTGCCGCAGCAAGCCGTCGCATAACCGGCATCGTGCAGGATCTGCGCCACCGTGATCGTGCCCGCAGGCAGCGGTTTCTGGCCTTCCGGCTGGATTTCGCGATTCGCACGGATCGGGCAGTGACCGGTGTGCAAACCGGTCATCAACACGGAACGTGACGGCGCACAGACCGATGTGCCGCAGTAGCCCTGTGTGAAGCGCGTGCCTTCCTTCGCCATGCGATCGAGATTCGGCGTCTTGATGAGCTTTTGCCCATAGCAGCCGAGATCACCCTGCGCGAGGTCGTCGCTGAGGATGAAGATGATGTTTGGCTTCGCAAACGCGGAAGCAGTCAGGCAGAAAAAGACGAGTGCGCGGATCATGGGCCGATGAGAACGACCCTGCGGCAATGATCTTGACCTCAATTGCTCACGCCAGCCGTTTTCAGCACCGCCGCGGCTACTTCGGCAGGGGAAACCTTCGTCATGCAGTCGTAATGACCAAAACGGCACTCGCGATCAAAGCACGGGCTGCACGGCACCTTGTGCTGAATCACCGTGTGTCGTTCCCCGAGCGGGCCGGTTTCAATCGGGCAGGTCGAACCGAAGATGCTGACGGTCGGAATGCCGAGCGCGGCGGCTAGATGCATCGTGCCGGTGTCATTCGTGAGCAGAAGCTGGCACTCACGCAGCTTTGCGATGAGTTCTGTGAGCCGTGTTTTACCCACGAGGTTCTCATGCGGCGCTTGGAGCATCGCGGAGAGCTTTTCCCCCATCTCTTTTTCGCCCGGTGCGCCGAACAACTGCCAGCGGAACTGCGCATGCTGCGCGGAAACTTGATTCACCACCTCGGCGAAGCGCTCCAGCGGCCAGCGCTTTGCGGGACCGTATTCTGCTCCGGCACAAACACCGACAATAATGGTGCCATCGGATGAAGCAGGTGCTGATCCAGCGTCCCACAAGCCGTCTTGCTTGATGTCGGCCCCGATCCCAGCAGCGAGTCGCAGGTAGCGATGCGCGTGATGCTCTTTTGTACCGTCGTTCGTTGGCTCCTCGATGATTTGATTGAGCAATTTCGCGCGCAACGAGCCTTTGAAGCCCACACGACGCGGAATGCCCGCGAGCCAGATTTCCAGCGTACTGCGCGTCGAATTCGTGCACAGCACGGCGGCGTCAAAGTGAACGCTGGTGGCCTTGATGCGCTTCGCAACGGCGAACAGGCCCTCTTTGGCCGGTTTGCCGATGTAACGTGAGACTTCGGGCATCGACATCCACAATTCTTCGAGTTTGTCCGGCCCGAGCACGGTGATCTTCATGTCGGGCCGTCCGCGTTTGATCGCCCGCACCATGGGAAAGGCCATGCATGCATCACCGAGCCAGTTCGGGCTGCGGATGAGCAATTCGAAGGATTGCAGCCGCCTCATATCGTAGCCGACGGGATATGCGACGCCGCGACGGTAGCTGGAGTTGCTTAGCAAGAAGTAAGGATTCGGCAGTTTCCAGCGGTTGTGCACCCAGAACCAGCACTCGGGCTGCTCGCGAATCAGTCCTTCCACGGCCGCATTGATCGCCACGGTCAAACCTTCGGCGGTTGGCTCTGCTTCGGCTGATTTCACAACGGGCGCACAGACCAGCCGCCAGCGCGCTGGACCGTCATTATAGACCATCATCGGCAGCACGACGGCGTCCGCGCGCATGGTCATGAGCGCGGCGATGGTGGTCGTGGAGGCCAGTCGATCAAAGAACGGACACCAGAGGCCCTGATAACCGGCATGCTGGTCAACCAGCACGCCGATCTGGCCGGCGGCACGCATGAACTTCATCGGCGCGTTGAACCCCGACTGCCGGTCAAACAGCGCATACCCCAGCTTCTCACGGCGACGCAGCACAAGCGCATTGAGCCAGGGATTGCGGAGCGATTGATAGATGGCCCCGGCTTGGTGACCGCGCACATACATGGACGGCACCTGGGTCAGGATTTCCCAGCAGCTCGCATGCAGCACCAGGTTCAAAATGGGCCGCTTGCCGTCATCGTAGGCTGCTTGGGCGCGCTCGATGCCCTCGGACCGCACATGTTTGCACAGATCGGCTTCGTTCATCAGCGGCAGTTTGAAACCGCAGAGGATGTTGGCGAACAGGCTCTTGAAATGTTCACGCGCAATGCTGCGACGTTCCGATTCACTTTTTTCCCGACCGAAGGCGATGCGCAGGTTGTGCAGCGCGAGTTTGCGGTACTTGCCCGCCAAAAAGTAAGCGAGAGTGCCCAACACCCGGCCCACATGCCAGATCACGATGAGCGGCAGGAGCATCAAAATGCCTTCGACGCACCGAAACAGCGCGTAAACCAACCACTGCCCGGTGCGCGTGACAAAACTGGCGGATTCCGTGGCGCTTCCCATAGGTTTCTATGCCGCAACGCCTCCGCGCACGCAACCGTTCATGCGAGATCACTCGATACGGCAGCGTTTGGCGTGGCATGAAATGGATCGCCGCCCTGCTGTTGCTCTGCCCGCTGCTGAATGCCGCGGAATCGAAGCCTAACATCGTATTCATCATCGCCGACGATCTCGGCTGGGCGGATGTGGCGTTTCATGGCGGCAATGCGCCCACACCGCATCTCGACCAGCTTGCGCGTGAAGGACTGGAACTCACGCATCACTATGTCGCACCCGTTTGTAGTCCGACACGCACCGGTTTGATGACGGGCCGCTGTTGGAGTCGTTTTGGCGTCACGACTCCGCAAAGCACGCGTGCGCTGCGGTGGGACACCGTCACGCTGCCCCGGGCGCTGAAATCGGTCGGCTATGACACCTGCATCACCGGCAAATGGCATCTCGGTTCGAAGCCGGAGTGGGGACCGAATCATTTCGGCTTCGATCACAGCTACGGCTCACTCGCCGGTGGTGTCGGGCCATGGAATCATCGCTACAAGGAAGGCCCGTTCACCATCACCTGGCATCGCGATGAAAAACTCATCGAGGAAACCGGCCATGTGACCGATTTGATCGCCAAGGAGGCCTCTGACTGGCTGGTTGCACGCAAAGATGCGCCGTTCTTTCTTTATGTGCCGTTCACGGCGGTGCATCTGCCGATCAAGGAGCCGCAGGAATGGCTGGCGAAGGTGCCTGCGGGCATCAGCGGCGATGTGCCGCGGCATTACGCCGCTTGCATTATGCATCTGGACGCTGCGGTGGGCCGGATCGTGGCGGCACTCACAAAATCCGGCAAACGCGCCAACACCCTGGTCATCTTCACCAGCGACAACGGCGGTAGCACTGTTGAAAACAACGACACCAAGTATCCCGACGACGTTTATCCCGCAGGCAGACTGCCCGGCAACAACAAGCCGCTGCGGGATGAAAAGGGCAGCGTTTATGAAGGCGGCACACGTGTCGCCTGCATCGCCAATTGGCCCGGCAAGCTCAAACCCGGCAGGCACGATGCGCCGGTGCAGATCATCGACTGGATGCCCACTTTTTGTGCCCTGGCCGGATTCAAGCCGCAGCAGGATTTGAAATGGGACGGTATCAACCAATGGCCGCAACTTGCTGAGGGGGCTGTACCGCCACCACGCACGCTTTACACCGTGGCTCCCGGCTTCAAATCGCGCTCGCTGCGCTGCGATCCGTGGAAGCTCGTGGTGCATGGCGCAGACGAGAAGGCGACGTTCGAACTGTTCGACATCCTCGCCGATCCGAATGAAACCAACAATCTCGCTGCGCAAAAGCCCGATCAGCTCGCCACGATGAAGGAACGCTTGAATGTCATGGCAAAGGCGGATCGTGATGCGGTGGCAAGCGATTGATCACAGCGCAAAAAAACGGGCGATGCCTGCGCATCGCCCGTTGTGAAAGGTTGAGATTTGAAGGGGAATTCTATTTCTCCACCCAGCGCACCGCTTCCATGAGCAGTTCACGGGCAGAGGCGAGGCCGAGCTTCTGGCGGATGTTCGCCTTGTGGGCATCGACCGTTTTGGCGCTGAGGCCGAGTTTTTCGGCAATGCTGTGGGAATCGAAGCCACGCCCGACCATCTCGAAAATTTCGAGCTGACGGTCGCTGAGCATGCGGGCGGGTTCGCCACGCGAACCACCGCGCGGACCGCCGCCGGAGACGATGCTGCCGAGCAGTGCGGCGCTGAAGAAGAACGAGCCAGCGGCGACCTGGCGCAACCCTTGCAGCACGCGGGTGCTGGGTTCGCCTTTCATCACATAACCCATGGCACCGGCACGCAGGCAGCGCTCGGCATACACGTTTTCGTCATGCATCGAGTAAACGAGGATTTGCATGGTCGGGTGGCTGGCCTTGAGCTTCTTGATGAGATCCACGCCGCTGCGATCCTTCAAGGTGATGTCGAGGACGACCACTTCGGGTTTGAGTTTGGCAATCTGCTGCAACGCGGTGTTGGCATCTTCTGCGCTGCCGATGACCTGCAGATCCTCCTGCTGGTCGATTAGCTTCTTAAGCCCTTCAATAACGATGGGATGGTCGTCGAGTATGTAGATTTTGCTTTTCACGGTAGGGCTAGCTCGCTCGTTTTCAGGATAAAGTCAAGCCGCCGTTCTTAAGCATGCCGCGTCGGGAATTCGCAGGTCACTCGAACTCCACCACCTTTAAGAGTTTGAATGTGTAATGCCCCGTTGATGAGATGGGCCCGGTGTTCCATCACGCGCATGCCGATGCCGTCGCCTGCTTTTTTGTGTTTCCCGCTTGGAAGGCCGGAGCCGTTGTCGCTGATTTCCAGGATTCCCCGCGTGGTGGATTTGCGCCGCAGACTGAAGCGTATCTTCGTGGCACCGCCATGGCGGATGGCATTGTTCACTGCCTCCTGGGCGATGCGAAAGAGATGAATCTCCGACTCCTGGCTGATCACGGGGGCAGGACTGTCCAGATGGCAGACGCACTCGCGGCGAAAATTTTCACGCACCGTTTCAGCGATCAGCATCAGGCCGCCAGCGAGGCCGCGGTTCTTCACCGCTGCGGGTGAGAGACCGTGCGAGAGGCGGCGCGTCTCCTCAATGGCCGTTTTCACCAGTTCATGAATGCGCCGGGCATCTTTTTGATCTTCTCCCCCGAGTCGGCTTTCCAACGCCTCTACCAGTGAGGCGATGCCAGTGAGAGTCTGCCCTACGCCATCGTGAAGATCATGGCCGATGCGGATGTGCTCCTGCTCCGCCACGCGGATGACCTCCACCTCCAGTTTTCGCTGTTCCGTAACGTCCGTGCCGGTGGTGACGAAGAAGTCGATGCTGCCGTCCGTCTTGTTCACGGCGGTGGAGGCGGTTTCAATGTGGCGCGTCTCGCCGCTGCGGGTGCGCATGGAAAGGGTGGCGGCGACCTTGCCTGCACCCTTGGCCAGCGCCTGGAAACGCTGGCGCGACGGGCCGATCTCCTCCGGCCCCATCACCGGCAGCGTCCACACCGCCCGGCCCTTCACCTCCTTCAATTTGTAGCCGAAGATTTTTTCCGCCGCCGCGTTTACCCGCAGAATGGTGCCGTCGGCGGCCAGCAGCCCGATCGCGATGGGGGCATGATCAATCAGCACCTTGTTCAAGTCCGACTCTCGCTTCAGCGCGGCCTCTACCGCCTTGCGCTGGGTGATGTCGGTGAGGATCAGCATGCCTTGATGAAATCCGTCGGTCTCGTCACGCAGGCAGGTGGGTGCCGCCATCACCTCCACCCGTTTGCCTGTGTGGTGGTCGAGCGTGGTGTCAAAGCTCGCGGGCAGCTTCGCACGGCTCTTCATCGTGCGCAGCAGCCGGTGCATTTCCGTGCGGGCACCGGGAGCGGTCACGTCCAGCACGCTGAGCCGCAGCAGGGATTTTTTGTCATGCCCCAGCAGACGGCAGGCGGCGGGATTGGCATCGACGATGTGAAAGTCCGCGTCGAACACCAGCACACCGGAGGTGTTGTGTTGATACAGGCTGTGGCAGCGTGCCTCCGTCTCGCGCAACGCCTGCTCCGCCTCCATCAAGGGCGTGATGATGACAACCAGGCCGACCTCAGAGACCACCTTGCCCTTCGCATCGCGCTCAAACGGCCGCATGTAGGCGTGGATCCATTCGTAACCGCCGTTCTTGCGCAGCACCCGCGCACGGATCGACTGCACCTCATTGCGCCGGCTATGCATCAGGCGCAGGTGCATGGCCTGAAACTCGTCCAGATCATTCGGGTGGATGATGCTGAACCAGCCGTTCGGCAGCTTCTCGATCTCACCCGGCTTATAACCGTAGAGGCCGGAAACATGCTCCTGCCCCAGCTCAAACCGCCGCTCGCGGTAGTCGTAGAGATAAAAAGCCTGCTGCGGCGTGTCGAGCAAGAGTCTGGCCAGCTTCTCCAGCCGCACCGCATTCGCCTCCAGCTCGCGCAGCTCCTCCAGACTCATGCCGATGTCAGGCGCGACGGCTCGCACCTTCTTCCCTGCGGTTTTTTTGGTCGCCGACTTGTTCAGAGCTTTCCTCATGTGCGTGGTGTCATGATTGTCCGGCCGCAGACAAAGCCGACAACCGCGCTGCAAGCCAGCCGTTTTTGCACCCCAAGATTCGATCTTCCCCGCCGTGATGGCTTGCAGAACTCACACGCCATGAAACACACCATCCATTCCGACACCACCACCCTTGGCTTTCAAATCGCCCCAATGATCGACGTCGTCTTCGTCATCATGCTGTTCTTCATGGTCATGGTCGGCACGGTGAAAGTGGAGCGGGAGCTGATCACCAAACTGCCCTCTCCCGGCGACGTGCTGGTGCAGTTCCCCGTCGATGAAATCACCATCGGCATCCTCGAAGACGGCACCGTGATGATGAACGAGGAATCATTCGACTCCCCACGAGATAAAGCGCTGCCGACACTCACGAACACTCTGCGTCGTCTGGCCGCATCGTCATCGCAGCAGAAACAATCTGTGCTCGTCACCATCCAGGCCGAAGAACAGGCCAGCTACGAACGTGTCATCGACGTGTTGAACTCCCTGCACCAGGCGCAGATTCAAAACGTCACCTTCACCGTCGGCACTCAGGCGCTTTGATCCTGGGCGCGCGGCATTCCAATGCCGCTCCGGGCGACAGTCTTCCATTACAGCGCACGTTCTTTGCAGCATGTCACGCTGCCTCCTGTTACTGCTGCTCTCAGCACACGCCTTCGCCCAGCTCGCCAATCGTCCACCGTCGCCGCAGTGGCTGGCTGCGTCGGAAACCGGCAGCACCTTCGCCAAAGAGGTGAAACACGAGGGCAAACTGCTCAAGGCCGTGCTCCTGACCGCCACGGATGCTGCGGTGGAAATCCTGCTCGACGGCAAAAGCATCGCGACGGTAAAAAGTGCCGAAAACGCGACCGGCACCGATCTCACGAAGCAACTCAGCGACGGCAAATCACATCAAATCGGCCTGCGTGTGCCCGCGAAAGCCAAAGCCGCCGCGCTGCTTGAACTCAACGGCGATCTCGCCGCCGTGCGCTGGATCGTGACGGATGATTCGTGGCAAAATGCCGTCGTCGCTGGTTCCACGGATGCCGATCCGGCCACGAATCCCTTCGATTTGAAGAAAACCTTCGACGCCTACAACTCCTGGCAGCTCGCGAAGCCCGGCGCACAAAATCAGGCCACCGATCCCGCCACGCTCACCCTGCTGCCCGGCTTCAAAGCCGAACTCATCCGTTCCTCGCAGCCGGGCGAAGACTCGTGGGTCTCCATGGCCTTCGATCCGCAGGGCCGCATCACGCTTGGCAAAGAAAAGAAGGGCCTGTTGCGCCTCACGCTCCTCAGTGATGCGGGCACTCCTGCCCGCATGAGCGATGTTTCGCGGACAGGAGTGTCCACGTCACTGGCCGATCAAAAGGTTGAAACCATCGACGACGAGTTGCTGGAGTGCCGCGGGCTGCTCTACGCGCACGGCTCCCTCTTCGCGAACGCCAACAACTCCAAGGCGCTCTTCCGCCTCACCGACAAAGACGGCGATGGCAAATTCGAGGAACGCCAAGAACTCGTCCGCACCGAAGGCGGCGTCGGTCATGGCCGCAACCACATCGAACTCGGCCCCGATGGCGACATCTACATCGCGCATGGCAACAACGTGTTGCTGCCAAAGAACATCGCGCCCGACTCACCACTGAAAAACTACGCCAACGACCAGCTCATCCCGAATCCGTGGGACGGCAGCATGTTCGACGGCAACGTCGAGCTCCCCGCCGGTCACATCCTCCGCGTGAAGCCCGATGGCAGCAAAGTCACGCTCCTCGCCGGCGGCCTGCGCAACCCGCTCGACATCGCCTTCAATCACGCAGGCGACCTGTTCACCTTCGACGCCGACATGGAGCGCGATGTCGGCACGCCGTGGTACATGCCGACACGCGTGCTGCATGTCGTGCCCGGTGCCGATTTCGGCTGGCGCAGAGGCACGGGCCGTTTTCCCGCTTGGTATGCGGACACGTTGCCGAGTGTGATTGACATCGGGCTGTCCTCGCCAACCGGGATCTGCTTCGGCTATGGCAGCGAGTTCCCGAAAAAATATCGTGAGGCGCTCTACATTCTCGATTGGAGTTACGGACGCATCATCGCCGTGCATTTGAGCCACGGCGGCTCGAGCTACCGTGCGGAGCAGGAGGATTTCGTGACGGGAAGGCCGCTGAATGTCACCGACGGCTGCATCGGCCCCGATGGCGCGATGTGGTTCACCACCGGTGGTCGTGGGACGCAGAGCGGGTTGTACCGGGTGACGTTTGCGGGAGATCATGCGCCTGCTCAGAAAGCCCCACACAATGACAAACCGGTCTCTGTGGCATTTTCAAAGCACGCCGCGCGAATGAAGCTGGAAAGCCAGCCAGTGAACGAATGGCGAACGCAGGCGCTGCAATCCAAGGACATGAACGCCTTGCTTGCACTGGCTCGCGTGGGTTCGCCAAACGATCTGCCCACGATCGTCGATGCTGTGATCAAATCCGCGCCCAAACCCACTTTGGATGCCCTGCGCGTCATCTCCGTCGCGATCGCACGTCACGGTGAACCTTCCACAAAAGACAGGCTGCATGCTTGGGCCGTCTATCCAGCCGATGAAACCTTCCTCAATCGCGAACTCTGCCGCCTGCTCGTCTATTTGAAATCGCCGACGGTGATCGAGAAGACGATGCCGTTGCTCAAAGCGGCCACATCATCCGAAGACCTGCTGTTTTACCCGTTCATGCTGCGCTACCTCAAAGACGGCTGGACGATGGAACAGCGGAAGATCGCATTCGAAGCCTTGAACAAGGCGGAGAAGATGAACGGGGCCTCGACCTTCTTCAAAGCGATCGCAGACACACGCAGCGAACTGGCGGCCGCGTTGAAGCCGGAGGATGCGGTGCAACTGGCAGCGGTGATTCAGCCAGCGAAGCCGGCGGCACTTTCGCCGCATGCGATGCCGGGACATTCGTTCAAGAACTGGAAGCTGGAGGACCTGGAACCGCTGCTGGCGAAGATGGATGCGAAGACACGCAACCGCGACAATGCGAAGGACGCGCTGATCCGCACGCAATGCGTGTTCTGCCATCGCGTGAGCAATGATCCGTCACTGCCAGCAGGTGTCACCGGCCCGGATCTGGTGCAGGTGTCCGCACGCTTCAATCGCCGCGACCTGCTGGACCATATTTTGAACCCCTCGAAGTTCATCGACGAGAAATTCCGTTACGTGACGGTCAAAACGAGCGATGGGAAAACGATCACGGGCAGCCTGGAGAGCGAAGACGATGAACGTGTCGTGCTGCGGCCCAATCCACTCGCGCCGGAGAAGAGCGAGATCGCCAAGGCGATGATCAAGGAGCGCACGATCTCCGAAATCTCACCCATGCCTGCCGGTTTGCTCAATTCACTCAAGGCGGAACAGATTCTCGACCTGCTGGCGTGGTTTGAGACGATGAAGCCGGGCGGTTGACACACGTTGAGCCGCCTCCCATACTCGCCCGCCATGTCCTCCCGATCTGTATCATCGCTGCTGCCGCGCCTCGCGCGGCTGGTGGTCGTGGGGGCGATTTGTCTGTCGCTGGGCATGCACTGGGCGCTGCTGCAAGGGATCGCGTGGACGGGGATGCTGATCTCGTTCGCGCGTGACGGGGCGATGATCGAAGCGGTACAGAAGACGTTCGACGGCCAGCATGGTTGTGCGTTGTGCGCGAAGGTGAAGGAAGGCCAGGATTCCAATCGCAAGCAGCCGCAGCAAACGGGGCAGTCTTTGAAGAAGCTAGATGCGGTGCTGGTGACGCTGGCGCTGCTCATCGCGCCTGCCGCCGAGAAAATGTCCTTCGCGATGACTCGCGCATGCAGCGTGACACGCCACGAGAGACCGGAGATGCCACCGCCACGATGCGGGCTGGCCTGAAACTGTAGATCGGCTTTTCCAAGTCGATGATCTGACACGCCGGACCGGAAAGTCCGGTCTGCGCCCCATGCGCGGGCCGCCATTGCCGCGGCTGCTTTGCTCCTCCTCTCACTTCATGAAATCATTCCCCTTTCTCATTCTATTCTCACTCAGCGGTGCCGTGCTCGCGCAGACCGCCGCACCCACGAAGAAAACGCCGACCGAGCTCCAAGAAGTTGTCATCCTGGCGGACCAAGAATCGCCTTCACTCACGGTTCCGAGCCTGGAAGCCCGGCAGGAACAAATCGCGCAGTCCGTCCCTGGCGGTGCCAGTGTGGTGGATGCCGAGCAGTACAAACGCGGCCGTTCGGCCACGCTGAAAGATGCGCTCGACTTCGCGGCGGGTGTGCTCGTTCAGGAACGCTTCGGCGCCGAAGAAGCACGCATCTCCATTCGTGGCTCGGGCCTTCAGCGCACGTTTCATGGTCGCGGCATCTGGCTGATGCAGGATGGCATGCCCTTGAATCTGGCGGACGGCAGTTTCGACATGCAGGCGGTGGAGCCGCTGACTTCGCGCTACACGGAGGTCTTCCGCGGGGCGAATGCGCTGCAGTACGGCGCGGCCACGCTCGGCGGTGCGATCAACTTCATCTCGAACACGGGTTACACGGCGGATGCCATCCAGGGGCGTTTCGAATTCGGCAGCTTCAACACGCAGCGGGCGCAGATTTCCTCCGGCTTCGTGAGCGGCAACACGGATGTGTATGCCAGCATCACGGCGTCGCACACCGACGGCTTCCGTGACTGGAGCGAGCAGGAAAGCTTCCGCGTCTTTGCGAACATCGGCACCAAGATCAGCCCGAACTTGGAGAACCGCTTCTACCTCACCTATGTGGACAGCAAATCGCAGCTTCCCGGTTCGCTGACGAAGGCGGAGATGGAAAACAATCCACAGCAGGCTGCGCCGGGGAACATGATTCCCACCGTGGCCGGTGGTGCGGGCTTTCAGGAGCGCAATTACCGCCTCTTCCGTCTGGCGGACAAACTGGCCTACAGCGATGGCGACCACACCTTAACACTGAGCACGTTCTGGTCGTGGAAGGATCTGAATCATCCGATCTTCCAGGTGATCGACCAGCTCAGCAACGATCTCGGCTTTGACCTGCGCTATGACGGCAAAGGGCGGCTCTTTGGCTTGCAGAACGACCTCACCATCGGCACGGGCTTCATGTATGGCGTCGTGCAGGACAACCGCTTCTTCAACATCGGTGGCGCACGCGGTGCCAAGGTGGCGGAGTACAAGCTGCAGTCCACCAACCTGAACCTCTACTTTCAGGATCAACTGCATCTCACGGACCAGCTCTCGCTCATCGCTGGAGCGCAGGTGTCGTATGTGACGCGTGATTTGAATGAGGAGAGTCTCTTCGGTGGGGTGAATCCACCGGGACAGTTCACCGGACTGCCGAATCTCGTGAACAACAGCGACCGCTTTGAAGCCTGGGGTTTCAGTCCGAAGGTGGGCCTGCTGTATGAAGCGGATGCGCAGACGCAGTATTACTTCAATGCCAGCCGCAGCTTTGAGCCGCCGAGCTTTGGCGAGTTGGTGCCGTTCGGCGCCAGCGGCATTCTGCCGTTGAAGCCGCAAACCGCCACGACGCTCGAAATCGGCACCCGTGGCCAGCGTGGACGGATCGGTTGGGACTTCAGCTACTACTATGCGTGGCTGGAACGCGAGATGTTCGTGCTCGGCGTGGCGGGTGGTCCCACGACGACGACGAACGCGGGCAGCACCATTCATCAAGGCATCGAGTTCGGCCTCAGCGCCGATCTGCTGCGTAATCTGAACACCTCGTCGGCAGAACGTTATGATCGTGTCGTGCTGCGGCAGAATTTTCTCTGGAACAATTTTCACTTCAACAAGAGCGCCGCTTATGGCAACCGACTGCTGCCCGGCGTCTCGCCGTTCTACTATCGCGCCGACGTGCTGTATGAACATCCCTGCGGCTTTTACGCCGGGCCGACCGTCGAGTGGTCGCCCGTCAAATATGCGGCTGACCTCGCACGCACCACGTTTGCCGATCCGTACGCGCTGCTCGGCCTGAAAATCGGCTATCGCACGAAGAAAGGCGTTTCCTTCTACGTCGAAGCCCGCAACCTCACCGACGCGACGTATTCGCCCACCACCAGCGTCGTGCGCGATGCCACCGTCGCCGGCAGCACGCGTGTGTTCCTTCCTGGCAACGGCCGCAGCGTCTATGGCGGCATTGAGTTCCGGTGGTAGCAACTGCGAAGAACAAAGGGCGAAGGGCGCAGAGACGCGAATCGCCCTTTGCCTGCGCTTCATCTTTCTGACCCTTTGCCCTCTGCTCTTCGCTCTACGCCCATGAATCCAAAGCTCATCCGCAAACTCCACCGCAGCATCGGCCTGCTCTTCAGTGTGTCCGTGCTCATCGCCTCCGGCAGTGGTGTCATTCACAACGTGATGACGCGCACGCAGGCCCCGCCGCCCTCCGCACGACCCTCCGGCGGCGGCATGGATGTGAATGCGATCAAGCTCAGCGTCGCGGAGGCGGTGGCAAAGCTGCCCGAAGACAAACCCGAGGTGCAGGCGGTGAACCTGCGCGGCATCGGCGGCCAGCCGTGGTATCAGATTTACACCAAGACATCGCGTGGGCCGCAGTACGTCAGCGCGGTCGATGGCATGGTCGATCCTGCGATGGATGAAGCCTACGCCGCCGAGATCGCGAAGAATTTCCTCGCCGGAGCCGAGGTGAAGAAGACGGACTTCCTCACGGCCTTCAACACGGAGTACATCAACATCTTCCGCATCCTGCCCGTGCATCGCTTTGATGTGGGCGATGCGCTGGAGACACGCGTCTATGTTTCTACCACGACGGGCAGCGTCACGCGTCACACCGACAAGCAGCGGCAGTTTGAGGCCACGATCTTCACCAACTTTCACAAGCTCGGCTTCATTCCAGGCAAAGACCTGCGCGATCTCGTGCTCACAGTGCTCACGTTTGGCACCTTCCTCGTCGCCTGCCTCGGCATCGCGCTATTCTTTGCCACCCGGCCAAAGAAACGATGAAACTCGGCGGCGATTCGGTACGATTGAGCTTTATGATCCGCCGCCTCACCCTCCTTGCCGTTCTCGCCGCCACCACGCTGCATGCGCAGGTCGCGGAACTCGTCTCCGTCGAAAAAATCTGGGACAAGGCCCCGCACAACGGCTTCACCGATCTCACACGCTTCCAAAACCTGTTCTACCTGTGCTTTCGCGAGGCACCGGCTGCCGACAAAGGCGAAGGCACCATCCGCACGCTGATTTCCGCCAGTGGCAAGACGTGGGTCGAGAATACCACCGTCAGCGAAACCGGCATGGACCTGCGTGATCCCAAACTCATCGTCACGCCGGATGGCAAGCGCCTGTACCTGCTCTGCGGCGGCCAATCGGCGCAGGGCCGCCAACCGCGCTACGCCACCAGCATGGACGGCAAGGTCTGGACGCCCATGCAGAAGCTCCTGGCCAAAGGCGACTGGCTCTGGCGTGTCTCGATCAATCCGGCGGACAAACGCTTCTACGGCGTCAGCTACAACATCCACCCGAACTCCGGTGGTCCTGCGCCGGAGAAAGAATGGTCGCTGAAAACCTATGCCAGCGATGACGGCTCCGTGTGGCAGCTCTCCTCAATCATGACCGTGCCGGGACAGGCGGGTGAAACGACGCTGCGTTTCCTCAAAGACGGCAGCGCGCTGGCCTTGGTGAGCCGGCAGGGCGGCGATCGCAAAGGCGTCATCGGCATGGCGAAAGCGCCGTATCGTGATTGGACCTGGTCGGCGACCGGTTTGCCGCTCGGCGGGCCGAATTTCATCGAACTGCCCGATGGCAAGCTCATCGCCGCCTCACGCGGCCTGGGTGCCACCCCCGGCCCACACATGGTGATCTATGCGATGACGGCCACCAGCCTCACGTCCATCCTCGAACTGCCCAGCAGCGGCGATTGCAGCTACCCCGGCCTCTACTGGCACGATGACCTGCTGCATGTGACCTATTATTCCAGCCACGAAGGCAAAGCTGCGATCTACTACGCACGGGTGCGGATCAAGTAGCATCTGCCGGTAGGCTCAGTCGTCATGATGTTCCTGTGATGGCTTAGATGCGGCAAGAAGGCTATCAAGCTCGGTCTGTAGCTGCAGCGGTGGGTGCTCAGACAGAAAAAGTGGTCCAATGCTCCGATAGGACGAACCTGCGGAGAATCGTAGCCAGTAGATGGGATGTGATAGTATGTGCCCGTTCGGAGCCAGTCCAATATGCTCCACCTCCGATGGCAAGAAATGGGTCGTTCCCCGGCCATCCTCATCAATGATCGCAATGGCATCTGTCCCGGCAACAACGGTAAGTCGGCGAGGTCTGTAGAGGAACGCAATGATAGCCGTAACTGCTGCGATGGAAAAAATCACAATTTGAGCACCCGCTGCCTTTGATGTGGGCACTAACCAAGGAATGGCACCGAAAGCCATGATGCCTAGAACAATACGCACGCACAGACTCCGGTATCGCGAACTGTCAGACCAAACGGCAACTCTCATGCTGGTGATGGCGGAAATCGTTGTTGGTTGGGCGTCTCGGATCAGGCGACGGCGAGCGTGAAGCGTCGATGACACGACAGATGCCATACGAGCCGTTCGCTGCAGCGCATGGTTGAACAAAGCCGCTCTGCGGCAAGGTGATTCGAGTGCGTGTTGAGATGAAGGATGCGTGAGCATTTTCGAGAGCGTTATGGGCGCTGTCTTAGCAGCTTGAGGGCCTATGTTC
>JAYVIO010000418.1:0-2663 GCA_043770175.1 Verrucomicrobiales bacterium | reverse complement strand
TCGCGATAATGGCGATGACGACCAGAAGCTCAATGAGTGTAAAAGCCGTAAGGCGGGGGCGGCGAGCCAGCGGAGTCGCGAGTGATTGCATAATTGTTTTCATAACGACAGTCTTCAAAGTGATCTCAAGGCTTTATTTTTTGGGGAGACGCTTCCTGGATTTGAGCGTGGCAGTCAGAGGCCTGAACTTCGACCGCGCCATGACAGACCCCGGCGGGCGCGAATTTATTCAAGCGAGCAGCTTTCCCCTGCTTGTCATTTGAAGTGATTCCACAAATGATGCGTCCGAGTTTTCGGTCGCCCACGCGGCCTTTCTTAAACCAAAGCATGAAACCAAACGATCCGCCGGCGAAGCCCGAGCGCCGCGAGTTCCTGGCCAAAGCCGCCGCCCTCACCATCGGCGGCGTCACCACACTGGTGCCGGCGGCGGCGGGCTTGATGACGTTGCTCGACCCGCTCCGGCGCAAAAGCACGGCGGGCGGATTCCTCCGCGTCACGTCGCTCAACGCGCTGGCGGAGGACGGCACGCCGCGGCGGTTCGAGGTCATCGCCGACCGCGCGGATGCCTGGAACAAATTCCCGCAGGTGCCCGTCGGCGCCGTTTATTTGCGGCGCGGGCCCGATCGAAAGATCGAAGCCCTGAACGTGACGTGTCCGCACGCCGGCTGCCCGGTGGAATTCAAGGCCGGCACCAAGGGCTTCCTCTGCCCGTGCCACGACAGCAAGTTCCACCTCGATGGCACGCTCGCCAACGCCTCCAGCCCCAGCCCGCGCGCGCTGGACACGCTTGAAGTCGAGGTGCGCAACGAGGCCGAAATCTGGGTGCGCTTCCAGAACTTCGAGGCCGGCAAGGCGAAGAAGATTCCCGTCGCATGAAGGCGCTCGTTGACTGGCTGGATCACCGCACCGGTTACAAGAAGCTCCTCAACGAGGCGCTCTTCGAGAACGTCCCCGGCGGCTCGCGCTGGCGCTACGTCTGGGGCAGCACGCTCACCTTCACGCTCGTCGTGCAGTTCATCACCGGCATCTTTCTGTGGATGGCCTACAACCCCAGTTCGCAGACCGCGTGGGAGAGCGTCTATTTCATCCAGCACGAAATGTGGGGCGGCTGGCTGCTGCGCGGCATCCATCACTACACCGCGCAGGCGATGAACATCCTGCTCGTGCTGCACCTCATGCAAGTAGTGATCGACGGCGCGTACAAGGCACCGCGCGAAGTGAACTTCTGGTTCGGCCTCGCCTTGCTCGGACTCGTCATGGGTCTCTCGCTCACTGGCTACTTGTTGCCGTGGGATCAGAAGGGCTATTGGGCCACGAAGGTCGCCACCAGCATCGCCGCCATCACGCCGTTCATCGGGCCGGAACTCCAGAAACTCATCGTGGGCGGAGCCGAGTACGGGCATCACACGCTCTCGCGCTTCTTTGCGCTGCACGCGGGCGTGTTGCCCGGAGCGATCATCGCGCTGCTCGTCGGTCACATCTATCTGTTCCGCCGTCACGGCATCACGGTCAAGGAACCCAAGCGCAAGCCCGACGAAGCCTTCTGGCCCGGCCAGGTTTTGAAGGACGCCGTGGCCTGCCTCGCGGTCATGGCGGCAGTTTTGTTCTTCGTCGTCAAATATGGCGCGGCCCTCGGCGCTCCTGCGGATCCTTCCGAGAACTACGCCGCCGCGCGGCCTGAGTGGTACTTCCTCTTTCTCTTCCAGCTCCTGAAATATTTCCCCGGCGAAACGGAGATCTGGGGCGCGATGATTCTGCCTGGTCTCGTCATGGGCGTCATCTTCCTCATGCCCTTCTTCGGCAAATGGAAGCTCGGCCATCGCTTCAACCTCGGCCTGCTCTGGTCGTTGCTCGCCGGCATCGGCCTGCTCACCTGGCTGGCCATGCACGCGGATCGCAACAACCCCGACTACGTACTCGCCGTGCAGCAGGCGGATCGTGAAGCCGACCGCGTCATCCAACTCGCGCGCAGTCCCGCAGGCATTCCCAGCAGCGGCGCAGTCAGCCTCCTGCGGAACGACGCCCTCACCCAAGGCCCGAAGCTCTTCGCCAAAAACTGCGCGAGCTGTCACCGCTACGACGGACACGATGGCCTGGGCCAAGTGCCGACCGATCCGCAATCCGCCGCCGACCTCAAGGGCTTCGCCAGCCGCGAATGGATCACCGGACTGCTCGACCCGGAGAAGGTCGCCACCACGAACTATTTCGGCGGAACGAAATTCAAGGACGGCAAGATGGTGAAGTTTGTGAAGAAGGACATCGCGGCTTTCTCTCCAGCGGAAAAGCAGCAGCTCGGAAAAGTCATCCTCGCGCTCTCCGCCGAAGCCGCCCTGAAGTCCCAGACCAACGCCGACACGCGCGACGCCGCGCTCATCGTCGAAGGCCGCACCCTGGCCAAAGGTGAAACCATGCGCTGCACCGAATGCCACCAGGTCCGACAGAAGGACGAAGACGCCTCCGCGCCCGATCTCACCGGCTACGGCTCCCGCGAATGGCTGCTCGGCATCATCACCCAGCCCGCCCATGAACGCTTTTACGGCAAGCGCAACGACCGCATGCCCGCCTTCGGCACCGACCAAATTCTCGATGCCCGCGCCCTCGGCCTGATCGCGGACTGGCTGCGCGGGGATTGGTTCCAAGCACCGTAACGGGGGCGGCGACCC
>JAYVIO010000417.1:0-21422 GCA_043770175.1 Verrucomicrobiales bacterium | reverse complement strand
GATCTGCATCGTCCTGTGTCCGCACACCCGCTCGCTGCACGCGTTCTTCGTCCCACCGCCTGATCAGCTCTCATTTCATTCATCACTTCCAGTTGGTGTTGATATACAGGCGGCGGCGATCTGGAACGCCGCCGCCAACTCATTCGCCACGCTACCAAAAAATCACACCATGATCCGCCGCCTGTTACTCACCGCCTCACTCGCCGTCCTCGCCGGTGTCCACGTCGCTTCCGCCGCCGACCATACGGAGTCGAATGAGAACCTGTGGCTCAACTATGTCGGCGACCACCCGCTCTTCGGCAGCAAATGGGGCCTGCACCTCGAATCGCAGTTCCGCCGTGCGGACATGGGTGAGCACTGGCAGCAGCTCCTGCTGCGCCCCGGCATCAATTACACCATCAGCCCAGCATTGACCCTCAGCGCCGGCTACGCCTGGGTCGAGACGCATCCGTATGGCGACATTCCCATCGCCGCCGAGTTTCCAGAGCATCGGTTCTGGGAACAGGCACTCGTCACGCAAAAAGCATTCGGCCTGGAATGGACCCATCGTTTCCGCCTGGAGCAACGCCGCATCGGTGAAGTGGCGCCTGCCACCGGGGACGTGACCAACTGGCGCTACGAAAACCGCTTCCGCTACATGCTGCGCACCACCATTCCGCTCAGCGATGACAAAAAATGGTACCTTGCCCTGTGGGATGAGGTGTTCTTCAACTTCGGCACCAATGTGTCGATGAACTACTTTGACCAAAACCGCGCCTTCATCGGCCTTGGTCGCAAATTGAGCGACACTACCAAACTCGAGATCGGATTCATGGAACAAACGCTGCAACGCCGTGGAGGTATGGTATGGGAGAACAATCACACGGTCGCGGTGTGGCTGATGTCGAAGTGGCCCTTCGGTAGCAAGAACTGACCTCCGCCCGACCGACATGCTCTCTAAACTTCGTTTCCCTCTTTGGTTCGCCACGGCGGCCTTCTGCTCCTGGCAATTGCTTCGCCTCGCCCTCTGGTGGCGCTTTGCCCCGCTGGATACCAGCATGGGGGACACGCTGAAGTTCCTCCTCGCCGGCATCCATATCGACGCCGTTTGGGCGCTCATCGGCAGCGGCATCCTCATCGGCATCAGCGCCTTTTTCGCCACGCTCATTGCTGCGCTGCCCGTGCTAGTGCTGCGGCTCTTCAAAATCAATGCCTGGTCTCCCGTGTGGCGCGTGCTTTTTCGCATCGCCGTCACCATCGGTTGCACCGTCGGCGTTTTCCTCGTGCTTAGCGAGTGGTTCTTCTTTGATGAGTTCGACAGCCGCTTCAACACCGTCGCCATCGACTACCTCGTCTATCCGCATGAGGTCTTTACCAATCTACGCGAAAGTTACCCGCTGCCGCTCATCGGCGCCGTGTGCCTGTTGGGTGGTGCTGCCATCTCATGGCTCGGATTCGCCAAATTCAGCCCCATCTGGCAAAAGCACGCCTTCCCCACCAAACTCAAAATCCTCGGCCTTGCGGCGCTCGTCTGCCTGTTGGCCCACCAGAGCATTTGGGACGCTGAAACCGGCTTCAGCCGCCAGCGCGTCGTCAACCAACTCGCCAACAATGGCTGGGCCAGTGCCATGGATGCGGCTTGGACGCGAAATCTCGAGTACACGGCCTTCTACCTCACCATGAACCGCCGTGAGGCCTTCGTACGAGCGCGCAAACTCCTGGCCGAGCCTGGAACCACCTTCATCGCACCCGAACCACCCCCGGTCCCACCTGAGCCTCTTACCGCCGTGGCGGATGAATGGTGGATCAAAGCCGCACGCGACTCCATCACGCGCGACGTCGCTGGAGATCCGACGCGCAAGAAACTCAACGTCTGCATCATCGCCGAGGAGAGTCTCGGCAGTGAATTCTGGGGCTGCCTCGGGCGCGAAGGTCCATCCCTCACCCCCCGCATGGATGCACTCGCCGCGAAAGAAGGCCTGCTCTTCACCCACATGCTTGCCGACGGCAATCGCACCATCCGAGGCATGGAAGCCATCTTTTCCAGCATTCCGCCCCTGCCCGGAGACAGCATCCTCGCCCGCGACAAAACGGAAAACGTCGAAACCATCGCCCGCCTGCTCCAGCGTGATGGCTACAGCACCCAGTTCCTCTATGCTGGTCACGGCACCTTTGATTTCATTAAGAGCTACGCTTTGCAAAACGGCTGGGACCGTCTGGTGGAGGAGGCGGACTTTGAAAGCCCTGCCTTCCGCACCGCCTGGGGCGTCAGTGATGAAGACCTGCTCCAGCGTGGCATCATCGAAATGCGTAAGCTGCATGAAACCGGCAAGCCCTTCCTCAGCACCCTCCTCACCGTCACCAATCATCGCCCGTTCACCTACCCTGCTGGCCGCATCCCTGAAGACCCGAACGCCCACAATCGCGAACACGCCGTCAAATACGCCGATTGGGCGCTTGGTGACTTCTTTGACCGCGCCCGCAAAGAGCCCTTCTGGAACGACACCATCTTCGTCGTCATCGCAGATCACGGCGCCCGCGTCTATGGCCGACAAACGATTCCGCTCAAAAGCTACCAGATCCCCTGTCTCATCGTCGCCCCCAGCTTCGTCAAGACGCCACAGCGCAACGACATTCAAGGCTGCCAGCTCGACCTCATCCCCACCATCCTCGGCATGGTCGGCAGGCCTTATCGCAGCCTCTTCTTCGGCCACGATCTGCTCAAAGCCGGCGCCGCTGACCGCGACCGCAGTCTCATGCATCACAACCGCAGCATCGCCGTCTATCATGACAAGAGGCAGACCGTCTTCGGGCTGAACAAAACCGTCGAATACTGGTATGGCGATGCTAGCTCTGTCTTCATGAAACGCGTCCCTGACTCAGATACAGCCTTTGACGCCATCCGTGACGACGGCACCGCCCTCTTCGAAGTGGCTGATGATCTCTACACTCATCGCGCCTACCATCTGCGATAAGTCCTGTTACAGCCTACTCGTCATTTTCCGCCAGACGCAGCGGCACCTCCACGATGATGCGTAGGCCCGTGGGCTGCGCCATTTGCAGATCCAGCGTGCCGCCGCATTCACGTGCGCGCGCTCGCATGCCGATGAGGCCGAGACTCGATGACGACTCCAAACGATCTGGCGGCAGGCCGCAGCCATTGTCCTGCACGATGAGTCGCACCGTCGCCGCTTCCGCCTCGAGCGTAATCTGAACCTCCGTGGCTTGGGAGTGGCGGGCGATGTTCGTGAGAGCCTCCTGGGTGATGCGGAAGAGATGGGTCTCCGTATCGCTGTGCAGGCGCTGCGTCATGTTTGATTGGTATTCCACGCCGACGCGTGCCCGCTGGCCAAACTTCTCGGTGAGCCAACGCAGACCGGCATCCAGGCCAAAGTCATCGAGAATCACGGGCCGCAGCAGTTGCGAGAGTTCCCGCACGTTGGTGATGGATTCATCCACGAGGTGCAGGCAGTCCGCGCGCAGCGAGTCAAAGTCACGCGTGGCTCCTTTGGTCAAATTGGAGCGCACAGCCGCCAGCGACTGACCCAGCTCATCATGCAGCTCATGGGAGAAGCGCCGCGCCGTCTCTTCCTGCGTCTGCAGCATGTGCCACGAGACGCGGCTAAGCTCTTCCGACTGCCATTGAATGCGGTGGATGCTCTTGCGCGTGAAACCCACGGTCAGCAGAGCACAAATCGCCGCCAGGATGAAGCTGGAGCCTAACAGCAGCGCCGCATCATCGCCAAGCTCCTGAGATTGCTGCTCGATCTGCTGCTCAGCCTTGGCAAGGCGGTCCGAGCTGGCCTGGATGAGCTTATTCACCAGATCCACGACATGATCATGATGCTTGAACAGCGATTCCAAATTCTCCCTGGGCACGGACGCGTTCGTTTCCAGCACGCGATGCGCTTCACGTGTGAAAGCCTTCACGCTGGCCTCCAAATCCAGCCATAGCTCCTGACCCGCTGCTTCCTGCGCCTCGCTGGATAGACGCGCGAGCTGTTTATCGCTCTTATCGAGATCACGCAGCAGCACAACGTGATCCGCCTGCTGCGGCTGAAACTGCGCGAGCTGGTGCAGCACCTCCGTCATCGCATTCTCCTCCATCTGCACATCATGCACGAGGCGCGCGATGAGCAGTTGGTCACGCGCGAGCTGCGCCACACTCTCCCGGATGCGCTGGCTCTGCCGCACCGCGATCAGGCCTGCCGCGCCGAGCAGTGTCATCACCAGCACAAAACCCAGCGCCAGCACACGCAGCACATTGCTCTCAGTGATGCGGAAGAAGGAGAACATCAGTCAATGAGGCCGTTGCGGATGGCAAAGCGCACCAGCTCGCCAATCGAGTGCAGATTCAGCTTCTCCATGATACGCCCACGGTGTGCCTCGACGGTGTACACGCTCAAACCCAGCGCCGTGGCGATCTCCTTGTTCGTTTTACTCTCGGCGATCAGTTGCAGCACCTCGCGCTCGCGCGGTGAGAGCAGATCAATCGGATTGGTGACATGCTTGCGGTAATCATCCAGCACCGCATCACTCACCTCGGGGCTCAGCCAGCCCTTGCCAACGGCGACAGCACGTACTGCAGCGAGAAAGTCGGCTTCGTTGCAATCCTTCAGCAAATAACCCTTCGCGCCAGCACGCAGCATCTCGCGCACATAGACACCATCCTTCTGCATCGACAGCGCCAGGATGCGCGTCTTCGGCAGCGCCTTCGTGATCTGCCGGGCCGCTTCGATGCCGTTGAGCTCCGGCATCGTCACGTCCATGACGACAACATCGGGCTCGAGTTTCGCGGCCATTTCCACCGCCTCGCGGCCATTGGACGCCTCCCCAACGACTTCCATGTCCCATTGTGCCGCCAGGATCATGCGGAAGCCATTGCGCACCACGGCATGGTCATCGGCAAGAAGGATGCGGGTCGGTTTGGCGGCCATAACGGCTTTACCATGGCGAGCAAAGTTCCTGGAGCAAAAGGAGGCGGTCTATTTTAAGGTAGAGACGGCAGGGCGAGCTTTAAAGAACTGCTAGAGCAGCGGTTTGTTTTTATTCCTTGCTCGAGGATGCTACTTCGACGGAGGCCTCCTCAGAGCCGCTGGATGGGGCGGCACTCTACACCCATTTCAAGCCCGTCCTTTTCCACATGTCAGTGACGTGGCGGAGTTGAAAGAATCAAAGGCCGGCTGGAAGTGGGAAGCTGTTTAGCGGTCGTTTGCGAACTGCGGCGCTTGGTGTGTCGTTTGACATCGTGCCCGCATTCTGTGGCGGGGAGCGTTTGAAATCCGCTGAAGGTGCGGCTGGCACAGCCGCAGTGGTACTCAGAATGGCCGTGCCACCAGAGGCAGCCTGTAGGGATGGAGCAGCAAAGTTCAGCCAATGTTCGGTGCCTTTTTGCCTGATTAGCACCTTCCAGGCCGCGACAAGCCCTTGATCCTGCACCTGGAGCAGTTCGATGCCGCTTGGACTCAGCACACCACTCACCAACTCGATCATCTGAGAGGAGTTGGAATCGGTCAAGTAAACGAATTTCTGCTCTCCAATAGACGCGATGCCGGTCAGCAACAGAGAGCTTGCAGCCGAAGAGGACGCTAAAACAAGAGTGCCACTGTTTGCGGGAGTGCTGGGCGTTGACACCTGCGCAACTCCATTTTCTGCCAGTGGCAGACCTAGCAAGAATATCAGGAGGCTTAGAGGCATGTTTAGGCGAGGTTGCATGAGCAGAATAGATATTACATATGATAAAAATAAAATAAATGAAATTCATTATTGCAAATATCAAATATTAAATATTATATTTCCCACGTTATGACTATAATATATAATAACTTTGTAAAAAATAGGAATCGCCGTGCGGCTCATAAAGCAGTCCAAAACGCTGTATGCCTCAGTGGCGTTTCTGATCCTAAACCTGCACTCGCCCCTTTTTGCCCAAGCAGGCGTGTTAGCGCCTGAACCACCGCCGAGTCCGGAATCTCTGAGTCTCCGGCCCGTCCCAGTGCCATCCAACCTTTCCGAGTTTGTCAGGAACAAAAAAGCCGCTATCGCCCTAGGCAAAGCCCTCTTCTGGGACATGCAACTCGGCAGCGACGGGATCACCTCCTGCGCCTCCTGCCATTTCCACGCCGGGGCGGACAACCGCTCCAAGAATCAAGTCAGCCCAGGGCTGCTGCGACTGGCGGCGGACGGATCCGCCGATCCAGATGTCACCTTCCAGACGAAAAACCCCAACGGACAGCTCACCCATGCTGATTTCCCGCTGCGCAAACTGCTGAGCAGCAACGACCGCAATTCTACTGTCCTGTCGGACTCCAATGATGCCATCAGCTCACAGGGAGTCTTCAAGGAACTGTTCCAAAGCATCCGTCCGCTTTCCGCCGAGGACAACCGCACGGTCCTGCCAGACGCCATCTTCCAAGTGGGCGGTGTCAACACACGCCGGGTGGAGCCACGTAACACCCCGTCCGTCATCAACGCGGTCTTTAACATGCGAAATTTCTGGGACGGACGCGCCCAGGACATTTTCAACGGCGTGAATCCTTGGGGCCGGCGCGATGTGAACGCGAAGGTGGCCGTGGCAGATTCCAAGACGAGCCTGCGACTCACCGCGATCGCCATCGACCACGCCAGCCTGGCTTCCCAGGCGGTGGGGCCGCCCCTCAGCGCCTTCGAGATGTCTGCAGACGGGCGCAGTTTCCCGAATCTGGGGAAGAAAATGATCGCGCTGCGTCCGTTGCAGAAGCAGTGGGTCCACAAAGATGACAGTGTGCTGGGAAGCCTCAGTCACACCAAGCTGCCAGGGTTGTCCAAAACCACCTACGCAGAGCTGATCCGCGAGGCCTTCGCGGAAAAGTGGTGGAATGGCACCCTGCTCGTGGAGGTCAACGCGAATGGCAGTTTCAGCCGCTTCGTACCAGCCACACCGACGCCTGCAGCCAATCAGTTCCCGCAGATGGCCTACAATTTCAGCCTCTACTTCGGCCTGGCGGTGCAGCTTTACGAATCGACCCTCGTCTCTGACCAGACACCGTTCGACCAGTTCGTTGAGGGTAACAGCAACGCCCTCTCCCGGCAGCAAAAGCAGGGCATGGACTTGTTCTTCGGAGCGGCCAAATGCGCCAACTGCCACGGCGGCGCGGAGTTCACCAACGCCTCGGTGAATCGCGTCGAGAACCAGCGCATCGAAACGATGCTCATGGGTGACGGCGGCAGCGCCACCTATGACAACGGCTTTTATAACATCGGCGTGCGGCCAAACCGCGATGACATCGGTCTCGGTGCCACCGACCCGTTTGGCAATCCACTTTCCGAGGCCCGACTGGCGGCCAATGGCAGCTTCCAAAGGATCGTGGGCCGTGATCCCAACATCAATGTGGGGCCAAATGACCGCATCGCAGCCAATGGAGCCTTCAAAACGCCGGGATTGCGCAACATCGAGCTGACCGCCCCCTACTTTCATAATGGTGGCCAGGCCACGCTGCGGCAGATGGTGGATTTCTACAACCGTGGCGGCGATTTCCATGACCAAAACATCGCCGACCTCGATCCCGATGTGACCAATCTTCATCTCTCCACCACGGAGAAGGAGGCTCTCGTCGCCTTTATGAAATCGCTGACGGATGAACGCGTGCGCTACGACCGCGCACCATTCGACCATCCACAGCTCTTTGTTCCGAATGGAGCGCTCGGAGATGACATCCGTGTCGCAAACGACGGCCAGGGCCGCGCTTTGGACCACCTGACCGAACTGCCTGCCGTGGGCCGCAACGGTGGCGCGCCCCGACCAAATTTCCTGCCGTGAACCAAGCGGACCTCGTCCACCCCACACTCATCCACACCCTATGAGCCATCCGAACGACTCATCGACCAGCACCTCCCGCCGCAAGATCATCAAGGGGGCCGTCTCCATGGCTGCGGCCGCCTTCACGACCCATATCATCGCCGCCAAAGGCAAAGGTGGCGGAGGCGGCACGGGGGATGGCGGAATCACGGGAGACAACCCGATGAATGTCAGCGCCCCCAACTGCCCAAACGCCATCCAAGGGCAAACCGTGCCGCGCTGGGTCGATCCACTGCCCCTGCCCAGCTATCTCCCACCTCTGAGCACCGGCTCCCTGCCCGCGCAATACACCTCCCCGGTGGGCGATGTGCTGCACGGTGTGGCCCCCGAATGGGCGAATCATCCCGCCGACTGGGATCAGATGCCCACCCAGTATTATCAGGTGAACATCCGCCCCGGACGCGCGCAGTTCCTGCCCAGCAGCATGGGCCTGTGGACGGATTTCTGGGGCTACGCCGGACGCGATGCCGACGGCACTTTCCGCCCCGCCTCCGCACCGGGACCGATGTTCCGATTCCGCGTGGGCCAGCCTGCGCTGGTGCGCTTCACCAACGATCTGCCCGAGGAAATGTCCGTCCACATGCACGGCGGCCACTGGCCCGCGCACTCCGACGGCCATCCTAACTTTCTCGTTCTTCCTGAGGCCACCCGTGACTACTACTATCCGAACGTCCTACCGCGCGTGAATGGCGGTGACTCCGGTGCTTTCGATGTCTCCGAGTCCACCAGCACGATGTGGTATCACGACCACGCGATCCACCTCACCGCCCAGCATGTGGCTCGAGGTTGTTCTGGTGTCGCTCCGTGTTTCGACGATCTCGAACTCGGTCTCATCACCAGCGGCGTTTTACCAGGCATCCGTGGCGTCTCAGATGTTGGTCCTGAATACCGCAATCCCTACGACATCCCGCTCGTCTTCCAGGACCGTCTTTTCGATCCGAACGGCAACGTCTGCTACGACGGCAACGATCACAACGGCTACCTCGGCAACATCGCCCTCGTCAACGCCAAGGCCTACCCCCACCTCAATGTCGAGCGCCGCAAATACCGCTTCCGCTGCCTCGTTGGGAGCAACTCCCGCATCTGGCGCTTCCGTCTCAGCGACAACTCCTCCTTCCTCCGCATCGCCAAGGACTCCTGGCTATTCCCCAAACCCCAGCAGACCCAATGCTGGCTCGCCGGTCCTGCCACTCGCGCTGACATTGTCATCGACTTTGCCAAGTATCCCGTCGGCACCGAGCTCTATCTCGAAAACATCCTTGATCAGCCGGACCCTCGTGGCCCGGGCGAAAAACTCGAAGACCTCAATGGCACTACAGTCAGCGGTACCCCGGCATTTCGTCATCGCCTCATCAAATTCGTCGTCGGGGCTCGAGACACTCGCTACCCAGACGCTTCCATCACCACAAACTCAACGCTCCGCCCCCATGTGCCGATCCGGGACAGTGAAATCGTTGCCCGTCGTCACTTCAAATTCGAGCGCAAAAATGGTGCTTGGGCCATCAACGGCCTTTTCTATGACGAAGCGCTTGCCAATGTCGTCCCCACCCTTGGCACCGCCGAAGAATGGACACTTCAAAATGGAAGCGGCGGCTGGTGGCACCCCATCCACATGCACCTGGAGTCGCACCAGCAGGTCGCCGACCTGCGCACCGGCAGGCCCATCCCCTACCACGACAGCTTCAAGTCGGATACAACCATCCTCGGGCCCAACTCCGAGATCAAGATCCGCATGAAGTTCCGCACCTTCAAGGGGCCGTTCGTCTTCCACTGCCACAACGTAGAGCATGAGGACTTGGACATGATGTTCCAGTTCGACCCTCGGGTCACACCCACGCCATCCCCGCAGCCCGTTCAGCAGTTCTTCCCGTAAAAACGACCCCATCACCTCGGCCCGTCCCAAGCAGCCTCGGGGCGGCTCCTCTCGACATCGTATTTTCAAGGACATGAAAATTTTGACCTGTCTCGTTCGCGCCACCGCGCCTCTTATTCTCCTTGGCTCCATTCTGGCCGCCGATCCTCCCGCAGATAACCAGAAGTCAGAACAAGCCGCGCAGCTCATGCGCAAGCACTTCGCCGACAAGCTGCCGGACCTCACCCTCACCAACGACCACGGCCAGCCCGTCCGTTTCGTCACCGACCTCATCAAAGACCACGCCGTCGTCATCAGCTTCTTCTACACGAACTGCCGCGGCACCTGCCCCGGCACCAACGCCCTCCTCGCCGAAATGCGAGAGACACTCGCCAAGGACTTTGGCAAATCCGTCCGCCTCATTTCCATCAGCGTCGAGCCGGAGGTCGATGATGTGCCCACCATCCACGAATACGCCAGCTTCTTCCGCAAGCCCTCCACGCATCCCGACATGCCCGACTGGCACTTCCTCACCGGCAAGCCCGAGGACATCAAAAAACTCCGCCGCGCCCTCGGCTACTACGAAGTCGATCCCAAGATCGATGCCGACCCCACCCAGCACGCCGCCATGCTCATCCTCGGCAACCAGGCCACCGGCCGCTGGGCCATGATGCCCATCGGCATCGGCCCGGACCGCATGGCAGGCAAAGTCCGCCTCATCGCCGGCTGGACCCACACTCAGCGCTACGCGGATGTTTACGCCGCGCTCGAAAAAAACCGCAAGGACGCTGCCTCGGCAAAGAACTCACAAACCACCGCTGCAGTCAGCCAGCCATGAATCCCACCCGCCTCCTCCTCGCAGGCCTTTCCTGCCTCGCCCTCATCAGCCACGCCGAGGATGCCGTCCCTCTGCAACTCATCGGCACCACCCAGATTGACCGCAGCTTCACCGCTTATCTGCGTGAAAACGGCGGCGGCCAGATCTTCACGTTGGGAGAGGGGGAGACCGCCAACGGCTGGCGCATCACCGACACGACTCGCGACACCCGCAACCACGTCGTGCGTATCCACCTCCAGCGCGGGCGCACCTCCCTTTGGCTCGGCATCGCAGGTGCCAGCACCTCACATCTTGCGCCAGGAACTGCAAAGCCGAATGCAGAACCTCTGATCGACATCCCCGTCAGCGCAAGCGGCCGTCTGCATGACCAGATGCTCCACCGCTCACGCATAAAGCATAAACTTGAGGTGCGCAGAGCACTTCGTGAGACGAGCGACCTCGATCCCTTCCCCACCAAGGGAACCCGCTCTGCCCGCTAATTTCCTCAGACACCCAGCACAGACACCCAGCACAACCCACACCAAGGCATATGAAACACACCACCCTGCTCAAATCCACCCTCGCCGCCGCAGCCCTGCTGCTGAGCGGCATCCACGCCAGCGCCCAAGCACTTCCCGCCGAAATCGAAGGCACCGCCACCGCCATCACTGCCAACCTTGACGGTTCCGTCACCATGACCGTCATGGGTATGACAGTCAACGTTCCCGTAGGCACGCCTGCCGCCTCTCCCAGCGCCGCGCTCACCCTTGCCCAACTCGTTGATCCCGCCCCGCTTCCCAACCGCACCCAAGCAGGCTTCACCGGCGGCACCGCCATCATCATCGGCACCGTGGCCGCCAACGGCATCGTCACCGCCGAGGATGTCTTCGTTGAACCTGCCGAAAACGTCATGCTCGGCATCCTCACTGCCAACAATGCCGGCGCCCTCTCCATCAACGGCGTCCCCATCGTCATGCTCAATGACCCCCGCATGCCCGCCAACCCTGTGCAAGACGTCAACGGCATCGCCATTATCCCCGCCTCCATCCCCGTCGGCACCGGAGCCAGCGCCGAAGGCTACTTCGCCAACGGCGTCTTCAACGCCTTTCTTGTCGAGGCCGAACAAGGCACACCCGTCATCTCCACACCCCAAGTCACCATCACCCGCGCCCTTGGGCGCGAGCGCATCCCAAACATCCGCCGCGGAGATGAAGTTGAAGTCCGCGGCTCCTGCACCACCACCCACGCCCCTGCCGCCACCACCCAGTCCATCATCGTTTACCGCATCGATGGCGCCACCCAGACCCTCCTCGGCACCGGCACCGCCACCGTCGATCCCGCCCTCCCCGGCGTCGCCAATTTCGTCTTCCGCGTCACCACACCACCCTCCAATGACCCCATCCTCGGCACCTGCCCCACCACCGTGCGCGTCGTGAACAACAGCGTCGGTGCCAACAACGCCTCCGCCACCTCTGCCGTCGAAGTCCGCTAACCCCGCCTCGTTTGCGCCCCCGTCGTAATCTTCACGACGGGGGCGTTTTGTTTTACTCCTGGAACTCCTCCCGGTCGGGAATCCGTGTGAAGGCGATCTTCGTGCCTGAAAACGTGCGCACCGTGTCTGGCGTGAAACCGATCACCACCGAATCGCGTCCATGCTTTTGATTGATCAGGTCCAGCACGCGGCTGAGGTGCTCGCGCTGCTCACGCGGCGCGGTTTCACTCGATGCCGCGAAAAGTTCGAGTTGTTGCGGCTTAGCTTCCGCCTCCAAGCCCATCAGGGTCACGGAAACCTTCTTCACCCGCTGCCAGTGCGCCTGCGTCATCACGCGCTGCCATAATTCAGCCAAACCGCGCGCCAGCTCGATGCTGTCGCACACTGGCTCAAACTTCGCCTGTGCCTCAAATCGCGATCCCTCCTCCGAACGAACGCTCAGGTGCAGGTGCGTGGCCCGGTATCGCATGCGGCGCAGCCGGCTGGCCGCCTTCAGCAGCAGACGCCGCGCCACGATGCCCGCCACCGGCGGTGTGCGCTGCTCAGGCGCCAGCACATGGCTGTGCCCCAGCGTGCGGTGCTGCGCCGGCGGATCATCCTCCGAGGCTCCGCCATGCAGCGCATGCCAGAAGCGGTCGCCGCCTACCCCACCCCAGGCCCGGTGCAATGTCTCACGCTCCGCCGCCCACAAGTCCGCCATGGTGAGAATGCCGCAGGCATGCAGCCGTGGTTCCATGCGGCGGCCGATGCCGCACAGATCGCGCAATTCCAGCTCCAACAGCCGCCCCGGCAGTTCCTCCGGCAGCAACGTCACCAAACCATCCGGTTTCTGCATGTCCGAAGCCACCTTGGCCAAAAAGCGATTCGGCGCCAGGCCGATGGAGCAGGTGATGCATTCGCCCACCCGTTCGCGCAGGCCGCGTTTGATGCGCTGCGCCAGATCCAGCGCCGCCGGAAGCTGGCGACGTGGCGCATCCAGCTTGCAGGCCATTTCGTCAATGGAGTTGATGACATGCACCGGAAAATGCCGCTCCACCTCCGTGATGATCTGATGATGAAACTCCACATACACATCGTGGCTCGCCATCACCGTGATGAGTTCCGGGCACAACCGGCGTGCTTCGCCGATGTTCGTGCCGGTCTTGATGCCAAATTTCTTTGCCTCATGACTCGCCGCGATGGCGCACGTCGCATCCGTGTCCACCGGCACCACCGCGATGGGTTTGCCCCGCAACGATGCATCCAACTGCTGCTCTACACTGGCGAAGTAGCTGTTCAGGTCGAGAAACAGCCAGTCCACGAGCAAGGCGGCAGTGTTGGTGGCGGGAACAGACATGGAAGGCCGAACTCATGCACCCAATCCGTCGTCTGTTCAATAGAACATGCCACGATGCGCACACTTCAACGCACCTCGAACCGCAGTTTCGTCTGCTTCATCGCTGGTGCTGGCTGGGCCTGGCTCACATCCACCTCAAACGGCCTGACCAGGTTGTTCCCGGCCAAGTCTTCGAGCAGCGGATCGATGTGGATTTCATAGATGCCTGCCTGCCACTCACGTTCGGGTAGGAAGGTCCAGGCGGTCCGTTTGAGATCCGCAATCTCTGCTTTGGCTGCGCCGGTGATGCTTTCGCCATGGCGCTGCACCTTCAACGCACGGGAAAAAATGGCTGGCTCGAAGATCTCATCGGTGAGGATGGTCAGACGCTCGCGCGTTTGCTTTTTTGGCGGCGAGACGTGCCAGCGCTGCGGATCAGGCTGGGCGTGATCGGCAGCGACTGGCTCAATCACAAAAGCTGCTTCTTTGCCTAGAGGAACACCCTCGTCAGAACGCCACTGGCCGGAAATGAGCAGCGTGTAGCGCTCACCCGCGACCAAAACGGGACCTTCATCGACGTTGAGGTTCACACCGGTTTTTTGCCGACCAGGATGAAACATGAGAGTGAGGCGTTTCCCATCCGGTGACCACAATTCGGTCTCGCGAAAAGCTCCCGCGACTGCGGAACCATCTTTTTTTTGCAACGTCACCTGCCGCAGAAAATCGCCCTGCTCCATGGGATGCGAGCAGTCGATGTAGAGCTTGAGAGTGTTCGCCGGAATTTCGCGCACGTCCGGGGAGATGCGGACGATGAGCGAGGGAGAGGCGGCGATGTCCCATGCTTTGATGACCGGGCCAAAGGAGAGTTCTAAATTTTCCCAGGTGCCGTCGGCCTTTTCGACCTCGACACGATAAGTGCGCCCTTGAAGAAAAGGCACGGTGGGATCAAAAGAGACACCATGCAGGAGCTGCTTTGACACGCCAAACAGAGCATGCCGGGAGTCCTTGGCGAAAACTTTGAGGCTGGCGGTGCCGTGAATGAGTTCGCCCTGAACGATGAGCGACTGCGCACTGAATTTGACCTGAATGTTGTTTTCAGGAAATGCTGCAACACTCACACTGCGACCGCATAGCAGCGTGAGTGCGAAACAACCTTTCAGCCAGCAGTTCACGGCAGCGCGGCGACTTCGAGACTCAGCGTGCCCTCGGTGTCGCGCAGCACGACGGCCTCGGTGTTGCTGAGCTTGTCCACCTGCACAGCGCCGAACAGCGCATCAACGATCTCGATGCCTTCGGGGCCTTTGGACTCCTTTTCATCACGACGCGCGGCGTTTTCGTTCGTCTTGTCCGGGGTCTTGGCGTCGAGGTAGTCCATGCTGATGCGCGCGCCCCACATCTTGCTGGGGCCGAAGGCGTTCTGCTTGAAGCGCTGCGTGTGGACGACGAGCCACTCCTTGCCGCTCTTGTCCGAGTAGCTGAAGAGATCGAGCGGACGATTGCCGCTGCCGAGTTCCACCATGCTCACGCCTTTGACCTGCGCGCCGCTCTGGATGTCATCGACTTTGAACTTCGCCACCGGCGTGCAGGCAAACGCGCCAACCACGAACGTGCCCTCCTTTGACGAGTACGGGATAAAACTCTGGATCGGCGCCTTCGTCTCCCACTTGCGATGCGCCACATGGTAGGTCTCCGCGCTGAACACGTTCGCCGTCGCCCCGTGCTTCAGCGGCACCGGAATGGTGAAGATGCGGCTGGCGAACTCCTCATTGCAGGTGCCGGTGGCAAACACGCGGTCTTTGTCAAAGGCCACATCGGTGACATTCGTCACCTTGCTCGTTGTGCCGCCGGGCAGCGTGATGCGCGCCCAGGACAGCGGTTCGAGATTCAGCGGCGCCACCTTGCCTGCCGCATCGACCGTTACAATCAACACCGCATTGTCAGGACGACGCTGCACGGCCAGATAGATGCGGCCGCTGGCCGGATTTACCGCGAGATCTTTGACGGTGATGTCCTCCTTCTTCGCGCCGAGGCCGTCGGCGATCGCGCTGCCGATGTCAGCCACCGCTTTGCCAAGATGCTCCTGCTTCGGACCCACATCGCCGGTTTGAATGGCGAGTACACTCGCCGTGGCTGGTTCAGCGACGAGCAGCAGGCCTTCCGGCCCAAAACTTAGTGCACTGAGCGAGGCGAGTTTTAGACCGCCTTTTTGCGGTGATTCGATGAGCGCGGCGGATGCGCCGCAGACGGTGGCAAGCAGGAGGGAGAGGCAGAGTGCTTTCATGGGTTGGTTGGATGGATGTCGGCGAATGGTACGGGATGAGCCGGGCGAATGTCACACGCAAAATCAGACACCAGCCTTTGCTCCTACCACATCAATCCCAGCGGCGGCCAGGGCTGCTGGCAAGCTGCCGAACTCACGACGGATCGCGTCAGCCAATCCGGGACGCGCACGGTTGACCGCATTGAAAGTACGCGGGTTCCCGGCCCAACACCATTCACCCAGCAGCTCCATGATGCGTTCCCTGGGATAGAGTCTGGCTGGATATTTTGGCTTTTCGGAATCCACCAGTCCCGCTGCTCTCAACGCCTCCCAGAACGAACCGAAATGCTTGCACGCTGCATTGTATAAGCTGCTGTTTGCGGCCCGGACACGGTTGAACTTAGCGCTGCCGTGCCGTTCCTGCCATGCGCGCAGCTCCACCATCACCTGCTGCTGGTCGTATGGCGCATGCACCATGATCTGTTCTGGCCGCACGCCGGCGGCGCGGGCGGCCTTGCTCCAGTTGCCCAGACGATCAAACACATAGTTGTGGTACTCTTGTCGCAGCCGCCGCACCGCATGTAAACGATCATCTCCACCATGCATGCCGACCACCTGCCGCATCTCCTCGAACAGCCGCGCCTTGATTTCATCCGTGAACACGCGTTTGCGCAGCCGAACAGCATCGGGTGACAGCTTGGCGGCGAGCAAAGCCTTCTCATAGCTGCCAAAGCGGCGGCGGGCGGCGTTGAGCAGGCACATATCTTCCTTCAACAACCGCGACTCTGCCAGCGGCTGGCCGTTTTGATGACGCTGCCTCAGCATCATGACAACACGGTGACGTGATAAGTGCCTGGCCTTGCCCAGCTTGCGAAAATTCTCGGGATTCAGGCCGATGGCAGCCAGACTCTCATCCCATTCGTGATCCGTATGCCATAAATACTGAGCCAGACTTTTCTCCTCCCTGTTTGCCCATTCAAAATTCAGCGGAAAACCATGCCGGTGTAGCTCCTTGATTCGGTCCAGTGCATACTCATACGACCAAAGCGGTTCCCATTGCGGGATCACCCCCCTGGCCCTGAAGCGGCCAGCGCGCACCGTCTCGCACATGACCTCGGCCTGCGGATGGTCACGCCAGTACTCTGCGGGCGTCGTGTCATGAGCGAGCACCAAATGGGCTGTCAGTATGCCGCCGTCAAAGCCGCACAGCTCGCAGGTGCAGTAGTCCAGCAGTTCGGTGTTGATGTGTTGGTATGAGATGCCTGCATCCTCCAGCGCGGACTTCCAGCCCCAGAACGGCTTGATGGCATAGACTTCCTTCACCAGCTCGGGCCAGCGGCGTTTCGCCGCCGTCAAATTTAGCGGCTTGTTCTCATGATGCAGCCGCCGCAACTCGCTGATGACGTGCTGCCGGGCCACATTTTCCGGTTCCTGAGTCTCTGACATGCGGGAACCTCGCCTGACCGCATTGTTCTGCAAGCGTGTGGTTCTGGTGGCCCCTGTGAAATCGAAGTTCACCCGGAGTTCATCGTCTGCGGCTTGATCTTTGGCCGAAAACAACGACCCGATGCCTATCCCATGAAAAAAGCGCCCCCTGAAACCCGCAAGCCGGCGAAACCAACCTTGCCGCGCTGGCAGCGCTGGAAGCGACTGTCGCTGATCTTTGTCATGGGCGGCTCGCTGCTCTGCACGGTGACGGCGGCGGTGGTCATCGGCATCTACAGCCATCTGGCGAAGGCCTACGACCTCACCCAGCTCGGCCAGATGCCGGAACGCACCATCGTCATGGATTTCAAGGGCGAGATCCTCGGCCGCATGCACGGTGAGAACCGCATCATCGTGCCGCTGAGTGAAGTTTCCTCCTGGTTCGTCAAGGCGCTGCTGGCACGCGAAGATGCGCGCTTCTACGACCACGGCGGCATCGACTACAAGGGCGTGGCACGTGCAATGGTGCGCAATCTCAAGGACATGCGCGTCGTGCAAGGCGCGAGCACGCTGACGATGCAGCTCGCACGCAATAGTTTCCCTGATCTCGACGACCGCAGCATCCACCGCAAGCTGGTGGAGATGATGCTGGCCCGCCGCATCGAGAAGGCCTGCACCAAGGACCAGATCATCGAACATTATGTGAACCGCATCTTCTACGGTCCCGGCATCTACGGCGTGCAGCGTGCCAGCCAGGTTTACTTCGGCAAGCATGCGAGCCAGCTCAATCTGAGCGAGGCAGCGATGATCGCGGGCATCATCCGCAGCCCGGTGCGCTTCTCGCCCTTCCGCAATTATGACGGCGCGATCAAGGAGCGCGATACCGTGCTCCAGCGCATGCTCGCGACCAAAGTCATCACGCCGGAGGAGGAACTGGCCGCACGTTATGCCGACATCGCCTTGCATGCGCAGCCTGCGTTTCAAAACCAGGGCGGCTATGCGCTCGACGCCGTGCGGCGTGATCTCGATTTGATCCTGGAGCAGCAGGAGATCGAAGACGGCGGCCTGCAGGTCTTCACCACCTTGAACAAGGATCTCCAGGATGCCGCCGAGGCTTCGGTGGAAAAGCGCCTCGCGGCCGTCGAAAAGCAGCGTGGCTTCCAGCACCCGAAAAAGGTAGATTTCGACACCACTTGGGACGGCACGCATGAAATCACCGCCACGCCTTATTTGCAGGGAGCACTCATGGTGCTCGACAACGAGACCGGCGGCATCCTGGCCGTCGTCGGCGGACGTGACTACCGGCACAGCAAATACAACCGTGCCACGCAGGGCGAGCGGCAGATCGGTTCGACCGTGAAACCATTCGTCTACGCCGCCGGTGTCGCCGCCGGCTTCATGCCCGGCACCTTCATCAATGACGCACCCATTCAGCCGGGTGAAATCGACGGCTCCGAGCCCGGCTGGAGTCCGCAGAACTCCGACGGCAAGTTTCTCGGCCTCGCCACGCTCACCGACGGCCTGGTCAAAAGCCGCAACACGATGACCGTGCGCCTCGGCAACTACGCCGGCCTCGACCGTGTGCTCGATCTCCTCACCAACGCCGGCTTTGCCCGTCCCGCTGAACGCACGCCGCAGATTTTCATCGGCAACATCGGCGGCAATCCGCGCCAGCTCACCAGCGCGATCAGCATCTTCCCGAATCAAGGCCTGCGCAGGCGTCCATTCCTCATCGACCGCATCATCGACAAGGCCGGCAACGTCATCTACCAGACGCCCGTGCTCGAATCCGAGGTCATTACGCCCAGTGTGGCCTACATGATGCGCAACATCCTGGCGCAGGTGCTGGATCGCGGCACTGCGGCATCTTTGCGCAGCACCTACGGCTTTAAGGAACCTGGCGGCGGCAAGACCGGCACCACCAACGATTATAAGGACGCGTGGTTCGCCGGTTACACGGATCGGTTGAGCTGTGGCGTATGGGTGGGTCTCGACAAACCACAGACGATTGTCGAGGAAGGCTACGGCGGCACACTCGCGCTGCCGATCTGGGCCGACGTGATGAAAAAAGCCCTCGCCCTCGGCTACAAAACGGAGGCACCGAAGGCCACGCTGCCGCTCTCACGCGTGACTTTGTGCCGTGTCACCAGCCAGCTCGCCACCGACGGCTGCGGCCGGGCCGGCACTGCCTATGAAGAAGCGCTGCCCTACGATCTCGTGCCGCAAAACTTCTGCATGGAGCACCATGGCTACGCAGCGCCACCACCGCAGATGCAGCCGCAGCGCCAGGAACGCAGCTTGTTTGACCACATTCGCGGGTGGTTTCGGTGAGGACTCGACAAACTCACCGCGATTCATTACTATCGTGCCATGACCGCCACTGTTGAACGCCTCAAAAACGAAATCCGCAGCCTGCCCAAGGACGATCTTGACGATCTGCTGCGCGACATTCAGTCCGAGTATGTGCTGCCCTCGCTCGACGACGATGAAAAATCTGTCGCCGCCGCCTGGGATGAAGAAATCAACCGGCGGGCGCAGGAAGTGATGGACGGCACGGTGGAGCTGATTTCGGGAGAAGATTTTCACCGACACATCGACGAGTTCATGACCGAATTGGGCATTCCACGCAAGCCGCAGGCCAGATGATGCAGTTGCGCGCACATCCTGATGCTGAAGACGAACTGCGCGAAGGCATCCGCCACTACGCCAGCCTGGATGATGAAGGCATGCTGGCGCTGGACTTTCAGCAAACCTATCTGCGGTACGAATCCTCCATCCTGTCCAACCCGCTGCTCTACAACATCCGCGCTGGCATCGTCCGCCGGGTGAACCTGACACCGCGTTTTGGCGAATACTACATCGCCTACATGCTCTGGCGTGAGCAGGTCGTCATCCTCGCCATCGCGCATGCGAAGCGCCGCCCGTATTACTGGCGGCAGCGCATCGGCGAAGCCAAGAAAATGTTCTGAACTTTGCGCTCCACCGGCGTTTCATCATCACTCATGAACCCCGTTCTCCGCTCCACACTGCATGGCAGCCTCGGTTTCGCCGCCGTAAGTGTCGCCGCGTATTCCATCTGGGCCTTTGCACCGCGCATTGCCGGCAGCGAGATTGGCATGTATGCGCTGATAGCGCTGGTGTTTCTCGGCGGCAGCGGCTTGGCGTTAAACGGCCTGCTGCACGGCAAAGATCGCCTACGGCGGTTTTACCGGCTGTTTCTGCCGGCCTTTTTCGGTTACGCATTGCTGTGGAGTCTGGCGTGGTTTGTGATCAAAGGCCGGCCCGGCGAATGGATCGGCGCAGCGGCGGGGACTCTGTTCTTTGGGTTCGTGGCCTGGAACTCGCTCGGTCGTGCCCATGGATTTTGGATCGCGGCCCTGATGCTGTTCGTATTACACACGATGGGCTATTTCATCGGTGGCAAATGGATGTATGGCATTCTGGCCTCGGGCATCGACGGCTGGGCGAAGCCGCAGGTCGCCATTGTGGCCAAACTGGGCTGGGGATTGTTCCACGGGCTCGGTTTCGGAGCGGGGATAGGATTTGCGCTGGGATGGTGGCAGCGCGGCTCAAAATGAGAAACTTTTTCCACCGGTTGCACTCCTTCCACCGCCTGCCAAAGGTGGGTGCTCCTTTACGATGAGCGACCCAATCAGGCACGAGTGCGGCATAGCAGTGGTGCGGCTGAAAAAGCCGCTGGGATACTACTATCAAAAATACGGCAACGCGCTCTACGGCCTTGATGCCTTGCAGGCGCTCATGACCAAACAGCGCAATCGCGGCCAGGACGGCATCGGCATTGGTTGCAGCAAGCTCGGCATGCCCCCCGGCCTGCCCTACATGTTCCGCGTGCGCAGCACGGAGAGCGTGGAGCGCATCGCGCAGGTCTTCGATGACGAGCGCAAGGAGTTCAAACGCATCGCCCGCCGCATCGACAAGCAGCGCAAGGATGAGCGTGACCAGGAAGGCCGCGAGTTTGTGTCTTTTGAAGATGATCCCGAGGCCATCAAACGCGAGTTCGAGATGGCGGGGGAGATTTACATCGGCCACCTGCGCTACGGCACCAGCGGCGACTTTGGCAAAGGCGCGCTGCACCCCTACATGCGCCGCACCACCTGGCCCACGCGCACGCTCATGGTGATGGGGAACTTCAACCTCACCAACACCCGCGAACTCAACGAGGTCATGATGAAGCGCGGGCAGCATCCCGTCTTCGGCACCGACACGCAGAGCGTGCTCGAAGAGATCGGCTTCCAGCTCGATGAGGCGCACACGAAGCTCTACCACGTCCTGCGCGACTCTGGCATGCCGGGGCAGGACATCCCTGCGCGCATCAGTGCGGAGCTGGATGTGACCGCAGTCGTCAAAGAATCCGCCAAGCGCTGGGACGGCGGCTACAGCATCGTCGGCGTCATCGGTAATGGTGATCTCTTCGCCATGCGCGA
>JAYVIO010000416.1:0-2678 GCA_043770175.1 Verrucomicrobiales bacterium | reverse complement strand
ACCTGCCCCTTGGAGGTTTCGATGAGGCGAGGCTTCCCAGGCTCAAATCCGAGCCAGGGGACGACGAGATCGCCCAGTTCCTCGACGGTGACACCTCTCGCTTCAGCGGCAGCGGCGAAGGCATCTGCTGCCGCCTGGCCGATGTTCTTGTTCTTGCTGCGGAAGCGCACGCTGAGGCTGTCCACCACCATCAGTGCGGCCTCCGAGCCGAGAAGCGCCAGCGCCTGGGCGGCGTATTCCGCCAGTTTGCCACGGCTCTTGTCCGCCCAGTCGAGGATGGCCTTTCGCAGCACGGGAACGAGACGATCATCGCCGGTCAATGCCGCCAACACCATGACCCAGCGATCTGCGGCATCCTGCGGACTGCCGAGGAAAGCCTGCAGCAGGGCCAAAGCGCTATCCGCACAAGCAGCGCGGTCCAGTGCGGTGTAGAGCGGCTTCGCTTCCAAGTCGGCGCGCATCTCTTTGCAGCGGGACTGGCGAATGAGCAGGTAAAGCACCTCATCGGCAGAAAGTGCAGAACCATCACGCCGCACGAAGCTCAGCGCTTCGGCTTTGATCCATGTCGCAGGTGCTGTCTTGGCCTTGGAAAGCGTTTTGGCGATGCGGGCCTGTTGCTCCTCGGGTGAGAGGGCCGCTCCGCTTCCGGCCCGCTCAAGCGCGAGCAGGATGTCGTCCCGCACATCGTCGTTCTCTTCGATGTCCAGGCGCTGCTTGACGTCCTTCATCGCCTCAGGAGCCGCCGTCTGGCTCAACAACATCACTGCCGCCTGCCGCACCTCAGCCTTCTTGTGCTCCAGCAGTTTCAGAGCCTTCTCCGAGGCCTCCGCATACCCCAATCCTGCCAACGCCCGCGCCGCCGCACCACGCACCGGGCGGGATTTGTGCTGCATGAGTGGCCAGAGGTCATTTTGCGTTCGCGAAAGGTCAAACGCCCGCGCCTCGGAAATGCCGGAAACGACGGCAGCCGGGTCTGCATGAGACAAAAGCCTCCTCACAGCTTCGTGATAGGAATCTGCGGTGTCGCCGATGCCCTCTTCTCGCCACCATTTCAGACCGAGGAGGATCACGTTGTAAGGCCGGCAGCGTGCACAAGCCTGCGCCATCGGCAGCACCATCTCCGGGTGGCTTTCCTTGGCGTTCTTCAGAATCATCTCGCGCTGGTGGGGCGCATTCCAGGGATTGCGCTCATCAATGCCAGCCATCCATTTGCAGATGAGATCCAAGGCGTCCGGCAGTTGGTGTTTCAGCATGAACTCTGAGCACACGCGTCCTGTGACATCATCCTGAACGGACTCTCGGGATAGAAACAAGCGGACCTGCTGGCAGGCGTAATCGAAATATGCAGCATGGTCGGCTGCAACGAGCTGGATGGCCAGACTTATGCGTTCACTATCACTTGGGAGCGTCTGGCAGATCTCAAAGGCCTTTTGAGCGAATCTGGACGGATTTGCACGGGCGATGATCCCATACGTCGAGTAGGGATATCGGAAGGTAAGCCCACGAGCAAACATCGCCTCGAGTCTGTCCGGTTGGGAGTATGCAAGGAGCGCTGAGAGCTCATAATCGCCAGACGAGGTGCGCTTCATTCCGGCGATGATCTCGGCATCCGTGGCAAGAAGCACCATTTCGCCGGCCGGAGTTGGCTTTTGTTCTTTCATATTCCACGTGTCGCACTCCATCAGCAGGTTGCGGATATCCGATTCTGTGAGTCCGGCTCCACGGAGGAGGGCCAGCGCACGGTTCAAGCCATCCCAATCGGCTTTGCCATACTTTGCAAATCGCGCCAGCCACGCGTGAAGGGTGGAGTGCAGTGCCTTGGCATGGGCGAGGCGCACGAGATTTCCCGCCTCGAGACTCCATTCTTCGAGCTTGGGCAGTTCGTTCGCGAGTGACCACGCTCCTGCCTGATTTGGAAACGGCGGAATGTTTACCAACAGAGCCTCATCACCTGTTTCGATAAATTTCCTGATCGCAGGGTTGTTCCAGCCTGGCGGGTAGGATTGCTTGGCAAGCTTGTCGATGAGTTCGAGTATCTTAGACATAGTCTTTGTGTGGTTGAGTGATTGGTGGCTTACATCATTCCCTTCTTCTCCCACTCGGGATCATAGCCGGTGCCTTCGGCGGCGATCTGGCGGTAGTCGTTCCAGCACTCGGTGAGGAGCACGGAGGGGACTTCGCTGAGAGGGAGGTCGGGGCTGGATTGGGTGCCGTTGTCGCGGCGGAAGGTGAGCTTGGTCAGCGCGGCAGGAATCTGCTCCTCCGGCAAACTGCTACCGGTGAACTCAATCACGGCCACGAGGCCGGTGGTGGGGAAGCGTTTGATGTATTCATTGAACCAGCCGCCATCGCCTGTGGGGCCGCGGGTGTAGCCGAGCTTGGTGGCGCGGCCACGGATTTTGAAGGTGTCGCTCATCCAGCCTTCGAAGTCCTTCAGCTCGCGCTGCTTCTTCGTCTCCGGTGTCAGTTCCGGGGCGCTGCGGCCAAACTGGTCAAACAGTGGAGCGATCTCGTAATCGCTGAGGTGCTGGAGCCAGGCTTTGGCAGTATCAGCCGACACTGTGGTCTGATGGGCGAGCGAAATCACATCCGCAGCCTCCAGCGTGACCGGATTGTCCTCCACATCGGTGAAGCTACCGTCGGCGAGTGGCCTGAAGTGCAGCACCTGCTCACCATGC
>JAYVIO010000415.1:0-7183 GCA_043770175.1 Verrucomicrobiales bacterium | reverse complement strand
TAAACGTAGTTTTGCAGATGATCGGGATCGCGGCTCTTTTTCGATAAGCACAGCAGAATGATCGCCTTGCTGATGAAGATGCGGCCCTTCGCCTGCTTGGGCGGGATGCCGTCATTGATGACGAGGTAGCTGTCATGCAGCGCTTTCACCTCCTGCGTGAGGATACCCCAGCAGTCCTCCGCGCTGATGGTGAGCAGGCGCTTCCACACATACTTGCCAAAGCCGCTCTGCCACAGCTCCAGCGCCCAATATCCGGCCAATGCAGCATCACCCCGACGGATGGCCTTCTGCATGGCAGAAGATACTTCGCTGAAGTTGTAGCTGCGAATCGTGCGCAATTGCATGGGGTTGGCGGGAAAGAGGTCTGGCAGGTCCATGGAAGGTGCCCTCGTCACCGTGACTTTGGGATTCCATCCGTTTGCATCACCAAATGATGCCGTGAGGTTTGAGTAGGTCGCAGGGTTTGGAAGGTGCCTTGGGGTGCGTCATCCGAGCGCGATGCTCTGACGGCGTGAAGCGCTCATCGAGACGCGCTCCTGGCTCTTGTAGTCACCGAAGTCGATGTGGGCCTGCCACTTGCGCTTCAGATGCCGCTTCTCGGTGGCGATGCGTTCCGCACTGCGAAAGATCGAATTGCCGCCGAGGTTCTTGTCACGCTCCTGCACGAAGCAGAACCGGGCTTCATTCCAGACCAATCATGTATGCATTCAGTATCAACGCATTACGCATAGCCGGATGCGTTGCATGACAAATTGCATGACAAACTGGGTTGACGTCCCGCGCACATCAACATGAGCGCAAAGAAGAACACACCTGTCGTCGTCTCCGACGAACACAATGAAATCAAGATCTACACGGTGAAGGGGCGAAAGGGATGCCTTTACCAGTTGTCTTTCTACCAGGCAGGGCAGCGCCTGAGAAAGACATACGCCGACATCCATGAGGCGAAGCGCGAGGCGCGTCTTCAGCTTGGGTTGATGGCAGGAGAGCGACTTCAGTCACGCGCGCTTTCCGCACTGGAAATGGAAAGTTACACACTGGCCATGCGACAACTGCCGGAGGGACTGCCTTTGCACGTGTGCATCGAACTCTTCAGCCAAGCCCACGGCATCCTGCAAGGGCGCAGTCTGCTGGATGCCGCTCGCTATTACATGAGGCACTACGACCCACAACGACCGCGAAAACCACTGCTCGATCTGGCGCTCGAATTCATCGAATCGCGCATCGCTCGTGGTGTGAGCCAGAAGTATGTGGTTTCCGCGCGCTGCACGATGCGGGTGCTGGTAAGAGCCTTTTCGGGAAAGACGCTCGACGACATTGAACCGGCCGCGCTCGACCGGATGTTGGAGGACAACACGCGTTTGCGAAACCGCAGCCGCAACACCTACCGGATCATCCTGGTGTGTTTTGGGAATTTCCTCAAGGCCCGGGGGTATCTGCCGCACGACAGACCGACTGCCTTTGAACGCATGACGCTCTGGCGCAATGAAGTCGAGGCGGTGAGCATCTACAATTGCGAGGAGATGAACCGGCTACTCTCAAGCGCGCACAACGCGCTGGTGCCGTTCATCGCCATCGCAGCGTTTGCTGGGATGAGAACCGCCGAGATTTGCCGGCTGGACTGGAAGAACGTGCATCTGGACCGGGGATTCATCGAATGCGAGGCCAAGATGGCCAAGACAAGGAGCCGTCGGCTCATTCCCATCAGCGCCAACCTGCGCGCTTGGCTTGAGCCGCTGGCGCGGCCCTGTGGCAATGTGGTGGAATACAGAAACGAGGATCAGGCCATGCGACGGTTTCACCAGTCGATCGGGTTCAAGTGGAAGCGAAACGCCCTGCGTCACTCCTACATCAGCTACCGGCTGGCCTTGATCGCCGACACGGCGCGTGTGGCGCTGGAGTGCGGCAATTCACCGGACGTGATCTTCAAACATTACCGCGAGCTCGTCACGCCGGAGGAAGCCGAGAAGTGGTTTTCGATCATGCCGGGGGAGGGCTATCCGAAAAACACGCCTTACTACAAGCCCGCTGCCGTGGGGAAGAAGCGCAACTGGCGCAATCTGATCGTCCCCCGCATGAAGCATGACGAGCTCGCCGTGAACGGGAACTCGACGCGCATTGACACGCAGGGAGCTGCAGGGTGATGCGAAGCCGGGTCCGGCTGCCTCTCATCTTTGTTGCGCAACGAAGATGAAAGGCGGGGGATGGCGTTGACATGCGGCGCGTGTGCATGAACGCGCACCCATCTCAACCGTCAGAAGAACGGTGGCTCACTGAAAAGGAACTGGCTGTCCGTCTGCACATCAGCTCACGGCATCTTATCAATCTGCGCAAAGCGGGACTGCCCTATATCCAGCTTGGTGTGTCGGTGCGCTATGATTTCGACGAGGTGATGAAGTATTTGAAAACCAATCGACGACTTTCGAGTCACATTAAGCGTCGTAAAAGACACGGGTCGCCTGAACCGCGCTGATGTCTCCACAGAAAAAAACGAAGTGCCCTTCCCCGCCCCACTCAGGAGAATCTCCATTGATCGAGCACTTCGGCGCGACATTCTGCTCAATGGAACCTGGTCACCCGTTGTTTCGGGAGCCGTTGAATGGCGAGTGGTTGATTGGTTTGTATCGGGAGAACGACGGCTCAATGTGCCCGATACTGCTGTGGGTGGATCCCAAGATTGACCTGCTCTGGGATCCGAGTCTGCGACAGCACGTGAAGCCGCCTAGTTCCTATCTGCTGCTGCAACACCAGCCACAGATCGACGGCAACACGAGTCATCCGCTCGTTGTGGAGTATCCGGCACCCCACGGCACCTTCCAAACCCTGCGACCTCCCATTTTTCATGAGCCACATTTGGTGATGCAAACGGATGGAATCCCGCAGTCACGGTGACGACGCCTCCATTCATGGACCTCCCTGATCTCTTTCCCGCCAACCCCATGCAATTGCGCACGATTCGTCATTACAACTTCAGCGAGGTGTCCTCCGCCATGCAGAAAGCCATCCGCCGGGGAGATGCTGCGTTGGCGGGTTACTGGGCCTTGGAACTGTGGCAGAGCGGCTTCGGCAAGTATGTGTGGAAGCGCTTGCTCACCATCAGCGCGGAAGACTGCTGGGGTATCCTCACGCAGGAGGTGAAGGCGCTGCATGACAGCTACCTCGTCATCAATGACGGCATCCCGCCAAAGCAGGCGAAGGGCCGCATCTTCATCAGCAAGGCGGTCATTTTGCTGTGCTTGTCCAAGAAAAGCCGCGATCCCGATCACCTGCAAAACTACGTTTATGATCAGACGGCGGGTCTTGATCCTGACACGCTGGCGCTGGAGTTGCGCAACAGCGGTGATTACATTGCCATCCCCGAATATGCGTATGACTGCCACACGCGTGAGGGCAAGAAGCGCGGCAAGACGAAGGCGGACTTCTTCAAGGCAGAACAGGCGGCATTGGAGCCATTGCAGCCTGGGTTGTTTGATCACTTGATTGAAGGCTGACCTGATGGTCGCAATAAGCGCGTTGATGGTCGCAACAAGTGCATGTCGGGGGTCGGAATATACTCATACCTTGCGGAGCCGCTGATCCTGTAAAACGCCTCCTACGCGGCAACAACGGAGGCTGGTTATGTGCATGCAGGTGAGTCGGCATTTTTGAGTCCGATAAATGGTGATCAAATCGGTGCGACACAAGCAGCCACGGTGACGAGGCCCTCAGGATGCCCACATGGGCACTCCAAGCCATGAACACCACTACCACCGCCTCGTCCCCCATCACCAAACCCATGCTTGCCGACAAATGCGAGCGTCTCCATGCCCTCAGCTTCCCGCTGCTGGCCACACCCAAGCTCGACGGCATCCGCTGCCTCAAGATCAATGGCCGCGCCCTGACGCGCAGCTTCAAGCCCGTGTCCAATCGCTTCATCCGCGAGTGGATCGAAACCAACCTGCCCGATGGGCTGGATGGCGAGCTGATCGTGAAAGGCACCACCTTCAACGAAACCGCCGGGCATGTGGGCCGCGAGAGTGGTGAACCCGACTTCACCTTCGCTGTCTTCGACTATGTGAACGACGGGCTGGATGTGCCCTATGCCTGCCGCATGCAGGAACTCGCGCGACTGCCTGATTACGAGCGCGTCGATAAAGTGCTGCCCGAGGAGATGCGCTCGCTGGACGATCTCATGGCCTATGAGGAGCGCTGCGTGGCTGAGGGTTACGAGGGCGTCATGATTCGCACGCCGGGTTCCCCCTACAAGTGCGGCCGGTCCACGGAGCGCGAGGGTTACCTGCTCAAGATCAAACGCTTCGAGGACGCGGAGGCGGTGGTGCTCGACACCTACGAAGGCATGAGCAATCACAACGCCGCTGAGAAGGATGCGTTTGGCCGCACCAAGCGCAGCATGGCGCAGTCCGGCATGGTTGGACGCGGTGAACTCGGCGGCTTTGTCGTCAAGCAGGTGGAGACGGGCATTGAGTTCCGCGTGGGCTACAACCACGTCGTCGGGGGAGTGGACCGCATCACCCTCTGGCAGCAGCGTGACGCGCTCATTGGCAGGATGGTGAAGTTCATGCACCAGCCGAGTGGGGCGAAGGAAGCGCCCAGGTTCCCGAAGTTCATCGGGTTCCGCGAGCCGTGGGACCTCTCATAAGGGGCCTCGAAAAATGGTGCTCAAAACGGTGCGACACACGCGGCCACGGTGACGAGGCCAAGAGGAAGTCCGCATGGATTCCAATCACCCGCACCCATTCCATCCTCATGAAAACCGCTGATCCTAAAGCCGCCCTCATCCAGTGGGGCATTGAACTCGAAACGCGCCTGCCTGCCACCAGTCAAGTGGCGGTGGGCAGTTACCACGCCGGGTATCCGGTCACCACTGGTCGCACTACTGCCGGTGCCCGCAGCAATGCTCCCGCCTTCAACGCTGATACGTGGAAGGCCGAGCGCGATGGCTCCATTCGCTGCGACGCCGGGCAGATCCCCTGCGAGTTTGTATCTCCCATCCTCCATGGTGAGCGCGGCGTGGAGCATCTGATCGGGTTCGTTGAATGGCTCAACGCCATCGGTGCCACGGTGGACCGCTCCTGCGGTTGCCACATCACCGTGGGCATTGAGTCGATCATCGGCACGTCCGACACGAAAGCGGTGAGCGAGTTCATCCGCAAGCTTGCCCACGTTGCCCGCTGGCACGCGCGCAGCCTCTACGGCCAGACGGGCACGGACCGCCACCTGAACCACTACAGCCATCCTCTTTACGAGCAAACCGCCGAGCACATGCGCAAGATCGTCACCTGCGAGCAGGAGCGGGTCAAAGCTGAGTGCGCCGAGCAATGCGGTCGCGGCATGGTGAATTTTAGAAAAGCGTTCAAGCGTGATCGCGATGGCCGGTTCATCGGCGTGGTGGAATTCCGCGTCTTTGCCGGCACGGTGAACATCGAGAAGATACTGCATCACCTTGCCAGCGTGCTCGGCCTGTGTCGCCGCGCCTGCGAGGTCCAATGCCTCGGCGGGTTCGGCAAGAACAAGATTCAATCCAAGCGCACCGCCACGGCCGCCGACGGCCTGCGCTTCCTGTGGGACTACCTCGGGTGGACCGGCAGTGCGCGGCCCGTTGCCCTCGGGCTCTTCGGCAAGCTGCACTCGGAGTTCCGCCACTACCGCAAGCACGCGCAGCGGCTCTGCCAGCAATTCGATGAACGCTACCCCGATGCCAACCTTTAAGCCTTTGCCCTCGCTATACGCAGTCAGCGGATAGCAGGGCCAAACCAAGAACAACGAACCTGAACCCAACTGAAACTGATATGTGTGTGATCCTGATATGTCCTCAAAATGTGCGCCCGAAGTCCGAGGTGCTGTATGCCTGCCATGACGCCAACCCGCACGGCGCGGGCGTGGCATGGCGGGAAAGTGGCCGGGTGCGCTGGGAGAAGAACCTGAGCACCGGTGAACTCGTCACTCTGCTCAAGAAGCTGGAGGGCGAAGTGGTCATCCACTTCCGCTGGGCCAGTGTGGGTGGAGTGGATGCGCGGCTGTGCCATCCGTTCCCCGTCACCCCGAAATCCTGTACCAGCCTCACTGGCATGGCCGAGACGGTGCTGTTCCACAACGGCACATGGAGCGGGTATGAAGATGCGCTCAAGCGGCTGGCACAACACCGCAAGGAGCCCATTCCTGTAGGCCCGATGAGTGACACGCGTGCAGCGGCACTCGTGGTCCACACTACCGGTCCTGATTCGCTGCACAAGCTGCCAGGGCGTTGGGTGTGGATGAACCAAGCGGAGACGCGGCTGTTCGGTCCATGGGAGGCGTGGGGCGGCATGCAGGTGAGCAACACGTTCTTCGTGCCACGCCTGCGGTCTGCTCAAGCACGCCGCAAGGCTACGCAGCCTGCGGATAACCGGCCGCGCCACCAGTCCTGCCTTTTTGCCGTCTGAATCTCAACTCAACCCATAACCCAACACTGATATGCGCCTGTTCAAACTCATTGCCAGCAAGTCCGGAAACGTGGTCTTCGATGACCGTATCGAGGCACCGTCGCCCAGGGAGGCCCGCGAGCAGATGAAAGCCCTGCTCGGGCTGCAATCATTAACTGGGGTGGTCTATGCGATCACCGAAATCCCCATCGAACTCATCCAGAGCATCGTGGATGCGAAGCTGGCGGAAGCCCTGCAGCGAGTGCGCAGCGGCCAGCCACCGGCCAGCATGGAGCAGATGATCCGCCCCATTGCGAGTGCGGCAGTCCGGGAGCAACTCGCCAGCCTGCGTACGGTGCAGCCGGATGATCCGCCCGCAGGGCCTCAGCGCTTCGACGCGTTCACGCCTGCCGACCAGATCATTGGCACGACCACGCCGAAACCTCGGCGCAAGCGCGTCAGCGTGACCACCAACGGCACGCTGGTGGATTGGAAGGCGGTGAAGCGGCTGTATCGCCGCACCGGTTCCATCAAGCAGACGGCGGTGCAGTTCGAGCTGTCGATCAACTCCGTGAAGGCGCGTATCCGCCGGGAGGGATGGACCCATGAGTGAGCGCCTCTCCATCACCAAGTATGGCCAGCGGTATTGGGCCGTGTGGCTCGACGGCGAACTGCTCGCAGTGACGCTCTACAAGAAGGGCGCACGGGCCATCACGGCCGCGATTACGACGCTCTCCACGCATCACGGGAAGGAGGTCCATCATGGCATCCAAGCCGCGTGA
>JAYVIO010000414.1:0-21583 GCA_043770175.1 Verrucomicrobiales bacterium | reverse complement strand
GAAGGAGCACGTCGTCGGTGGGGCCGTTGCGGTTTTTGGCAATGATCAGCATGGCCTCGCCTTTTTTCTTTTCCTCGGCCTCCTCGTCTTCGACTTCCATTTTGGCCCCGGCGTAATCAGAGCGCGTGAGCAGGCCGACGACGTCGGCGTCCTGCTCGATGGAGCCGGACTCGCGAAGGTCGGAGAGCACAGGCCGCTGGCCTTTGCGGGATTCGACGGCACGATTGAGCTGGGCGAGGACGATGATGGGGACGTTGAGTTCTTTGGCGAGACCTTTGATACCGGCGGAGATTTCGGCGATCTCGATCTGGCGATTGTCTTTCGCGCGACGGCTGCCGCTGGTGACGAGCTGAAGGTAGTCGATCATGATCATCTGGATGCCGTGCTGCTTTTTAAGGCGGCGTGATTTGGCCCGCATCTCCATGATGTCGAGACCAGGGGTTTCATCGATGAAGATCTGGGCTTTTTGCAGATCGCGGGTGGCTTTGGCCAACGCGTCTTGTTGAGCTCGAGAAAGGAGGCCGCGGGAGAGGTCTTGCATGCTCAGACGTGCGCGGGAGACGAGGAGACGACGGACGAGCATCGTGGCGCTCATTTCGAGGCTGAAGACTGCGCAGGGCGTGTTGCAGTCCACGGCGATGTGCTCGACGATGTTCATCGCGAGCGAGGTTTTGCCCATGGAGGGACGGGCGGCGATGACGAACATTTCACCGCCTTGCAGGCCAGAACTCATGGCGTCGAGCTTGCTGTAGCCCGTGGAGAGGCCGCGGAGCTGGCCGGGGTGCTCCAGCATGTACTGAATGCTGTCGATGGCATCCATGACGTGGGTGGAGAGCGATTTGATGCCCTCCTGAGCGCCAACAGACTCACGCACGGCGAGAACCCGCTGCTCGGCATGGTCGATGACCGTGTCGATGTTCTCATCCATCTGTTCTTTCCCGTGCTCGTAGGCGTGATGGATATTGAGCGAACTGGCATGGATGAGTTCGCGCAGGATGTGCTTGTCCAGAACGATCTTTTTATAATAAGGGAAGTGCGAGGGGATTGGAACGAAGGCGAACAGCTCAGAGATCGCTGCTGCTCCACCGACTTTGTCGAGGAGGTTTTGATCACGCAGGGCGTGGGTGAGCGTGACGGGATCGACGGGCAGGTTTTTGTCGTAAAACTCCAGCAGCTTCTCGTAGATCGTGCGGTTCGCGTCGTGGTAAAAGGCGAGCGCGGGGAGGGTGACGCGGCACTCGCTGAGGCGCTCGACGGGGTCTTGCAGCAGGCAGGAGAGCACGCCTTTTTCTGCTTCGTCGCTGAAGGGCAGGGCGCGGTTGAAGGAGGCAAGGAGCTCCTCTGCGCTGGGGATTTCGTTGCGTTTTTTGAAAATTTCCCGGTTCAGCGCAGGAACGGCGGCTCCGCCTGGAGTTGTGGATGCTGCTGCGCTGGGAGTGGAATTTTCGGCCATGAAGAGTGTTCAGAATGGCAGGGCGGGGGAATCGCGTCAACGCCGCAGGCAGCGGAGATTGTGTGTGTGTGTTTGGAGAGGTTAACAAAAATCTTTGAGCTAATGCTTGATTTGTATGGGCTTTCTCCTGAAAAATGAACGCTTCCCGAATAGCCGGGTCAAATCGCCCCCTCTCACTAACAACCATATATGTTACTTACAGCAATTAAACTCAAACTCGTGGCTCTTGTCGCGGTCGCCGGCATCGACACTGCCGAAATGCCCGGAGCCTCACCCGCATTTGTCGAGATCCTGACAAACCTCGAAGCCGAGCAGAAAAAGGTTCAGGCCAATCCAGGCGCCAACAACACTGACATCAACAAGTCATTCAATGACGCTGTCGCCAAAGTGCGCGAGCTGGCGCAGAAGGATGATCCTGATGCCACCTATGCGCTGGCCCACTGGGGCGTGCTCAGCGGTGCGAACATCAACGAAGTCGCCGCGCTTTATCGCAAGGCGGCTGACAAAGGCCAGATCCTCGCGAAGGCGGAACTCGCCCAGGTGCTGATGCAGGCTGGAGCGCAGAACCCAGATGCCGTGAAGGAAGCAATCAAACTGATCAAGGAAGCCGAAGCCGCCGACAACAAGGTCGCCCGTCGTATGCTGGCCCAGTTGCACCTTCAAGGTGTCACCGAAGACAAGGGAGTCGTGGTGGTCGAAAAGAGCGTGGCGAAAGCGAAAGAACTTCTCGATAAAGGCAATAAAGCAGGTGATGGCGAGGCCACTTTAGGGCTGGCACAGCTTTACTCCTCTGGTGTGGAAGGCATCCCGCAGGATCATCAGAAGGCGCTCGATCATTTGATCGAAGCTGGCAAGCAGGGCAACGCTGTCGCCCTCAGCACCTATGGTGCGCGTCTGCTCAATGGCGATCCTGACACGAAAGAAAGCCCAAAGCTGGTGAAGAAGAACGTGGAAGAAGCTCTGAAAATGTTCAATGACTCCGCCACTAAAGGCCTTGCCGCCGCCAACCGCATCCTCGGCCAGATCTATGAAAATGGTGTCGGCACTGATGGTGCTGACGTAAAGCAGGATGTGACGAAGGCGTTTGATTACTTCACCAAAGCCGCCAACGGCAACGACCCACAGGCGCTGTTCCGCCTCGGCAATGCGTTTGAAACCGGCATCGTCAAAGACCCGAAGGGCAAGCGTGATGACAAGGACAACATCCTCATCCAGCCGAATCCCAAGAGCGCCCTCGACCTCTACCGTCTCGCCGCGCAGAACAATCTGGCCGAAGCCTTCTACAACGTCGGGGTTTATTATGAAACCGGCACGGTGGTGGACAAAGACCCCGCCAAGGCGTTCGCCTTCCACATGAAGGCTGCCACCGCTGGCATCGCGCAGGCCATGAACCGCCTCGCTGGACTCTATGCCAACGGCACCGGCACCACGCAGGATTTGGTGGCTGCCGCCGGCTGGTATCAGAAAGCTGCGGAGATGAACTTCGCTCCGGCGCAGATCGCTCTTGGCATCATGTATGAGCAGGGTGCTGGCGTGCGTCAGAACCGTACCGTAGCCATGGGCCACTATTCGGACGCAGCCCAGCAGGGTGTGGCACTTGCCATGCTCCGCCTTGCCAATCTCTATGCTGTGGGTGTGGTTCCCGGCACGCCGGACTTCCCCAAGGCCTGGGCTTATGCCAAGCAGGCCGACGACATCGCTCAGAAGAGCGGCAACAAGGCGGACATTGATGTGACTGCAAATGTCATCAAGCAGCTTGAGGACAAGATGAAGGATGCAGACAAAGCCGAGGCCCTGAAAATCTACGACAAAATGCCGAAGCCGCAGGCTGCTGGTGCAGCCGCGCCTGCCGCTGCTCCAACCGCGGCTCCTGCTCCTGAAGCTGCTCCCGCCAAAGGCGGTGCACCGAAGAAGAAATAAGCGCTTGTCAAAACAATCGCCTTTGCTAGTCTCCGGCTCCCCAAAAGGGGAGCCGGTTTTTTTTATTTCCGGGGCATTAGCTCAGTTGGTAGAGCGCCTGCATGGCATGCAGGAGGTCAGCGGTTCGAACCCGCTATGCTCCACCAAACCACGCCCAGGCGTAACGCCATGAAGCACCTGCTGATCTTGGTCATGATGGTGAGCGCAGTCTGCCTGCCGCTCCATTCCCACGCTCGCGAAGTGCAGAGCCACGGTCTGCTCTTTGAGCAATGGTTGCGCGACACCTTCTTCGGCGGTTACAAACCGCAAAATTACACGCAGAAATGGGACATTCCCGCCTCGGCCAATCCGGATCACGGCCGCATGCCGGTGAATCCGAAGGCCACAAAGCATGGCACACCCATCGGTTTGGGTGATGCGCAGCGGCAGTTTGAGATCAACGAGGATTTTCTGCTCATTGTTGGCTTTTGGGAGCAGGTGACGCCCGCAGAGAAACGCTGGACGAATGTGCAGGCGGTCACTGTGGCGCCTGAAGTTTGGAAAAAACTCTGGTTTCCGGTCACGCAGGCTGATCTCGACAAGCTGAACGCCGTCATCAAGGACAAGTCCCTAAGCCTGGAGGCGGCACGCAAACGTGCCCAGGAGATCAAATCACAACCACCTTTCTCCAGCGCCGTCATCCAGGTGAATCCGAAGATCGACGCCAGCCAGCGCCGACTGCAGTGCAGCCTGCGTTTTGACGATTTTTTCAAGCACCTCGCCCCGGCGGCTTCATCTGCGCCAGTGCCCAGACCTCGTGTCTTTGGCGTCCATATTCCCGCTCAATTCGAGTCTGGGCCGCGGAAACTGACGCCGCCCTGAATGCGAAGGAAATCAGATTGCTGTTAGACACCCTGATTTTTCCGCTCAATATCCTTGCCGTTTCAACGGGGTTTGTTAACAAATCGCCCCAAGCAGGCATTTATATGAAGTTCACCATCAGCAAGGAATCCTTCCTGGACGCCATCAACCAGGTTCAACATGTGGTCAGTTCGCGCACCACGCTCGCCATTCTCTCCAATGTCTTGCTCAAGGCAAAAGACGGCAGGCTCGAACTCACCACCACCGACCTCGATGTTGGCGTGACCTGTTCCGTGCCTGCTGAAGTCGATGAGCCCGGTGCCACCACCCTCCCGGCCCGCCGTTTGGCCACCATCGTCCGCGAATTGCCGGCCGAGGAAATTGAAGTGAAGGTCGATGAGAAAAACGTCGCCGCCATCCGTAGCGGTCCCAGCTTTTTCAAGGTGCTCGGTCTCACCAGCGAGGAATTCCCCGCGTTGCCCCGTTTCGATGATGCGCGCGAGTTCCGCATCGAGCAATCCGTGCTGCGCGACTGCCTGCGCAAGACCAGCTACGCCATTTCCACCGACGAAACACGCTACGTGCTCAACGGCATCCTCTTTTCCTTCAAGGATAACGCCTTGACGATGGTCGCCACCGACGGCCGCCGTCTTGCGATGGTCGAGCAGGAGCTGGAGTTTCCGCAAAGCCAGGAAATTGACATCATCGTGCCCACCAAGGCCGTGAACGAACTGTCCCGCTTGCTCGGCGATTCCGGCGAAGTCGCCATCCGCGTCACCGGCTCGCAGGTCGGATTCGATCTGGGCGACAGCCTGCTCGTCAGCAAGCTCATCGACGGCAACTACCCGAACTACCGTCAGGTCATCCCCGGTGAATCCAAGGAGCGCATCCCGCTCGATCGTGAGGCCTTTCTCCGCGCCATTTCACGCGTGTCTCTGCTCGTCACCGAGAAGTCGAACTCGATCAAATTCATCTTCACGCCCGGCAACGTCGAAATTGTCGCCACCTCGCCCGACATCGGTGAGGCGCGTGAATCGCTCGCCATCAACTACAAGGGCGCCTCGATCACCATCGCCTTCAATCCTGAATTCTCGATGGCTCCCTTGCGCAATCTCAGCGCCGACGAGGTTCACCTGCACCTCATTGATGAAATCAGCCCCGGCGTGTTGCGCAGCGGCACGAACTTCCTCTATGTGCTCATGCCCATGCGTGTAAACGCCTGATCCTTTCCAATCTGAACTCGCCATGAATCGTTATCTGCACGCATCCTTGCTGATCGTAGCCGCCACCAGCATGACCGCATGCTATGGCCCCACGCCACCTCCACCTGGCGGCGGACGTGGTCGTTCACTCGATGTGCCGCCTCGCTATGGAGTCTCCCGGGAGCAAACACAGTATTTTGAGGGGGTGACACTGGCGGACCCTAATGCGGCTGCAGTTCAGCCGCCGAATCCAAATGCGCCAGTGACCGGCGACAATGTCACGCCGCCAGCGGCCAGCGGCAGCACCACCGCGCCACCGCCCGTGACCGTCACGCCGCCCAGCAGCACACCGCCGCCGGTCAATCCACCCGCCGTCGCCACACCGCCTGCCCCTGCCGAGATCCCTTTCGCACAGCGCATCACGGGCAAGCCCGGCTTTGTGAAAAGCCCGTTCGACCCGAACGGCCAGGCCATCGACGTGCGCGACTTCCAATCTGGCCAGAAGGCTAAATGTCCCTACACCGGCAAAGTTTTCCGCGTGCCATAATGGCTGCGCCTCAAGCGCAGTTGGATGCAGCAAAGAGGCGCCACATGATGTGACTCCTGTGCCAGTTACTTTCGTCCTGTGTCCTCCGAACGCTCCATCGCCATCCTCAGTCCCGGTCTGCTTGGCGGCTCCCTTGCCAAAACCATCCAGCAGCGCATGCCGGGTGTGGAACTCCGCATCTGGGCGCGGCGTGAAGAGGCTGTGCAGGAGGTAAAGCGCGAGTTGCCTGCTGCCATCGCCAGCACCAGCATCGCTGCAACCATTCGTGGGGCTTCGCTCGCCGTTTTGTGCATGCCCATTCAGCACATGCCGGACATCGCACGTCAGATTGCGGCTTGTGAGCTCGCGGATGATTTGATCGTGACCGACGTGGGCAGCGTGAAAGGCAGCGTCGTCGCCGCCTTGGAGCCGATCTTTGCAGCAACCAAGACCGCCTTCCTCGGCAGCCATCCCATGGCCGGTTCTCAGCGCACTGGACTGGCGTATGCCAGCGGCGATCTCTTTCATCGTGCCGCCTGCCTGCTGACTCCGACCGCCACCACGCAGCGCATAGACCTCGACCGCCTGCGTGCGTTCTGGATCAAGCTCGGCTGCCGCGTGCGTGAGATGACGCCGCAGGAGCACGACCACACGGTGGCGCGCATCTCCCACCTGCCGCACACCATGGCGGTACTAACCACGCTCGCCGCCCTCGGCAAGGACGCCAGCGTGCTCGACAGCTCCGCCGGCGGTTTCCGCGACACCACCCGCGTCGCTGGCGGTGATCCCGAAATGTGGGCCGGCATCCTCCTGCAAAACCGCACCGAGGTCATCGCCGCGCTCCAGGATGCCTCCGGCGCGATGCGAGAGCTTCTTGAAATGCTCCACACAATGGACGAAGAAGCTCTCCGCCGTTTCCTCACGCAGGCCAAAGCCTTGCGCGATCTCCTTCCGGCGGTCTGACGCATCATGGCCAGCCTCAAGTCGAAGAAACTCAAAAGCATCCCCGCTGAACTCACCGTTCCCGGTGACAAAAGTATCTCCCACCGCTCCGCGATGTTCGCCGGACTCGCGAAAGGCACCACCATCATCGACGGGTTCCTCCCCAGCGAAGACTGCCTCTGCACTGTGCATGCCATGGAGGCCCTCGGCGCCACCGTCGAGCCCTTGGAGGAAGTTGAAGGCATCGGACTCGTCAAACTCGCCATCACCGGCAACGGCCTGAAACTCAAGGCCCCTGACAAGCCCGTCGATTGCGGCAATTCCGGCACTACCATGCGCCTGCTCTCCGGCATCCTCGCCGGCCAGGATTTTAAAACCGAACTCTTCGGCGATGCCTCGCTCTCGAAGCGCCCCATGAAGCGCGTCGCCGACCCGCTCAACCAGATGGGGGCCATGATCACCGGCCAGGGCGAAAAAATCTGCGCCCCGCTCACCATCCGCGGCGCTCCGTTGAAATCCATCTACTACAAGCTCCCTGTCGCCAGCGCCCAGGTGAAGAGCGCTGTCCTCCTCGCCGGCCTGTTCGCTTCCGGCAAAACCACCGTGGTCGAGCCCGTCGCCACCCGCAACCACACCGAGCGTCTCTTCACTCACTTCGGCATCAAGTGGCTGCGTGAAGACGACTGCGTCAGCGTCTATGGCGGCCAGGAACCGCGTGCCACCGACATCGTAGTGCCCGGCGACATCTCCAGCGCCGCGTTCTGGATGGTCGCCGCCGCCGCCACGCCCGGCGCACAGATCACCATCAACAATGTCGGCCTCAATCCCACCCGCACCGGGGTCATCGACATCCTTCTGCGCATGGGTGCTCTCATCACGAACTCCGAAACGCATGCCGAAGGCGAACCTCGCGGCAACATCACCGTCCGTGGCGGCGACTTGAACGCCACCGTCATCGGCGGCACCGTGATCCCCAACGTCATCGACGAGCTGCCCATCCTCGCCGTCGCCGGCGCTCTCGCTCGTGGCAAAACCCTCATCCGCGACGCCTCCGAACTCCGCGTCAAGGAAACCGACCGCATCGCCGCTGTCGCACAAAATCTCCGCGCCATGGGTGTCACCGTCACTGAGCATCCCGATGGCATGGAAATCGAAGGTGGTGCCAAATTGCATGGGGCCACGCTGCCCTGCTTTGGTGATCATCGCATCGCCATGGCCTTCCTCATCGCCGGTATGTTCGCCGAAGGCACCACTACCGTCGAGGGCACCGAGTGCATCTCCACCTCCTACCCCGGCTTCGAGCGTCACCTCGACCTCTTCCTGCTCGGCGACACTGGCGCACGCCCGATTCAAGTCATGTCCACCGTCCCGCAGCCCCTTGTGGACAAAATGAACCGCGCCAAACAAGCATGAGCGCGTCCCATTCGGTCATCACCATCGACGGCCCCGCCGCCTCCGGCAAAAGCAGCATCGCCCGCCTCGTCGCCCAGCGCCTCGGCCGCACCTACGTCAACACCGGCAACATGTACCGCGCCATGACCTGGGCCGTGCTCAAAACCGGCATCGACCCGCAGGACGCCGCCGCAGTTCGCAGCGCTGCCGCCGACATTGTCATCGAATCTCCCGCTATCGACGGCAAAACCCAAGTTCGCGTTGCCGGTCACACGCTGAGTGATGCCGAACTCAACAGCGACCCCGTCAACCGCGCCGTCTCCCTCATCGCCCGCGTCAACGAAGTCCGCGAGCGCCTCGTCGCCGATCAGCGCGCCCTCATCGCTCTCGGCCCTCTCGTCATGGAAGGCCGCGACATCGGCTCCGTCGTCTTCCCCGACAGCCCCCACAAAATCTACGTCGATGCCAGCGAAGAAGTCCGCGCCAGCCGTCGCGGCGCCCAGGGCCATGCTGACCAGATCGCCGAACGCGACCGCCTCGACAAACAGCGCAAAAACAGCCCCCTCGTCGTCCCCGCCGGAGCCACCGTCATCGACAACTCCCATATCACCCTCGACCAGGCCGTCGAGCAGGTCATCGCAGCACTGCGGCTGCAATGACGAATGCCGAAACCAGAATGCCGAATAAAATCCGCATGACGCATGAATTCAAGTGGATGACACCGGCCAGCCGCCTCGGCGGTTCGTCATTCGTCATTCGTTATTCGTTATTACGCCGCGCCCCAGCGCCAGATTCTTCCCAACCTCCCCCTGCGGCGTCATGAATTTCAGCTACTGGCTCGGCCATCGCTTCTTCCGCGAACTAGCCCACGGCCTGTTCGACTTCCGCGTCATCGGCGGTGAAAAACTGCCCATTGCCGGCCCCGCCCTCATCGCCAGCAACCACGTCAGCTTCCTCGATCCTCCCTTCGTCGGCAGCGCCTTCGATGAAGTCGTCCATTCCTTCGCCCGCAAGAGCCTCTTCAATCATCCCATCATGGGCGCGCTCCTGCGCAGTTGGCAGGTGCTCGGCGTGGACCTCGACAAACCCGACACCGCCGCCCTCAAGGCCACCATTCGCCTCCTGCGCAGCGGCGAAAAAGTCCTCATCTTCCCCGAAGGCACCCGCAGCTTCGACGGCAATCTGCTGCCCGCCGAAGCCGGCATCGGCCTCTTCATCGCCAAAAGCCAGGCTCCCGTCCTCCCCGTCCGCCTCTTCGGTGCCTACGAGGCCTATCCGCGCGGTGCCAAAACCCTCCGCCCCGCCCAGATCACCCTCGTCATCGGCGACCTCTGGCAGCCCGACCTCAAAAGCTACTCCCAGACCGGCAAAGACCTCTACCAAGCCCTCGCCGACGAAGTCATGCACCGCATCGGCGAGTTGACCCTCTGACGGCGCGCGTGCATCCTGTTCGTCTGCCTTTTTCTTCGACGTGGCACCCCGAAGGCCAACGGCCTTCCGTCATGCAGCCCAGGGTTCGCAGAACCCTGGGAACCCCATCGCCCACCACATTATCTCAAGAGCGAACCACAACGTGGTTCCGTCCGTTTCTTGTCAACGACCATTTTAGTTTCCATCGTGGCCTCAAACTGATATACCGGTTTTCACTCCATGAAAAATCTCATCACTGCGGCACTTTGGGTTCTGACTTTGGCTGGATGCAACTATGGCACCATGGTCGTCGAGTCTTACGATGGGCGGGCAGGCAAATCGACCACCACAACGTACTCGAAGTACTATGACACCGGCGTCTGGTTGGTGCCTGACAAGCTTGGATTGGTCGTAGCTGTCGATTATGAAAAGAAAAACATCCCGGTCGTGCATGGCGTGCAGCAATCACTCGGTGCTCTTGGTTCTGGGGACAGTTTTGCCGCCGGTAAAGTGACGCTTTATCTGTGGAACTTTGACGCGAAGGCTTATCCAGTGAAGTTCATCAGCCTTTCCTCGTTGGGAGATAAATGGGACTTCCAAGGCCAGGTGATGGTGGCGCAGCCCAAAGCCCGCACAGGAACCGAAGCGGGTCATATTCGCATCTTCAGTTACGGCAAAGAGATCGATGCCACGATTGAACTGGAGGTGGCGGGCAAGCAGCGTCGGATCGAACTCAAGCTGCCACGCCGGACGGTGCCTCAATTGACTGAGTTTTTCGCTCCCGGCGGACACCGGCCATATCCATGGGGAGGTCGGAAGTTTTAAAAATTGAATCAATTGGTTCAATTCGACATTTAGATCACCCGGTCATTCACGCCGTCCATACGGAACCACACCGCAGTTCCGTCATCACCGAGTCGGGACACCGATGAACCACATGGCACCGCTAATGATCAGCAATGCGCCGAAGATGATCACCAAAGTGAAGAATCGTCGTGGGTTCTTGTTCCAGCACCTGTAAAGCCCGGTGCCGAGACGCAGCAGAATCAGTCCAAGCCAACTCACCAAGGCATATAAGGGTGGCAAGCTGATTCCGGGACCGTGAGGACCGTGCCCATTTGGATTTATGGGCGACACCCATCGTTCAGCAATGAGGTCATTCGATAGAAAAAGGAGCATGCACACTCCTGCGGCGACGCAGAACCATCGCAGGCGTTCGGTCGTCGCCCAACAAACAATCATGCCGAGCAAGCCAATGAGGCTTGGTGTGTCGTAGAGGACGAAGAAAAGTGTCGTCACATTCTCTCCGCCTCATGTTCAAATCACCCGGTCATTCCCTCCATCCACCGGAATCTGCGCGCCGGTGACCTTCGCGAAGAGCGGGGAGGCCATGGCGCTGACCATGTTGCCGATGTCCTTGCTCTTGATCTCGACCTTCATGAGGTTTTTGGTCTTGTACTCCTCGACGGTCATGTTGTAGCGCGTGGCGCTCTTGAGCAGGGCTTCGGGGGTCCAGAGCTTGGTGTCGAAGACGGCGTCGGGATGCACGATGTTGACGCGGATCTTGTGCGGGGCGAGTTCGAGGGCGGCGACGCGACAGAGCTGGGTGAGCGCGGCTTTGCTGCATGAGTAGGCGCTGGCGCCCGGGCCGGGGGCTTTGAAGTTGCGGCTGCCGACGAAGATGATGCTGGCATCAAGGCCCTGCTTCACGAACGGGATGACCTTGTTCATGAGCTTCTGATGGCTCGTGAGGTTGATCATGAGGGTGCGGTCCCAATCCGTCTGGGCCATCATGTCGAGATGATCGTTCTTCGGGAAGATGCCGGCGTTGCTGACGACGATGTCGATACCGCCGAACTCGCGCACGGTGAAATCAATCGCGTCCTGCACGGGCTGGTCCTCGGTGAGGTTCACGACGATGCCGATGCCGCCGATTTTCTTCATGATGTCGGGAATGTCCTTGTCGATGTCGAGACCGACGACCTGCGCGCCTTGTTCAGCAAGTGATTCCGCGATGGCGAAACCGATGCCTGCGGCACAACCGGTGACGAGCGCCACCTTGCCCTGATGCACCTTGCGGGCCGGGCCTTTGCGCAATTTGGCCTGCTCGAGATCCCAATACTCGATTTCAAAGATGTCCTTCTCCGGTAGCGGCTCCCAACCGCCGACCGCTTCACCGATCTGGACCGTCGCAGCGGTCGATTCGGCGATGTCGAAGACGATTTTGGCGTCCTTCAAGGTGTCGCCGAAGCTCACAATGCCCTTGCCGGGCCAGATCGCGAAACGCGGGGCCGCATCGAGCATCGTCTGGCCGTTGGCGTGGCGCTGGAAGTAAGCCGCGTAGTCATCCGCGAACTTCTGCACGCTCGCGTCGATGTCTTCGCCGATGAACGCGGGCGCGCGCTTCGTGCGAATGCTGTGATCCGGCGTCAAAGGGCCGCGTGTGCCGAATGTGGCGACGTTTGGAATACTCGCATAGCCGACGGCTTCCGGCGAAGCGTTGAGGCGCGCGATCTGCGCGACGCCACGCTGCTTGGAGACTGCTTGACGAAGTTTTGCGAGTTCCAGTAGGGCAAGCGTCCCGCTTGCCGCAGTCTGATTTTGATCCGCAACCGGGACGGTTGCGCTACGCTTTGCCAGACATTCCTCCGCCATCGTCACCATCTCGATGTGCAGCTCGTAGCTCTTGCGGGCATCGTCATCGAAAGTGAACAGGCCGTGCTTCAGCAAGACCATGCCTTGGATCCCTTCCATGCGCAGATCGCGTCCCGCGATGAGTTCGGCGATGGTTCTTGCCAGGATGAAGCCAGGCATGACGTAAGGCACGATGATGACGCGCTTGCCGTAGAGTTCCTTGACCCGTGCTTCGCCATCAGCGGCGCAGGTGAGGGCGGAAATGGCGTTCGCGTGGCTGTGATCGACGAATTTGAAGGGGAGGATGGCGTGCAGGATCGCCTCGATGCTCGCGGCGGGCGCGTTCGGATTCGTCATCGCGGCACGCTGCTGCAGCACCATGTCCTCATCGCTCATCGTGGCGAGTTTGGACATCTTGAGCAGCGCCGCCATGCGCACGGGGGAGAAACCGGCGCGTTCAATCGTCGCCAGGTCCCAGCCGCTGCCCTTGACGTAGCAAAGATCGACCGAATCGCCGAAAAAGTCCTGCTCCGTGACCTTCACCGAGGTATTACCGCCGCCATGGAGGACGAGGGCGGGATTCCGGCCGAGCAGACGGGAAGTGTAAACGCGTTGTCCGAGCAGATCGGTTCCGAATGTGGCGGCTTCTTGGTCGTTCCAGAGAGATTGCATGGTGGGGAAATGGGAGCGGCAGACTTGGGGGAAGGGAGGGGAGATGTCAAGGCGGCAGGAGGATAGGCCTCCGGCCTGTCGATGGACTGAGGCGTCCCGCCTTTCTTAATTCCGGTCGAAGGCGGGAGGCCTCGATCCACTGACAGCCGGGACGGCTACCTTCCGATGCCACGCTTCCCCATCTCTCCCAGCGTCCACTCATACTCCTTCACCAACTGATCCACGACATCGCCGCTGCGCATATCGGGCGGCAGGACTTCCCAGGTGTAGGTTTCCATCTCGATGTGCTGGCATTTCGTCGGGTTCGCGGCCAGCCAGTCCATCGCGCCGATCAAATGATCGCGCGTGCTGTCGAAGCCGCCGCCGGGCTGGGCGTGGATCGGGATGTGGAAGTGAACGCGCCATTCTTCGCCGAGGCTTTGTGGATTCGTCTGCGCGAAATGCAGCGCATCGGGAAGGTCTTTGAAACGACGCAGTGGCTCGTCCTTACCGTAGCTGGCGATGACTTGGTGGAAATAGACCGGTTCATCGAAAGCATGGAGCTTCGCGATGTTCTCAGCAGTCGGCTTCAGTTTCAGCGCGGAACTGAAGTGTAGCTTGCTGAGCCGGATGCCGGCCCCGGTGATGCGGTCAAGCGCCTTCTTGGCGTCCTCAAACTCGATGGCGAGATGGCAGGTGTCATAATTGAGGCCGATGAACTTGAAGAAGTCGTGATCCCGCGGGTTGCGGTCGAGGTAGAGGCCGAAAAACTTCAGCGTCTCGCCACTCGTCTCAAACAGGCCCAGCGGTTCGGGCTCGAGACCGAGATGCAGGTCGTGCCCGCTCTGCGTGGCGACTTTTTCGATGTGCTCGCGGCACAGACGCAGGTTCGTGAAGATCGCGGTCAATTCCTCCGCGCCGACCCCGAAGGTCTTGTGCGATCCCGGCAGCGTGCTGACGCTGCCGCTGACTCCCGGCGGGAGGAGTTGCGCGAGGATGTCGAAGAGCAGATTCGTGTAAACGAGCCGCTCCGGTGTGCTCCAGTCCGGCTTGAAGACATGCTCTTTGACGCGAGTGCCGTGGAAAGCGCCGTAGGGGAAGCCGTTGATGGTGAAAACGTAGCAGCCATTCGCATCAAGCCAGGCCTTGAACTCGTTAATCTTGCCAGGCGCGCTCAATTCACGCGCCGCCTGCTCACTCAAGCGCAAGCCGATGCCATACGGCCTGCCGCCGCTGACTCGGTCTTTGACGCGGAGTGTGTAGTTCTTGAGTCCGCTCCACGTTTCCTCCCACGTCTCGCCGCGATGGATGTTGGTGCAGTAGCCGAGATGGATGTCGTGATTGAGGCGCATGGGTGGAGGTTTGCTGTCGCGTGCTGGACAGCGACCTTAACGAGAAACCTCCCGTCGAAAACCGGGAACTGAGAAACGCCTGGATCCTTCACGGACAGGACCGTCAACGGCATAGGATCGGCGCACTTGCTGGCAGATCCGATACGCCGTGGCTTTGCCACCTCCTCTGCTAAGTCCACAAGTTCCGGTCCAGCGTGCGGTAGTTAATCGCCTCCAGCACGCTGTCGGCATCTACTCTCTCCAGACCTTTCAGGTCGGCGAGTGTGCGCGCAACTTTCAGGATGCGGTCATGGGCGCGAGCTGAAAAGCTCATTTCCCCCATCGCGTGCTCCAAGAGGCCGCTGCACTCGGCATTCAGCTCGCAGTGCTTCTTGATCAAGCGCGGTGTCATCGAACTGTTGGTGTGGACGCCTTTCTGGCCCTTGAAGCGCTCGGCCTGGATGCTGCGTGCCAGCTCCACGCGCAGACGGATCGCTTCGGAGGATTCTTCAGGTGCTGTGCTTGAGAGCGCCTTGTAATCCACGAGCGGGACATCCACATGCAGGTCGATTCGATCCAGCAACGGCCCGCTGATGCGCTGCCGGTAGCGCTGGATCATTGTCGAGGAACAGCGACAGGCCCTTTTGGAATCGCCGTAGAACCCACACTGACATGGGTTCATCGCCGCCACGAGCAAGGCCAAGGCTGGGAACGTGACCGTCCCTGCTGCCCGCGAAATCGTGACTTTCCCATCCTCCAAAGGCTGCCGCATCACTTCCAGCGTGCTGCGGCGGAATTCCGGCAGTTCATCAAGGAAAAGCACACCGTTATGCGCCAGAGAAATCTCGCCAGGGCCAGGATTGGAGCCGCCACCCAGCAACCCCGCGTCGCTGATGGTGTGATGGGGCGAACGGAAAGGCCGTGTGGCAACGAATGCCTTGGATTCGTTGAGCAGGCCACCGACGCTGTGGATTTTCGTCGTCTCGATGGCCTCTTCCTCAGTCATCTTGGGCATGATGGTGCAGATGCGTTTGGCGATCATGGACTTGCCCGTACCCGGAGGGCCGACCATCAAGAGATTATGTCCGCCCGCCACCGCGACTTCGATGGCGCGCTTGGCATGCCCCTGGCCTTTAACGTCGGCGAAGTCGATGTCGTAATGATCCGCCGCCGCAAAGAACTCGGCAGCGCGGCATGGTTCCGGCGTCAGCTCGATCTCGCCCTTGAGATAGTCCACCACTTCCCGGAGGTTTTGAGCGCCAATGATTTCGATGCCTGCGACGACGCTGGCTTCAATGGCAGCTCGCTTGGGAACCAGGAGGCGTTTGCGGCCCTTCCTCCGCGCTTCCAGTGCCACGGCCAGGAGGCCGCGCACGGGGCGCAGTTCGCCGTTCAGAGCCAGTTCGCCGATCATCGCGGTTTCACCGAGGGCATCAATGGGAACGCGGGCACGATGCGCGATCAGCGAGATCGCAATCGGCAAATCGAAACCAGGTCCCTCCTTCTTCAAATCGGCAGGCGCGAGATTGACTGTCGTCACGCCATCATTCATCGCAAACCCACATGAGGAAATCGCCGCCGTGACTCGCTCCCGGCTTTCCTTCACCGATGTATCTGGCAGACCGACAATAAACATCTTGGGAGTCCCACCACCATCATGCGATTCAATCTCCACTTCCACGGCGTCAACGCCGACAAGGGTGGCAGAGTAGGTGCGGGCGATCATTCGTAAATGACTATTAAGCGGGTAAAGATGAGTGCAAGCAGGCTCTCTTAACTATCGGCATCAAGACGCGGCTAGCGCGCAGCAACGCACAAGTCGATGAACCGCCGGATATGCCATAAAGAAGGGCATCGGCGGATGCATGCGCGGCAGATGGAGCGGAAGAAATCGCGACCATGCTACGATTAGTATGGCCCCATGTTCCCCGCCAAAATTGCCCGTCTCGCGATCCCATTCAACCAGCCGCAGCTCATGTCGGCATTGGCGCTCATTGTGTCAATTCCGTTGTCGGCGGCTGATCCTGTGGCGCAGGCGAAGAAGGTGGACTTTAATCGCAGGTGCTGCTCATTTTGAAGCGCAACTGCCTCGCCTCTCACGACGGCGACAACGCGGAGGCGGAACTCGTGCTAGAGACTCCGATGTCCATCCTGAAGGGCAGTGACGGCGGTCCCGTGGTGGTGCCGAAACACAGCGAGCGGAGTCGGCTGATCAAAACGGTGACACAAGTGAACAAGACCTTCATGCCGCCGAAAAACAATAAGGTCGGCGCGGTGCCGCTGACGGCGGATGAACTGGCGGTGGTGAAGGCATGGATTGACCAAGGCGCGACGGGCACGGTGAATGCGAAGCCGAAGCCTCTGGTATGGCGTCCGCTCCCGCCGGGCTTGCACCCGATCCTCGCGCTCACGGTGTCGGGCGACGGGCAGTTCGCAGCTTGTGGCCGGGCGAATCAGATCTTCGTGTATCTCATCGCGACGGGGCAGGTCGTTGCGCGGCTCGATGATCCGAAGCTCGCTGACCCTGCGGGCCGCAAGTTCGCGCAGCGCGACTATGTGCAGTCTCTCGCCTTCAGCGCCGTGCATGACCCTGGCCTCGGGCGAGTATCGCATGGCGAAGCTCTGGCAGCGTCAGCCGAGCGCGCCGCAGATGACCCTGGCAATGCAGCGGCCAGCGCGGTGGCAGTCAGCCCTGAAGGCAAGTGGTTTGCCACAGCGGGCAAAGACAACGCGATTGACCTGTGGGATGCGACGGGCAGGGAAGTAAAAACGTTTCCAGGTCACAGTGCGCCGGCGACGAGCCTGCGCTTCTCACAGGATAACTCGAAGCTCGCTTCGGGCTCTGCGGACAAAACGGTGCGCGTGTGGGACATCGCGAGCGGCAAAGTCTTCGCACAGCTCGACGTGCCGGGCGAGATCAGCGCGGTGGCTTGGCTGCTTGCTGGCAAACGGTTTGCAACGGCAGGCGGAGACAACACGGTGCGCATCTGGGATGTGCCGACGAAGGAAGGCGATGCCTTCAAGCCCGTCAAAGAATACACCGGCCACACCGAGCCCGTCACTTGCCTCGCCACTTCATCAGACGACAAACAACTCGTCTCCGGCAGCATGGATGGCACGATCCGTCACTGGGCCGTGGAGCAAAACCGGCAGGCGCGACAGATGGATCATGGCGCGCCGGTCACAGCAGTCGCCGTTTCACCGAACGGGAAGATTCTCGCCTCGGCAGGAGGCAATGCAGGCAAGCTCTGGAGCCTGGATCGCGGGACACTGATCAGCGAACTGAAGGGCGATCACAGTGCGCGAATGAAGCTGGCAGAGGCCGAACGCGCGAGCCTGTATGCGAAGACCGAGATCGCGTATTGGAAGACTGCGCTCGACGATGCCGCCAAGGCGCAGACCACGAAAGCAGATGCCGTGAAGAAGGCTGGCGATGCGATCAAGACAGCGGACAAGGCTTTGGTAGATGCCAAAGCTGCGCTCGCCAAGATCACCGACGACAAGATCAAACCCGCCGCGCAGGAAGTCGTAACGAAAGCCGAGAGCACCCAGGTCTCCGCCGTGAAGGCGCTCGCTGATGCACAGCTCGCCGTGAAGCAAGCCGATCAGGCCTTCATTGATGCCAAGGCCTCATCGGCAAAAGCTGCCACGACGCAACAAAAGACCGATGCGGATCTCGAAGTAGCAAAGAAAGCCTTGCCCAGCAGCGAGTCTCCCGTGCAAGCCATCACCTTTACAACTGATGGTCTCACTGTTGCCACTGCTGGCGAAGATCAAACGATCCGTACCTGGAACGTCGAAGGCATCCCATGCGCCAGTTACCACAACAAGAGCGGCGCGGTCCAATCACTCATTGGCACCACCGACGGCAGCATCATCGCTAGCACGAAAGATCAAGCACCTGTGAAGTGGAGCGCCGCTCAAACTTGGACGCTCGCTCGCACCATTGGCACCGTCGATGAAAAATCGCCGATCGTGAACCGTGTGCTGAGCCTCGCGTTCAGCGCCGATGGCATGCATCTCATCACTGGCTGCGGCTCGCCCTCACGCAGCGGCGAGCTGAAGATTTGGAACACCGCCGACGGCACGCTCGCGCGCGAGATCAAGCCCTCGCACAGCGACACCCGATGGGCAGACGATTCTCGGTGGTGGCCAGGACAGCGTGCTGCGCGTGTGGAATGCGACGACGGCGAAGAGTATGTTCAATCTCGAGCCGCCGAAGACGGAGGTGGAGCTGACGGCTAAGAAGTGATGGCCGTGTGCCCGTAGAACGAGCCGTCCCGGTCGTCGGCTGGTTCGGAGACCATCTTGGTCGCCGAGACTGCGGGCAAGATGCGCGCAGAAGTCGTTTAACGAGCCAGAGGCATCGTTCTACTTCGCTGTCGGCCACAGGCGCGCCACGCCACCAACGACAAAACCTGTCGCGGGCGCGTCGAGTGTCACGGTGGCTTTGCCGAGGTTGCCTTGCATCTTCGCGGCGGAGATCGTGCCAGGGACGGGTGTGCCGATGGCTTTGCGATCGACTCCGGCAGGGGCGACGCGGACTTTTTGGCCGACTTTCAATGCGCGGGCAATGTCGCCGCTTTCTTGGAAGAGCGTGAGCTCGAGCGTGGTGCCATTTGCAGTGTCGGTGTAGCTTGGTGCGCCTTCTTCGGCGAGGCGTTTGGTGTTGAGAGTCTTCTGCGCGGTTTGAAATTTGAGGAGGCTGGCGTCGTCGAGGAAGATGTTCCAGCACATCTGGGTTTTGCCTTTGCCGATGCCGTGGGTCTCGGTGCGCAGTGCCTGGCCGAATTTGATGTCGGCAAAGCTCGCTGGGGTGCCATTCTTCCAATACTTCGTCTCGCCGTCCGTGGAAATGAGGATGCCCTTTTCACGAACGAAACTCTTGTCCGCGTTCGCCTGCGTCACCGTGAGTGTGCCCGCGCTGGAGTCGATGCTGTCCACGTAGAAGTATTCTTTGTGGCCAAACATCATGTTCATCTGGTCCTGGATGTAAGTCAGCCAGGTCCACTGACCATCCGCAGCCTCGTGCATGCGAAAGATGCCGCGCATCCCGATGCGGAAGTCCTGCAAATCGCCGAACGCCGCATGATGATACAGCTCGGCATACGGCAGCACCGTGAAAGGCATGATCTCATCCGTGCCTTCTTTGCGAAACGTGCCGCTGCGTGTCTTGAGATCGATGCTGACCAGCTCGCCCCAGATGCGCCGCATGGCATCCGTCGGCACGATGACCTTGCCCGGCTGGATTTTCAAAACTGGCTTCACCGGCGCATCGGCAGCCTGGAGTGAAGTGAAGGCGATGAGGCAGAGAAGAATGAGAGGCGTTTTCATTTCGCGGCAGGCTGGGGTTTCAAGACGGAGGTAGGGGCGCTGTTGATGCCGATGTTGAGAGTGGGGGCGCTTGCTTTGCCTTTGAGGCCAAACGCAGCCGTCGCGGCCTTTTGGAATGTGGGCAGGATGTTTTTTCCATCGCCGGACCAACCGGCGTGCTGCACGAGGAAGACGGTGACGAGTTTGTTCTCGCGGTCGTAGCGCGAGTTCGTGCCGTAAGCGCCGCCGTGTGTGAAGGATTTGCCATCGGTGCCGAAGCCGAAACCATAGTTCGATTTGGCTTCGCCGGATTGATCGCTGGTCGCAGTCTGCACAGCTTTTTCGGAGAGGATGCGCACGCCATTGAAGGTGCCGCCGTTCGCCATCATGCGGTAGAAGAGCGACAGGTCATTCGCGGTCGAGAACAAGCCGCCTGCGGGCATCGGGAAGCGCTCGCGGCTGTCGAGCGGATAGAGAAGCTGGCCGACGGGCAGTTCTTCGAGGCCATCCTTCGCCGCGTTGGGTTTGTAGGACTTCGCGAGGCGTGCTTGCTGCTCTTGGTTCGGCCAAAAGGTCGTGTCGTTCATGCCCAGAGGCTTGAAGAGCCGCTCGGCGAGGAAGGTTTCATACTTCATGCCGCTGACCACTTCGATGATGCGCCCTGCGGTGTTGATACCCGCGTTGGAGTATTTGGATTTGCTTCCGGGCTGAAAAAGCAGCGCCATCTTCGCGTAGCTGCTCACACGCTCGGCTAGCGGCTTCAGGTCGAGCGTCGGAGTTTCCATCGGCGATTTGAAATCAAGCCCGCTGGTGTGGCTGAGCACCTCACGCACGAGGATCGGATGCCGTGGTGCCACGAGTTCGGGCATTTTCGGATCGCTGCTGATGTTCACCATCTGCCCTTTGAATTCCGGCAAATACTTCTCCACCGAATCATCGACGCTCACCTTGCCTTCATCGACCAGGATCATGAACGCCGCCGCGGTGATCGGCTTCGACTGCGAAGCGATCCAGAACATCGAGTTCGTCTGCATCGGCTTCTTCGCCGCCACATCCTCAAAACCCACCGCCTCCACATCCAGCACCTTGTCAGGATCAGCCACCAGCACCACCGCCCCCGCCAGCGTCTTGCTATCGACATACGGCTGCAAAACAGGCGCGAGTTTCTTGCTCGGCACCTCGGCGTGTAGTGCCGCCGTGGTGATCAGGAGAAGGGTGGTGAAGTGACGGAGGAGGGTGTGTTTCAAGTGGAAAGGAAGGCGAAGAGGATGCGAACGTGTCCCTCACCTAACGGTTCCCCGTCTGAAAATCTACCTTCTCAGCGCATTGATCAGCTCATCAAGCTTGTCGAATAGCATCTGCATCTGGCTCTGATTGTAACTGCCATCGGCTTCTTGGCCGAGGGTGCCGACTCCGTTGGAGTTCGAGCTCGTTTGGGCCAAAGCATTCGCGATGGCGTTGTTGAGGTCGTTGATCGTCGCTTGTTGCTGGATGTCGGCATTGAGCGAGGTGAGTTGGCTGCCCATCTCTGCCGATGAGTTCGGCGAGTTGTTCGCGGGCTTGGTGGGATCGAAGGGCATGGTCTTGAAAGGTGGCCCGCACAGTCCTCTGTGCGGATTGTTTGAAATCCTCGGATCACCGCACAGAGGACTGCGCGGACTACTTTACGGACTGACAGCCACCTTCACCACGTCCGTCCAGTCGCCGTTTGGGGTGCCTTTGTCCCAGAAGTGCATGCGATATTCGCGCGCTTCGCGCACTCCGGTGACGAGCAGCGGACGCTCGTCGATGTAGGGGTTTTCGGTGTCGATGGCGAGGAACTCCCAGGCACCTGTGCCGCGACGGCCTTCGATATAGACACCCATGTGATTGTATTTGTAGAAGGTGTGCTTCACGCATTGGCAACCCGTGCCTTGCAGCATCTCGGTGATGAATTTGGGCACGGCCTTCTCGGTCGCTTCGGAGCCGA
>JAYVIO010000413.1:0-2691 GCA_043770175.1 Verrucomicrobiales bacterium | reverse complement strand
TTGGAACGCAGCGGAAGGTGTGTTCAAAGTCACCGCGCCTCGCCACGACCTGCCCGTGTCGGTGGACGGCTGGCGGATGCCGCCATTCATGGGGCTGACGACGTGGGCCGCCTTCACGGAAGGCAAGCAGGCCGAGGCGATGGTTGCGGGCGATCTCGTGTTGTTGGAAGACGAGGTCAATCCCGTGCTGTCCGCCGCGCTGGGCGGCGGTTTGAGCGTCACCGCCTTGCACAACCATTTCTTCTTCGATGAGCCCAAGGTCTATTTCATGCACATCGGCGGCGAAGGACCGGTGGCAAAACTGGCCGGCGGCGTCCGGGCCGCGCTCACGAAGCAAAAGGAAATCCGCGCCGCCAACACAAAGCCGCTGCGGGCCTTCGGCTCCGCGTTCGCGCCCGCGCAGAACGCCATCACCGTCGCGCCGCTGGAAGCCGTGCTTGGGCTTAAATCGCAGGCGAAGGACGGCATGGCGAAGTTCGTGATCGGACGCGAGGCGAAGCTCCCGTGCGGCTGCGCGATGGCCAAGGAGATGGGCGTGAACACCTGGGCTGCTTTCGCCGGCACGGACGACAACGCCGCCGTCGCCGGGGACTTCGCCGTGCGGGAAGACGAATTGCAGCCGGTGCTCAAGAGCTTGCGCCGGGAGGGCGTGAACATCGTGGCGATTCACCATCACATGACGCACGAAACACCGCGCTATCTCTTCCTCCACTACTGGGGGCGCGGGCCGGCGCGGACGCTCGCCGAATCCCTGCATCGCACCCTGCTGGTGCAGCAGGGCGTCGCGTTCAACAACAGTCCCGCCGCCTACGAGCAAGCCCGCGCCCAGGGCGCGACGGTGGTGGATGTCTGCACGGCGAAGGAGTTCGCGGACGGCCACGTCCCCGGCGCGCTGAACCTGGATGTGAATGCATCCGACTTTTCGGCGCTGATGGCGAAACTTGACCCGTCCAAACCCGTACTCGTGAACTGCCACGCGGGCATTCGCGGGGCGCGCGCGGCGGCGCTGTTGAAAAATTCCGGCTTCACCAACGTGATGAACCTCGAAGGCGGTCTTGAGGCCTGGGAAGCGGCTGGAAATAAAACCGTCAAATAACCCACTCGTATGAAACTCCTGCTCCTCCCCTCCCTCGCTCTGGCTCTGACGGCCAGCGCCGACACCATCAACTTTGATTCCGCCGCTGCCGGCAAAACCCCGGACGGCTGGACCGCGACCAAGACCGGCACGGGCGAGCCGAAGTGGACCATCGAGAAGGACGACTCGGCCCCCAGCAAAGGCCAGGTCTTGAAGCAATCCGGCGTGGCGGCTTACCCAATCTGCCTCCAGAACGGCACCAGCCTCAAGGACGGTTTCGTGGAAGTGAAATTCAAGCCGGTCAGTGGCGAGGATGACCAGGCGGGCGGTGTGATCTGGCGGGCGAAGGACGCGGACAACTACTACATCGCCCGCGCGAATGTCCTGGAGAACAACGTCCGCATCTACCACTTCGTGAACGGCAAGCGGACGCAGTTCAAGGGCACGAACCTCAAGATCGCGCCGGGCCAGTGGCACACGCTGCGGGTGGAATTCAACGGCCCGGCCTTCAAGGTCTCCCTCGATGGTCAGCATCTTTTCGACGCGGAGGATGCGACGTTCAAGGACGCCGGCCAGGTCGGCGTATGGACGAAGGCGGACAGCGTGACGTTGTTCGATGACTTCAGCTTCGGCGGGAAGTAGCCCACGAAAGGAGCCACCCATGCATCGCCGTTTTCATCCTCTCCTACTTTTGTGTGTTTGGTGTGTTTCGTGGGCTACCTCGCTGGCAGCCGCAGCGGAATTTGAAGTCACGGAGGATGCCGAACAGATCAAGCTCTCCACCCCGACGCTCGCAGCGGTTGTGCGCAAGAAGGGCTACGTCTCCGGCATTGCCGGCGGCACGTTCTTCGACAAGAAGAGCGGCTTTCGCGACGCGGGCTTCGGCCTGGACATCGTGGACTGGATCATGGAGCCGGGCAGCGATGAGGCGTATCGGGCCAAGCTGCCGGGGGACTTGGCTTACGAGTTCAACAACCTTTTTCATGGCAAGACGCCCAAGCGCTCCATCGAGGGACCACAGATTTGCACGCAGGCGAAGGAACTCGCGCCGACGGTGATTCGTGGCAAGGACTTCCTCGCCGTGCAGAGCAGCTATCAATACCGGCTGGCCGCACCGGGCAAGAAGACCGGTTCACGGTGGGAGCAGACCATCGTGTTCCCCGCCGGGCAGCGTTACTTCATTTCGAGCGACAAGATCACGAGCGTCAATGCCAGCGAGGCGATGTTCCTGCGGCTGGACATGCCGGGACACATCAAGCACCGGCGCGGCGATACTTTCAGCGAAGTTTACCTGAGCTATCACGGGAGCATTCCGCCCATCGAGTTTCTGGAGGACTTCGCACCCGATGAGAAGTTCAACTACCGCCGCGACCGCGACCCGGTGCCGAAGCGTTTCATCCGCGCGTATCGGTTGCGCGATCCGAAGACGGGGGCCGACGGCCCGTGGCTGGCGGGGATGACACTGGAACCGTCCGTGGTGTCGGAGGCATGGTGTCACCAACGAGGCTACATCTGCATGATTGAGGAGTTTGGCGGAAGGCCGATCAAGGCGGGCGAGTCGTTCAGCGCCGCGTTCATCGTGGGCTACTTCGATTCGATAGCCGAGATGGAACGAG
>JAYVIO010000412.1:0-7241 GCA_043770175.1 Verrucomicrobiales bacterium | reverse complement strand
GTGCAGCGACGGCCATGGCGGCATTCCAACGTTGATGCGGGCCGTGGAGGCCGGTTTCACCGGTCCAAGGGGTTTCGATGATCGTGAGCGGTGCTTTGCGCTCAGCCGCAGTACGCTGGATGACATCCAGCGCCTCCTCATTCTGTCGCATCGTGATCACCGGGACGCCGGGCTTGATGATGCCCGCTTTTTCAGCGGCAATCTTCGCCAAAGTGTCGCCGAGCATGTCCATGTGATCCCAGCCGATGGGTGTGATGACGCAGACGGCAGGCGTGATTGCATTGGTGGCGTCCAAGCGGCCACCGAGGCCGGTTTCGAGCACGATCCACTCGTTTTTCCGCTCAGCGAACCATTCGAGGGCAAGGGCGAGCGTGAGTTCAAAGAAGGTGGGATGCGGGTTCCAGTCGGCGACGCGTTCGCGCAGACGTGTGATGCCGGCGGCGATCTCATCAGGCGTGATCATGCGCTCGGCATCGCGGATGCGTTCACCAAAATGAATGAGATGCGGCGAGGTGAAGAGGCCGGCATTGATGTCTGAGGCCTTCAGGATCGAATGCATGAAGGCACAGGTGGAGCCTTTGCCATTCGTGCCGGCGACGTGGATGAATTTTTGGCCCGCCGCAGGAAGATTCAGCTCGCTGAGCAACCGCTGCATATTATCCAGTCCCAGCTTGATGCCGAAGAGCTGCGTGCTGTAGAGCCAGTCGATTTCGTGCTGTGCCGTGTCGTTGATCATTCCCGTGGCGCACGGTGCCTGCGCCGCAGCAGGGCGCAAGCACCGAGGAGCAGAAGCAGGGCGCGTGAGGGTTCGGGAACAACGCTGAAGTCGATGCCCTGTGTGGCCATTTGATCGAGATAGACGGCGATGAGGTTGTCGATGGAGTAGTAGGTGCCGTCGATGGTGCCGACGGCGGAGTGCGTACCCAGCAGGGCTAGGCTGCCGTTCCAGGGTACGAAGGTGGGGCTGGTGGAGTCCCCGGATTGAAACAGGAAGTCGCCGTTTTGGGTGGGCTGGTAGCTGTAGCCGATGCCGTAGTTGTCGTCCGTCGAATCGTTGTTGAGGTCGTAGGCGCCGTAGGCGTCCACAACGTTGGCGCCGAGGCGCGTGCTGCTGTTCACGCCACCGCCATGCCCGTAAATCAGCACGGGAAGGCCCAGGTAGCTTTCGATGGTGGGCAAATCGAGGATGGGATAGCTGGCGATGCCGTGGGCGGGATTCAGCCCGTCTTGATCGCTGATCATGCCAACATGGAAATCGCTGGTCTGGCCGTTGAAGGTGAAGGCGTAGTTGATGGCGCTCACCCCATAGCTCACGACCCTTCCCAGCTTCGGGCTGAGGAAATCAATGGTGGAGCCGGGGCCGTAGTGGGTGGAATAGACAAAGTACCGGTCGCTGATCATGGCGAAGCTCTGGGTCGCCAGATCGGGGTTCCAGCCGACGCCGGAGAGATCATAACCATTGCCAAGAAAGGAGGCCGAGGTGTTCGCTACAGGGCTGGAAGGATAGCCGGACGCGAAGCGGTCATTCGTGGCGGCATCGAAACCCACAATCGTCAAGCCGTTGGCCGTGGAGATGGCCAGCAGCATCACGGCGATGGTCAGACGGAGATTCACGCCGCGATGATGACGCCACGGTGGCGGTTTGCCAAGAAACAAGATCAACACATTGGATTCCCGGTTTCGCAGCCGCCGGGCACCGCTATGATCGCGGCGCATGTCTTTGACTCCCGCTTCTGACTCCTCGACCTGGCTCAAACGCTTCTGGTGGCTGCTGGCCGCCGTTTTTCTCGTGCGCGTCGGCGTGATGCTGCTGTTTGTGAACGGGGCGGATCTGGCGGGTGATGAGGCGTATTACTGGGACTGGGGCCGCAGGCCGGACTGGTGCTACTACAGCAAACCGCCGATGATCGGCTGGATGATGGGCGTGATCGGCTGGATCACGGGAAATGCGGAATGGGGCATCCGGTTTGCGGCGCTGCTGCTTGGCACGACGACGCTCATCATCATCCATCGCATCGCGCTGGTGCTGTTTGATGCGCGCACCGCTTTCCTCACCGCCTTGCTGGTGCTGTTGACGATTGCGAACGCCGGGCTAAACCTGCTGCTCACGATTGATGCGCCGCTGCTGCTGTGCTGGTCGCTGGCGCTGCTGCTGTTCTGGTTCGCGGCGCAAAAACCGGCGTGCAACACCCGCTGGCTGGCGCTGGCGCTGGTCATTGGCGTCGGCACGCTGAGCAAGCAGATGATGCTGGCCTTTCCGGCGCTGATGCTGCTGTTCGCGGTCGTTTCGCGTGAGGATCGTGCGCTGCTGCGCAATCCACGGATGTGGATCGCGATGGTGCTCGGCATGGCGTTCATTATTCCGGTACTGATTTGGAATCAGCAGCATGCGTGGATCACGCTGGAACACACAAAGCATCATTTCGACACACAGAACCTTGGTTTCGGCAAATGGATCGGCCGCACGCTCGAAAACATCGGTCTGCAGGCGCTGATCTACACGCCGGTGACCTTTGTGGCGCTCATCGCGGCCATGACTGTGGCGGTGAAGCAGCGGGCGAAGCTGACGCGGCCTGCGTTGTTCCTGCTGCTGGCCTCGGCTCCGGCTCTGGCGTGCTTTGCAGTGTTGGCGCTGCGACAGCGCATCAATCCGAACTGGCCCGCGGCATTCTTTGTGCCCGCGTTCATTCTGGCGGCGGCGTGGATGAGCGGTGGACTGCCCACCATGGCAAATCCAGGCTGGCGGCGCTGGTCGCTGCGTGTCGGCGGAATGCTCGTCGTCATCGTGCATCTCGCGCTCGTGGTCATCTTCGCCACCGATTTGAAGAGCATCAACAAACTGGCCAGCATCCGTGGCTGGCGTGAGGCGGGGATCGAGGCGCAGAAATTTCTCGATCAGGTGCCGCAGCGTGACAAGACCTTCGTCATGGCGCTCGGGCATCGCTACCACGCGGCGCAGATGGCGTTTTACATGCCGTCGCATCCACGTTTGTACCGCTGGGAGCCGAGTGACACGGTGCAATCGCAATATGAAATCTGGCCGGGGCCGGAAGAAAGGCTCGGCTCTGATGCGCTCATCCTTGATCCGAATCCAGGCCAGGGTCTTCTGCAAAATGCGGTGTTCACCGAGGCTTTCGAGAAACTGGAGCATCGCGGTGACATCCGCATCCCGCTGGGCCAGGAAACACGCGAGTTTAGCGTGTATCTGGGGCGAAATTTGAAATCGTGGAAGGCGGTGCGCGCGCAATGAACGCCTGGGATCTCAGCCTGCTGCATCAGATCAACAGTGCATGGACACATCCGATGCTCGACTGGCTGATGCCGGCACTATCAGCCATCGAGGCGTGGATACCGGTGCTCATCATGGCGGTACTGCTCACGGCCTGGCGAGGAGGCAAACGCGCGCGCTTGATGCTGGTCTGCCTCGGCATCGCCATTGGTCTCGGCGATGGCGTGATTTCAAACACGCTGAAAAAGACGATTGGCCGCGTGCGGCCGCGCGATGCGCTGGCAGACGTGACCGTGCGCGATCTGGGCACCGCCTCGCCTGCGTTCCTGCGTTTGTTCGAGAAGCCGGTGGTCAAAGCGAGTGAACCGAGGAGCGAAGTTCGCGGCAAGTCCTTCCCCTCCAGCCACACCATCAACCTCTTCGCCGCCGCCACAGTCATCGCGTGCTTCTACCGCCGTGCCGGCTTCATCATGTATCTGCTGGCTGCTACCGTGGCCTATTCACGCATCTACTGCGGCGCGCATTGGCCGAGCGACATTCCACCATCGATGGCGCTGGGCATCTTGACGGGGCTAGTGGTGGTGGGAGCGATGCGGCGAATCGTGAAGCCGGCAACTCACTGAAACAGCACCCAGGGCGCGTCGGGAAAGTTTTCTTTCGCTTCTTCGGTGACGCCGATGTCTCCCGCGAAACCGTGGTGCATGACCTGCCATGTGCCGCCTTCGTCCTTTTTCAGCAGCGCGAAGAAATCGAGCTCCATCAAGTCGGCGAAGTCCGCGTTTTTCGGTTTCTTGCCATCGGCGGTCTGCACATTGCCCTGAAACCGTGCCCATGCGCCGCTCACACGTACGTTGCCGGTGAAAAGGACGGGCGAACCGGCTTGTTTCACCACCGGGGCGCGCATCGCGTCCATGATGGCTTTGCGCTCGGGTGTGCCAGCTTTCGGTTCGCTCACTGCGATTTTTTTGAGCGCTTGCTTGAAGTTGACCTTGTTGGGCTCCTTGAGATTCAACCGGCTGCTGTTTTTGGGGTCTTCTTGCAACTGGCCTTCACCGATGAAGAGCTTGTCGCCGTCGAGTTTGAGCACTTCTTCCTCGGACTGCTCGGAGCCTTCGATGGTATAGGAATAGAGCACCTGGATGATGCCGCCGGTGAGGACGCCACTGATCGTGCCGTGGGCACCATGGCCATCTGGTTGTTTCGGCAGCCAGTTCTGCGTGCCGGTGACTTGCTCGCCATCAATCACCAGCGCGATGCGAGTGTACTCTTTGGCGTTTTCCTGGGCAAAGAACAGCGTTTGTGGCTCCGCCAAGGCGGACAGGGTGGTAAGCAGCAGGAAGAGAAATGCGAGTTTCATGAGGGGAAGAAGTTCCAGAAGGCGGCGGCTTGAATCAGAAGGCCGGCGACAAGCATGATGAGAAAAGTCCACAGCAGCCGCTTGCGCCAGCCGCGCCAGAAAAAGGCCAGCCCGGCTGGGATGCCGGCCAATCCCGTGAGCAATTGCCCGCCCATCATGCCGAAGATGAGCGTCACGTGTGCTTCGTTCGAGGCAGCACCGGAGTCATTCGCCATCAAGCTGGCCATCAGTTTCATCATGCCGAGCGCTGCCGCGCCGCAGAGCCAGAGCGCGATGAACAGGACACCGCAGATCACCAGCGCGACGGAAACGCCCGCCTTGACCACCTGGGTGGTTGGATTATCGCTCATTTGCTTTTGATGGAGTTGATAACCTTGCTGACATCGTCGCCATGCTGCTTCAGCGATTCCAGCGGGATGATATTGAAGAGCATGAAGAACTTGTCCGCCTTCTTGGGGGCAAAGACGGCACAGTTCACCGCCATCTTCACGCCTTCGACGGTCACGTTGCCGTTCAGGAAGGTCACGCCAATGCCATTGATCTCACCTTTCTCCGGCTCGGCGAGCCATTTGATGCCTTTGAGCTCTTCTTCGAGGCTTTCCTTGGCATCGTCGATGGCGCTGGCGGCCTCATCGGCATCCAGGGCGATCAGTTCCATGTTCACCAGTTCGTCTGCGGACGACGCGGAGACGGATTGATCGCCGGGCTCCACTTTCCAGCCGTCGGGAAAGGCAATCGAGAAGATCGGCTTGTCAGCGGGGTAATTGATGACTTGATCGGCCTTGGCGATGGCACCGAGCGAAAGAACGGACAGGCAGATGAGGAGGAATGGTTTCATGGGATGTGTGGATGTGGTTTGAAATGAACAACCCCTTCTTCAGGAGGTGAAAAAGGGGTCGCTCGGGTGAATTAGAGATTGGAACCGGGTTATTTGGCCTTGAGAGAGCCGATCAAGGCGCCGATGGCCGCGCCGTGTTTGTCGCTGCCTTCTTTGGAGGAGATGCAGGACAGCAGAATGAAATTCTTGGCCCCTGGTTTGGCAAGCAGCACAAGATTGATGAAGGCCTTGCCGTGCTCGTCCTCACCCTGGGCATTGAGAATGGCGATGCCCAGGCCGTCTTTTTGACCCTTCTCCATCTCGTCATACTTCATGTTCTTGAACTCGGACATGGTCTCCTTGGCTTCTTTGACTGCGGCATCAAAGCTGTCCAGCCCGGCTTCGAGATCGACCAGTTCGACGATCACACTGTCGTCATCCTTGGTAGGCGTGGCCATCAGGCCGTCGTCGTCGAGGTCAACCTCCCAAGTGTCCGGCAGGGAGATGGTGAGCACGGGGGCATCCTTCGGATAATCGACCGCTTTGTCTGCATAAGCGAGAGGCGCACCCATCAGGATTGCCAGGCACAGAATGAGAGATGTTTTCATGATGTTTGAGGTCGTGGCGAGCTTGTGCCGGCCATTGCTGCGATTGAACGGCTGGCGGGAATCTTGTCAACCGCGACTCCGTGACTGTTTTACTTACAGCTCACAGCGGCCACTCGATCTCCGTCTCGCCGTGCATGATTTCGGCGAGCACGGGCACATCGAGGAAATGCTCCATCACCATGCGGTTGCTGATGCTGGCGGCGTCGCGTTCGTCGTGGACGTAGTTGAGAATGATTCCAGCACAGGTGAGTCCGCGGGCCTGGATGTTGCGGACGGTTAAAATCGTGTGGTTGAGGCAGCCGAGCTTGTTGTTTACGACGACGATGACGGGCAGCGCGAGGCGTTGCGCGAAGTCAGCCATCGTGGCGAATTCGTTGAGCGGCACTTCCCAGCCGCCGGCGCCTTCGATGAGGACGTGATCGTGGCGTTGCGCGAGAGCGTGGAAGCTGGCGATGACTTCGTTCAGCTCGAAGCGGCGGTTTTCCATCAAGGCGGCGGCGTAGGGCGCGGCGGGCACTTTGAACCAGACGGGATTGACCTCCTCGACGGTCAAACCTTCGCTGCTGGCGTTGGCGAGATGGATGGCGTCATCGCGTGAGCCGCAGACGAAGGGCTTGAAGCCGGCGACGCGTTTGCCAGAGCGTTTCAACGCCTCCAGCAGCAGGCAGGTGACGTAGGTCTTGCCTGCGTCGGTGTCGGTGCCGGTGATGAAATAATGCATCCCTTCAATCTTCGTTCGAAGGTTTCCAGAACTTGTGGAGAAAGCCAACACCAAAGAAGATTGAGAGAGCCGCCAGCATAGGACCAAAATCACGCGGGCTGGTCATGACCAACCCAATCACTCCGCATCCGATCAAGATGCATGAGCCTATGACCATTGCTGGCTCGAAGTTGCTTTTCATAAAGTGGACTGATTAGCCAATCTGCGCCAGCACCGCCGAAGCGATTTTGTCGGCCTGGGCTTCGAGGTATTCGACATCGCGGCCTTCGACGAGGAGGCGGATGAGCGGCTCGGTGCCTGAGAAGCGGAGGAGCACGCGGCCGTAGTCGCCTAGCTTCTTCTCGGTCTCCTTGATGATCTTCTGCGCCTCGACGAGATCGGCAACCGGCGGCTTTGAGCGCACATGCAGATTGCGCGCGGACTGGGGGAATTTTTTCAGGCACTTGCGGAGCTGGCTGAGCGGCTCTCCGGTTTCCTTCATGATGCGCAGGAGTTGCAGGCCGGCGATG
>JAYVIO010000411.1:0-21662 GCA_043770175.1 Verrucomicrobiales bacterium | reverse complement strand
CCGCGATTCGTATGCAGCCAGCACACCACGCCTTTTTCAAGCAAACGTGCTGCGCTTCCGACCTGCTCACGCAAGTCGGGCCGCAGCCATAAAGTCTCGCCCACCTATTGAGCCGCCACTCGCACATGATTGAGATCGAGCCAGCCCCGTTATTCTATCCCAGCGATAATCCCAGGAGAGATAGCGTTGGTATTCGGGTATTGTGTTCGACAGTGGCGTTGACGCTTTTCGGCGTCTGGTGCTGGTTTTCGATGGCCATCAGTTCGTTGTCTCTTGATTATCCTCTGAGGAGGGCTGGCGAGAGTGCTGAGTTTCCAGCCCTTGGCACTTCAGCGTTCTACTCGAACTGCTTTGGAGCGGTGGCGGAAGGTGTGCTGACTACTATCTGGCTATGGTCGATACCGACGGGATTAGCAATTCGGCTGGCATTCAGAGGCTTTTGCATCACAAGAAGGCGCTGGAGAGTTGCCTTGGTTGCTCTCGTCATTACACTTCCGCCCATATTGCACGGAGCTTATGAGATACATCGACACATGACTTGGGCCAAACCTTCCGTCCGTCACGACACACCCTAGCGTCTATACGATGAACACATCACAGGCACGAACGAGGGCGAACAAAACGGATGCAAGCGCAGAACCGGGGTCAGTGTGCAAAATCCTGACAGAGCATGAACGAATCCTGCGACGATTGCTGACAGCCGCAAGACGTCCCAGCGTCAGAGTCGCCAGCCCGCCGGGTGAGGAATCCGTCTTCGCTGATCCGTTCTCCGTAGCAAGACTGCGAAGGATGAAGGTTTCGACGGACAAGGAGACGAGGTGACGGCTGCGCTTGAGACAGGGAGTGGAGGGGGGAAGAATGACGAATGCGGAATGACGAGCCGAGCGGAGCGCGACAGACGAACGTAGGAGCCCGAAGGGGAGCGAAGCGAATCAATGTCGAATGGTCGGAGATTGGAACGGGCGGTAAGGAGAAGACTAGGCGCTGCGGTCAGGCTGGCGGAGTTCGGTTTTCCATGGACAGGACGCTGGCTGGACGGCAACCTCTTGCCATGCGAATGCCTGTTGCGATTATGCTGGTGGTGGTGGCGATGAGTCTGGCTGCCTGCGGCCCTGCGCCGAAGCCTCCCGTGGCGGCCGAGGTGCCGGAAGCGGGGGATTCGATCCGGAAGAAGACGGGGGAGACCTTCACCGTCGCGCTGGAGTCCAACCCCTCGACAGGTTACCGCTGGGCGCTGGATGGCAAGGAAGACGCCACGGTGGTGCGGAAGCTGAGCGATGCGTACCGCAGCCGCCCGCACGCGCCGGAAATGGTGGGGGTGGGCGGCACGGAGCGGTGGCAGTTCCAGGCGGAGAAGCCGGGGAAGACCGTGCTGCATTTCATCTACCGCCGCCCGTTCGAGAAGGAGGCTGCGCCTGCGCGGGAAGGTACGGTCAACGTGCTGGTTGAATAGGGCGGGAGCATCGAAGGGGGAAGAAGTGGAGAAGTGGAGAAGTGGAGAAGTGGAGAAGTGGAGAAGTGGAGAAGTGGAGAAGTGGGGACTGGGAGACGAGGAGCCGAACTGCTTGGCGAGCAGTGAGACAGACAACGCGAAGCGTTGGGCGCAGCCCGAGACGAGCGTGAGGCGCGAGCGAGTCAAACCTGGGGACGGTGGTCAGTGGGCGGTGGACGGTGGACGGGGAGGCTGGGAGAAGACTGGATCCTAGCTGCTGGATGCACGATCCATGACCGCTTGACCAAGCCTTGACTCTTTGACCTGCGGGAGAGCAGCGAACATCCCTGCCCGCAAGGCTTCGCCTAGCGGTGCAGGCGGGGAACAAGGAATCACGAAAGCCGAAGGCAGGAGCCGCGCAAGAACGGTGCAGGGAGATTGGGTTGGAGACCCCATGGCGAATGTGCCCGCCGCTGCGTAGTCTTGCGTCGGGAACACTCCCAACCTGTCAGCAACCCCAACCCTCCACCTCCACCCTGATGAAAACTTTTTCTTGGCTCGCCTGCAGCCTGACGCTGGCCGGTGCGCTCGCTTCCTGCGGCTACGACAACCGCCCTTATGGCTACACGCCTGCGGGCTATAGCACGCCGGGTTATGTCACTACCTACCCAGCCACAGCCGGCCCCACGTACTACGGCAGCGGTTACTCTGGCTACGGCGCGCCCACGTACGGTTACGGTACGTCTTACCCGCGCACCTACACGTCGAACAACTACCTGACGCCCGTGACGCGGACGTATGTTTATGGCGATCCGCTGGCCAGCCGCATGTCGGTGGGCGGGTACGGTTACATTCAGCCGGCCCCACGCCCGGCCCCCTGGCCGCTGCGCTAACGGTGCAGGAAAGGGCCGGGAGGCGATTCTTTGCAGAGATGGCTGAGCAGGCATTGGCAGTGCCTCAATCGAGATGAATCCAAGCTGTCAGGAAGTTGAACATCGAACATCGAACATCGAACGCCGTGCACTGAGTTCGAGGACGAGCAGGAGACAGTCTTCATCCACTCGATGACTGGATTATTCCCTTGCCAACCATTCCTCTGCCAATGGCCTCCGCGTTCTCTGCCTCTCGGCTGCTCTGCGGTGACTCTGGATGATGGAGCTTCGTTGTCTCTGTTATCTCCTGTGAAGTTTCCGGATTGGAACAGGAGGGAAGGGAGGAACGGAGGCGAAAATCGAACGCTGAACATTGAAGGATGGGAGACTTGGAGAGGGGGCGTGGATGCTCGATCCATGACCGCTTGACCCGAGGACGAGATACGATGACTTGATCCCTACCTTGCCAGCCACCGGAACGTGCCTATTCGATGAACTTGATCTTTGAGCCCCTTGCCCCCAATGTCCTCCCATGAGCCTTTCGGAACAACTGCGGGAATCCCGCTCGAAGCACACGTTCAAGAGCTACGAGGACGTGCTGAAGCAACTGCGCGCCTTCAGGGCGGTGCAACCAGTTACTGGCAGGAAGTTCGGCTCTTCCGGAATTATGCGAGTGAAAGAGGACTCTGCCGTGTATCAGACGACTTCCCGGAGCTGAGCCGCACGCCCGATGACGAGGGCAATGAGCATCAGGTGTGGTTCGTGCCGGACCTGACCCGAGTCATCAAGGTGACATGGCCAGACTTCTTTGGCCTCCTGGTCCTGCATCGCCCAGATGAGGAGGAGCTGGCGTCGCCCATCGCCTACCTGGAGCGCTGGCACCTGCATAACGAGCTGTTTGGCGACCGGGTGCGATTCCTCGGGATGCTGGAGGAGAGCGGGCAGATGCGGCTGGTGATCGAGCAGCAAGCCATCGTGGGAACCCCTGCGACGCTAGAACAGATCAACGATTTCTTCACCAGCAACGGCTGGAAGCCATTCACCGTCAGCGGCGAGGTGGCCTACTTTGACCCGAAGCGGCAGGTGGTGATCTCCGATACGCATCGCGGAAACCTGATTCTGATGGAGGACGGCCTGCTGGCTCCCATTGATCTCCGCGTCCAGCCGCTCAGCGGGGCAATGCTTGATTATGTGTTGAAAGCCTGCCGGGACTGATGCCTCCGCTCCCTGCCAGGTTCGACCTTGAAGAGGGGGGCGGGGTGGGCGGTGAACGGTTATCGGTTATCGGTTATCGGTGAACGGTGGTCTGGTTACTGAACACCGATGACTGATCACTGATGACTGCTGGTGAGGTTCTGGCCGATCTGGTTGTCCTTGCCGCCAAGAATGACGAGCGACGGCTCCTTGCTGCGCTTCTCCGCCTCACGATCATCGCGAATGATGTTCTCGGAAACCAGGCTGTTCGTCACCTTCTCCAGGCGAATGCCCGCGCCATCGCTGTCCAGCACGCTGTTGTGGGAGATTTGCAGGCGGTTGCAGGATTCGATGTCCACCGCCGCGCGCTGCTTCCACACGCCGGAGATGACATTGCTGCTCAGGATGCTGTCCTCGCAGCGCAGGAAGACAACGCCGTTCTTTTCGGCGTTGCCATTGCCGTTCACGAGGTAGCGTGGGTTGCGGTCAAAGTTGTTGCCGGTGACGACGATGTTGCCGCTGTCTTCGACGAGCAGGTCGTGCTGAAAGCCTTCCCAGAAGGTGTTGCCCGTGATCGTCACGCCGCGTGCATGACGAATCTCGATGTTCACCTGCACGTCGCTGAACACATTCGCGCTGATCGTGACGTTGCCCTCACGCGTGTGCTCGCGCCCGGCACGGCGCAGCAGGGAGGCATCCGTTCCAGAACCGATGATGCGGATGTTCGCGGAGTCCGGCGCTTTGTTCGTGTGCTGAAGTGTGCAGCCGGTGATCGCCACCTCGCCGATCGAGCCGCCGCGTGAATCCAGCTCCACATTCGCGCTTGGCGGTCCGTCCTTCGCGTGATTGCCCTCGATGTCGCAGGTGCCGATGTGCAGGTTGCGCATGTTGCCAGCGCGTGACACGACCCCGCCGCCGCCATTGTAGCTGATGTGGCTGCCCGCGATGTTCGACTGGTGCAGGTTCACATCATCGTAAAACACGCCGATGCCCGTGTTGTGGTAGAAATGGCAGGCCGAGATCAGCACATTGCGATTCCGCTTCGTCAAATGCACCGCATGCCGGCATTCGCGTACCACCAAGCGGCTCAGTGTGAACTGCATCGTGCCCGTGGCCTCGATGCCATCCGCCTCCGCATGCGCCCCAACGATTTCGATGCCCTCCACCATCGGCGTGCGTTCATTTGCCCACACCTCCGGCTTGAAGGACTCCGGTGCCGCCGTGCCTCCATGCGAGCCGATGAAATGAATCGCGGGACCAGCGCCCGCCATTACGATGCGCGCCGTGCCATCCCCGCTGATTGCCGCGAAACCCGTCTTCGTCAGATCCACCGTCAGCGTTTTCGCGATCCGATACGTGCCCTTCGCCAGCTTTACACTGCCGTTCGTGTCGATCAGATGCTGAAGCGCCGCCGTGTCGTCCGCCTTGCCGTCGCCGACCGGTTGTTGTGCCATCGAAAGAGCGGTCGCCGCCAGCAGAAGGAAAAGGATTTTGGAGATCATCGCCTCAGCGTAGCGGTCCACCGCTGTTTTCGTCAATGTCGGACTCCGGCCGCGTTGAGAAATCATCTCACGACGCAATCACTTGAAACTCGCCTTCTCCGCGCAACGTATCGCTCGCACTCTTCCATCAACCGTTCATTCATGAAAAACACCACTCGCATTCTCGCCTTCGTTGTCGGCTTGAGCAGCGCCTCCGCTTTCGCGCAGGCCGATCTCTCCGAAGCATTCCTGCCCATGTTTCAGCCGCTGCCAGCTCAGGCGCTGTCACCGAACAACGAACTCACCGAAGCGAAGATCAATCTCGGTCGTCAGCTCTACTTCGAGAACCGCATCTCCAAAGGCGGGAAGCTCTCCTGCAACTCCTGCCACATGCTCGACAAATACGGCCAGGACAATCTGCCCTTCTCCCCCGGCCACGAGGGCAAACTCGGCGGTCGCAGCTCTCCCTCCACCTACAACGCCGCCATCCACGTCGCCCAGTTCTGGGATGGTCGTGAGCCCACTGTCGAGACGCAGGCCAAAGGGCCCGTGATCAACCCTGTCGAAATGGGCATGCCCAGCGCTGACTTCGTGGTGAAAGTGCTCAAGAGCATGCCCGGCTACGTCGAAGGCTTCAAAGCCGCCTTCCCCGGCGAAGCGGATCCCATCACGTATGACAACTTTGGCAAGGCCATCGGCGCCTTCGAACGCAAGCTCCTCACCCCCGGCAAGTGGGACACCTTCCTCAAAGGCAACAAAGACGCCCTCAGCGCCGATGAGAAAAAAGGCTTCGCCACCTTCGCCAAAACCGGCTGCGTCACCTGCCACAACGGCCCCGGCGTCGGCGGCATGATGTATCAGAAGCTCGGCCTCGTGAAACCCTGGCCCGATCTCAGAGATAATGGTCGTGCCGACGTGACCAAGAATGAAGGCGAAAAATTCTTCTTCAAAGTCCCCAGCCTCCGCAATATCACCGAGACCGGCCCCTACCTCCACGACGGCTCCATCAAAACCATCGACGAGATGGTCAGGAAGATGGCCGACCACCAGCTCGGCAAGCAGCTCACCGACGAAGAAGCCCTCTCCATCATCATCTTCCTCAAGGCCCTGAAAGGTGATCTCCCCACCGATTACATCAAAGCCCCAAAGCTCCCCGAAAGCACTGCCGATACGCCCAAGGCATGACGTAGAACGGGTTTTCCAACCCGTCGTCCGATCTCCAATCTTATCAGCCGGGCCACAAGCCCGGCTGATTTGTTTTCAGAATGCAATGCTCTGTCGTTGTTAAAAAAATCACTTCCATGTGCGGGCAAGCTGACATTTTAATTACCTGATCACGGCATGGATGTGTAAAACACATGTGCATCCAAGCTCGAGTATTCATGTTTATCAGTGCTGACAAGCCAACCAATCTGTTTGTGAAGACTCGCTCAGCTATTTGGGTGCAAGAAGGGATCAGATTGACCTGCTCTATCTTGATTCGTGGGACACCTATGTTCCCGGTTATGCCGAGCACGGCCTCAAGGAAATCCAGGCTGCGGAGCATGTGCTGCACGCGAAATCCATGGTGGTGTACGACGACACCTCTATTTTAGCGGGAAAGTGGCGGGGTAAAGGAATGCAGGGAGTGTCGTGGATGATTGAGCGTGGCTGGAAGCCGGTTACATCGGCCATCAAACGGTTTTGGTGAAGGCATGAAGATCAAGGGGGCGCTCCGTCTTTTCCCAGAGTGCTTGCAGTCGTTTTAGAAAAGTTGAAAAAGAGGGTTGCCAAGTGAAGGCAACTCGCCACTGTCCCGGCCCCTCGCCTCCCCCCTCGTTTCCTGTTGGCATCACCGCCAGCCCGCGATGGACAGGAGCCACTGCACAACATCCATGGAATATTCCCTCAAGACCCTCTACAAACAGAAGCGCGACGAACTGAAGACTCAGCTCGGCCTTTCCAACCTCCACGAAGTCCCCAAGCTTGAAAAAATCGTCGTCAACTGCTCCGTTGGCAGCCAGGGCGAACGCAAGCAGGCGATGGAAGACGCGGTGAACGAAGTCACCCTCATCACCGGCCAGAAGCCCATCATCACCAAGAGCAAGAAGGCCATCGCCAACTTCAAGCTGCGTGAAGGTGAAAACATCGGTGTCAAGGTCACCCTCCGTGGTGTCAAGATGTACGACTTCATGATGCGTCTCGTGCGCACCGCCATCCCCCGTATTCGTGACTTCCGTGGTGTCGCCCCCCGTGCCTTTGACGGCCGTGGCAACTACACCCTCGGTGTTTCCGACCAGTCCATCTTCCCCGAGATCGAGATCGACAAGATCAAGCGTCCTCTCGGTTTCGACATCACCTTCGTCACCAGCACGAACAACGATGATCATGCACGTGAAATGCTGCGTGCCCTGGGCATGCCGTTCCGCACCCGCACCGCCCAGCCGAAGAAGGAAGATGGCTCTGAAGCCGCCGCCGCATAATTTAAGAACCCCCCGGACAAACTCAGCGTCATGACCGACCCGATCGCAGATTATCTCACCCGCATCCGCAATGCCTGCTCCGCGCAGCAGGAGCAGGTGCTCATTCCCTTCTCGAAGATGAAGGCCGAACTCTCCCGCATCTTGCAGGAAGAAGGCTACATCTGGGGCTATGAAGTGGACACCAGCGCCACCCATCCCCGCCTGAAGCTCAAGCTCAAGTATCAGGACAAGGCTCCGATCATCCGCAAGATCGACCGCGTCAGCAAGCCAGGTCTGCGCAAGTACGTCGGCAGCGACGAGATCCCGCGCGTCCTCGGCGGCCTCGGCATCTCCATCCTTTCCACCCCGCGCGGCATCATGACCGGCGCCAAGGCCCGCAAGGCCAAGGTGGGCGGCGAACTCCTCGCCACCGTCTGGTAAACCTCCAACTGTCACCACCCTCATGTCACGCGTAGGCAAGCAACCCATTTCCATTCCCGACAAGGTCAGCATCAAGATCGGTGCAGATCGTTCGGTGCAGGTCAAAGGCCCCAAGGGCGAACTCGGCTGGACCCTCCCGCTCGGCGTCAAAGTCGATGCAGATGCCAAGATCATCAACGTCACCCGTGAGTCCGAAGACCGCCATGTGCGCGCCCTTCACGGCACCACGCAGCGTCTGATCACGAACATGCTCATCGGCGTCAGCCAGGGCTACACCAAGAACCTCGAAATCCACGGCGTCGGTTTCCGCGCTGCGGTCAAAGGTTCCGAGATCGACCTCCAGCTCGGTCAGTCCCATGAACGTCTGCATCCCATCCCGAAAGGGGTGAAGGTGACTGTTACCGAAAATACCAAGATCGCCATCGAAGGCATCGACAAACAGATTGTCGGCCAGCTCGCTGCTGACATTCGCGCCTACTATCCGCCGGAGCCTTACAAGGCCAAGGGCGTCCGTTATGTGGGTGAACACATCCGCCGCAAAGCCGGCAAGTCCGTCAAGTAATCACCGGAGATACCCATCATGGCTCTTACCAATCGCAAAGACATCCGCGCTCGCATCCACAAGCGCATCCGCCGCAAACTCAGCGGCACCGCCGAGCGCCCCCGCCTCGCTGTTTATTTCTCGAACGCCAACGTTTACGCCCAGGTCATCGACGATGCCACCGGCACGACGATCGTTTCGGCTTCGACCAAGGAAAAAGGCTACGGCGCTGGCAAGGCCAACGTCGAGCACGCTTCCAAGGTTGGTGCAGTTCTCGCTGAACGCGCCATCGCCAAGAACATCTCCGAAGTGGTCTTCGACCGCGCTGGCTTCATCTACCATGGCAAGGTCAAGGCGCTTGCCGACGCTGCCCGTGAAAAAGGCCTCAAATTCTAATCCACCCGCATTCTTTCTATTATGGCCGATGAAACAGTAATTCTTGAGACCCCGCCGGTGGAAGTCGCCGCAGTGGCAGCACCAGCCGAAACCGCTGCACCTGCTCCTCAATCCGCCTGGCGTGGTCGTGATGACCGCGATGCCCGTGCTGCGGATGGTGGTGTCGAAAAAGTCGTTCACATCAACCGTTGCGCCAAGGTCGTCAAAGGTGGCCGTCGCTTCAGCTTCAGCGCTCTCGTCGTCTCCGGTGATGCCAAAGGCAAAGTCGGCTGCGGATTTGGCAAGGCCAACGAAGTCTCCGATGCCATCAAGAAGGCCACCGAGGCCTCCCGCAAGAACATGTACACCATCTGCCTCAAGGACAGCACGATCCCGCATGAAGTGGTCGGCTCCCACGGTGGTGGTCACATCATGCTCAAGCCTGCCACACCTGGTACCGGCATCATTGCTGGTGGCGGTGCTCGCGCCGTGCTTGAAGCCGCCGGTGTGAAGGACGTGATCGGCAAGTCTCTCGGTTCCAGCAACCACGCTAACGTCATCAAGGCCACGCTCGCCGCCCTGTGCGCCCTGCGTCCTGCCGATGAAATCCTCCGCGCCCGCGGCAAGCAGATCAAAGAGCGCAAAGCCCTCTGATTGATTTCAAGTTTCACCTTTTAGCTGTCCAATCTCCATGCAACTCCAAGACGTCAAACCCCGCCCAGGTGCCAAGAAGCGCCGCAAGCGCATCGGCTGCGGCGAAAGCTCCGGTCACGGCAAAACCTCCGGCAAAGGCAACAAAGGCCAGATGGCACGCGCAGGTCGCGGCATCCGCCCCGGCTTTGAAGGCGGTCAGATGCCCATGCATCGCCGTCTCCCGAAGAAAGGCTTCAACAACAAGGCATTCAAAGACGTCTTTGAAGTCGTGAATGTTGGCGAACTCAACAATGCCTTTCAGGACGGTGCGGTTATCAACGAAGCCGCGCTGCGTGAAATCGGACTCGTCAGTCGCACTTGCGATGCCATCAAAATCCTCGGCAGTGGCGATCTCGCCCGCAAACTCACCATCCAGGGCGCGCAAGTCAGCGCCACGGCCCGTGAAAAGATTGAAAAAGCCGGCGGTTCCATCGCTGCCTGATTTTTCCTGACCCAACCGTTTTGATGGGCCGGTCTCCGCGCAGCGCATGCTGTCAGGACACCAGGCCCATCTTCGCTTCCAGCCTCCTTCCATGATCTCCGCCTTCGCCAACAGCTTCAAAGTCCCCGAACTGCGCTCGCGCATCCTTTTCACGCTGGCGATGATCGTCATCGTCCGCATTGGCACCTCCATCACGCTTCCAGGCATCGACGCCACCGTGCTGGGCCAATGGATCAACAACAAGGCCGGTGACAACGCCTCTGGCGCTGCTCAAGTCGCCGCCTTGCTCAACATCTTCAGCGGTGGTGGCCTGCAAAACTGCGCCATCTTCGCCTTGGGCATCATGCCCTACATCAGCGCCAGCATCATGCTGCAGCTCCTCACCGCTGTGTGGCCGCCGCTTAGCAAGCTGGCCCGTGAAGAAGGTGGCCGTCAGAAGATCACGCAATACACCCGCATCGCCACCATCGTGCTGTGCGTGTTCCAGGCCACGCTGCTCGCGCAGTCGCTCGCCAATCCGCAGCAGAACTACCTCATGGCCGGTTTGCAGGATGCGATCGACAGTTTGGGCGGGCGACCGCTCGTGCCGCACTATGGCATCGGCTTCGTCTTCACTTCTGTCATCACCATCACTGCTGGCACCATGCTCATGATGTGGTTGGGCGAGCAGATCACCGACCGTGGCATCGGCAACGGCGTCTCGATCCTCATCTGCGTTAACATCGTCTCCGATCTTCCCGGTGCGCTCATTCAGGTCTGGCAGACCTTCGTCGGCAGCGAGAAAGCTGATCCGAAGAGCGCCTTCACCCTCGTGCTGCTCATGGGCTTCATGATCATCGTCATCGCCGGTGTCATTGCCCTCACCCAGGCCACACGACGCATCGCCATCACTTACGCGAAGCGTGTCGTCGGTCGCAAGGTCTATGGCGGCCAGACGCAGTATCTGCCCCTCAAGATCAACTATTCCGGCGTCATGCCAATCATCTTTGCACAGGCCATCCTGCTGTTCCCCTCCACCATCCTCGCCTCCTTGTTCAAGGACGTGAACTGGATTCAACAGATGGCCATCTTCATCAGCACCGGCGCGACCTACTACGTCATCTCCGCCATGCTGATCTTCTTCTTCAGCTACTTCTGGGTCGCCACCATGTTCCAGCCCACGCAGATCTCTGAAGACCTCAAAAAGAGCGGCGGCTACGTTCCCGGCATCCGGCCCGGCAAGCCCACCGCCGACTTCCTCGACTTCACCATGAGCCGCCTCACCTTTGCCGGGGCAATCTTCCTCACCGGTCTTTATGTGATGCCCGGCATCGTCAGCAGTTCCATGAAGATCTCCAGCTCTGCTGCCCAATTCTTCGGTGGCACCAGCTTGCTCATTCTCGTCGGCGTCGTGCTTGATGTCATGCGTCAGGTCGAAACCCACCTGCTGCAGAGCCATTATGACGGCTTCCTCAAGAAAGGCCGCATCCGTGGTCGTGTGGATCGTATTCAGCAGGGGGGGCGTGCCATTGACTCCTCCACCATCGTCTGGTTGTGGTTCGGTCTCGCCATCATCGTGTTGATCGGCGTCGTGTACAAGCTGACCCTTCAGTGAGTTTATTCCACCGCGTCATGGCACTTGTGAAATCGGGGAACATCCCCATCCGCCACGGCGCGCAGCAGCAGTCCATCCGCAAGGCCGGCCAGGTCGCGCGTGATGTCCTGATCAAGACTGCCTCCCAAGTCCACGCCGGTGCCACCACTGCCGAGATCGACCGTTTTGCCGCCGCTGAGATGAAGGCCCGCGGTGCCACCAGCGCCTTCCTTGGTTACCGCCAGTTCCCCGGCAACATCTGCATCTCCATCAACGAGGAGGTCGTTCACGGCATCGGCGGTCCGCGTGTCATCCAGGACGGCGACATCGTCAAAATCGACGTCGGCGTCTATTACGACGGCTGGGTCGGCGACAACGCCCTCACCGTTCCCGTTGGCAACGTCGCCAAGGAAACGCTGCATCTTCTCGCTGCCACCGAAGAATCCCTCCTTAACGCCATCAAGTATGCCCGTGACGGCTGGATGCTCGGTGATCTCTGCCACAGCGTCGAGCATCACGTCAGCCAGTATGGTTACAGCGTTGTGCGCGAATTCGTCGGCCACGGCGTCGGCCGCAAGCTCCACGAAGAGCCCCAGGTGCCCAACTACGGCAAAAAAGGCGACCGACCCCGCCTCAAGGCCGGCATGACCATCGCCATCGAGCCCATGATCAACATGGGTACCGAAAAGACCCGCATCCTCGCCGATAAATGGACCGTCGTGACCACGGATCGCAAACCTTCCGCCCATTTCGAGCACGTCGTCCTCATCACCGAAGACGAGCCGGAAATCCTCACCGCCCGTGATCGCATGTTCCCCAAGGGCACAGCCGATTTGACGCCGCGTCCGGTCAGCGAATTGGGCTGATTCCTGTGAGAGTTACCTGACAATGCTTCAGGTCTCAGGATCTGGTCTAGTTGTAAGTCACGCATGCCTTCTGTCGCAAACAGACGGCGACAGCATCAGCGTCAGCACAAGCGCATGTCCTGCCGGTGCTCGAGGAGCCTGCTGCGAGTATTATCCTGCATCTGGATAGCCGGGGTTCCGAGTTGGCTGTTGGTTGATGGATTTTTTCATCTTTCTTGATCTCTTGACTGACGCAGAACACCTCCGCCGCCTGTGGGAGCCGCCGGTCCCTCAAAAGGTAAGCCGATTTCACCCTGAGGCCGTTCCGGCAGCCCGATTGCGGAGTCCGCAGGCGTGTCCGCAGTCTCCTGAGCCACAATCACGGAGTCTTCCGTCGTGTCAGGAGCCTCCCACACGTCGATTGCGGAGCCGTCCTGCTTGTTGGGGACCTCCGACACGTCAATTGCGGAGTCGTCCTGCTTGTTGGGAGCTTCGGTCACGTCGATTGCGGAGTCGTTTGGCGCGTCGGGAGCCTCCCACGCCCTGATCACGGAGCCGTGGGGCTTGTCAAACGGCTCGGAACGGGCAAAATGACCCCACGAGCCAACCGGCCGCGCCTCCCACCCTGTCCGCGCCGCCGCCGCAGGTGATTCCGGCGGATACCGTCTATGCCGCCCTTGGAGATCCCACCCGTCGGCGGCTTCTCCAGATCCTCGCCCACGGCCAGGGTCGCACCGCCACCGCTCTGGCAGGCAGCGTGAACAAGCAATTGGACGCCACGCTCAAGCACCTCACCCATCTGCGCGGCGCCGGTCTGGTGGTGAGGGCGGAGAACCCGCAAGACGGCCGCCGTCTCCTCTACCGCCTCGCTCCCGCCATCCCCGTGACGAAGACGGAACGCGGCTGGGAGATGGACTTCGGGTATTGTTTGGTGAGGGGGTGAGTGTTGACTCGAAGGCGGCGTGAAGCTCACAATCCCGTTAAACAGTAATCCATTTGGCCGGAAAAATGAAAAAAGTCGCACTCACTTCAGAACACACAGCCGAACTTCAACGCATGCGCGAGTTCATCGAACAAGGGCTGGCTAGCGATGCTCCAGTACATCAGACTGCGGCAGAGAGGCTCGCGCTCCTACAAATGCTATTTGATCAACAGAAGTTCAGCAGAGATCAGATCGCAGAGATCTCGGCCATGGGAGTTCTGCTGGGCGATGCGTAGGTGAGCGTGCTGAACCTTGAATGGTGTTTGGTCGAAGATGAACTTGGCGCCGATTTCGCAGTTGCCACCAAAGGTAAAAGCGTTTTTTCGTTCCCAATGTCAGTGATCCACAAAAGGTATCTGGGAGAAAGTAATGTGAATGTGTTTTATACGTTTGTTGGAATTTCCGAGGTGATGACCCGGCAAGGTTTGGAGGAAGCGACCGCATCTTAAGCGCCAAAGGCGCGCTTCATCCCAGCCTGGGCCAACGGCCCAGAACGCATGGCAAACCCCAGGCCAAGGGCTGAAAGCTCGTCCCATGCTCACCACACCTCAATCCCACACATACGCCTCGTCATACGCTACGCCGTATTTCTTCAGGAACGCCCGATACTCCTCCTGAAAGGTGCGGACGCGGTGATGCTCCTCCTGGTTGTCGATGTAGGTTGTGAGGGCCATCAGATTCGCCGGAGCCACGGAGAAGCAGCCATAGCCGCGCTGCCAGGAGAAGTCGCTCAAGGCGGCGGCTTGGGTCTTCAGCCATTTGGAGGACGAGGTCTTCAGGGTTTCGACCAGATCGGCAATCGTCAGGGTGCGAGAGAGACGGATGGCGAGGTGCACATGATCCGCCACGCCTCCGACGCGGTAGGCTTCACAACCCGCGTTCCGCGCCACCTCGGCCAGATAGGCGTGGAGGTGCGGGCGTAGCGGGGCGTCAAAGCGCGGGAGACGGTTCTTGGTGCTGAACACCAGATGGACGATGACGAGGCTGAGGGACTGCGGCATGGCGGCAGGAGCATGGGGCGGGCTTTCAGCCCTTCACCTGGTTTTTGCGGCGTTTCCTGGGCCGTTGGCCCAGGCTGGTATGGGGCGCGCCTTTGGCGCTGAATTGGGAGATTGGATTGCAGTGATGGAGGGAGACGATAAATTGCGCCTTGGACTGCCAACTCACGATGATCCGCGCCAAGACAATCATGCTCATCATTGCCGCCTGCTTGATAGCTGCGGTCGCTGCCACAGACTTTACCGACTCGGGTCGCCTAGCATATTCTTCAGTGGCAGCTCCGTATCCCGAAACTTGGCTCCAAGTTAAGCCAGGTATGAAATCTGACGATGTGAGGCGATTGATTGGGAAACCGTGGGCCGACAATCGCGAACTTAAGCCCTTGGATCGATGGTTGATTCAACAAAATAGCATCGAATTGCACCTCGACGCGTGGATTGAGAATCCCAATAGTGCTGATTCCCGCGTCGAACGGGTGGTTCGATGGAAGCAATTGTTAGGAGCCAAGTTCGACAACTACGTTGATCCGCCATGGCCATGACTGTTCACTGGCAAAAGGAGCCAGATGCCAAGATTTAAACGGCCTCACGAAACCATTGGCAGCAGCTTCCCAAGCAAGTCGCTGATCTTCACGCGCTCCTGTTCGTTGCTGTCGCGATGACGCAGCGTCACCGTATCGAGCAGTTCCGGGCCTTTTTCGCCGCAAGTTTCGAAGTCGATGGTGATACCGAAGGGCGTGCCGACTTCGTCCTGGCGGGCGTAGCGGCGGCCGATGCTCGCGGTCTCATCGTAGAAGCAGTTCATGTGCTTCTTGAGCAGCGCATAGACCTCGCGGGCCTTGGCGACGAGCTCGGGCTTGTTCTTCAGCAGCGGGAAGACGCCGACTTTGATCGGGGCGACACGCGGATGCAGGCGCAGGACGGTGATGACCTCCTTTTTGCCCTTTTCATCGACTTTTTCGGTCTCGCTGAAGGCCTTGGCGATGACGGCGAGCGCCATGCGGTCGAGACCGGCGGAGGGTTCGATGACGTGGGGGACGTAGCTGCCTTTGAACAGACGCTCGAACCAGGCGCGGACGGTGGCCTCGGGCATCGGCTCGCCCTTGGTCTTGGCGGCTTCGGCGGCGAGACGCTTCTGGATGAGGGCTTCCTTTTGCTCGTCGGTGAGCTTGGCAGCAGCGACCTTGAGTTCTTCGTCGAAGATCTCCTGGGACTTTGTGCTGGCGGTTTGGTGCGCGGACAAATCGAAGTCGCCACGCGCGGCGATGCCTTCCAGCTCTTCGGTGCCGAAGGGGAACTCGCACAGGATGTCCACGCAGGCGCGGGCGTAGTGGGCGAGGTCGGCGGGCGTCTGCCAGTAGTATTCGATCACGTCACCAAGGCCGATGCCTTCATAGAACTTCGTGCGCTGATCGACCCAGTAACGGTGCCACAGCTCCCAGCCCCAGTTTGGCTGCGGTTCGCTCAAATCGGCACCTTCATGCCATGCTGCGACCTCGCCGCTGATGATCTCGACGGCTTCGTCGGGCTTGATGAAGAACTCGAGCTCCATCTGCTCGAACTCGCGGCTGCGGAAGGTGAAATTCTTCGGCGTGACCTCGTTGCGGAAGGCCTTGCCGATCTGTCCGATGCCGAAGGGCACCTTCACGCGGCTGGAGTCGAAGACGTTCTTGAACTGCGCAAAGATAGCCTGCGCGGTTTCCGGGCGCAGGTAGGTCACGTCGTCCTCGGTCGCGGTGGGGCCGAGGTAGGTCTTGAGCATGAGATTGAAGGGACGCGCCTCGCCGAGCATGCCGCCGGTTTCAGGATGGAAATCGACGCTGCCATTCACGGCGTCGATCTTCTCTTCATTGAGCAATTCGATCTCCTCGGGTTTGCCTGCGGACTCACCGGCGTTCTGTGCAATGAGGGCACGGATGCGTTTGCGGAAGCTCTCGATGTGCTCGCCGCTTTTCGTCAGCGCGGTGATCGTGCGATCCCAGCGCCAGCCGGTCGGCGATTGAGCACCGCTGTATTTGAGCACGGTGCCGGATTGTGGATCGACGTGATCAGCGCGGACGCGTTTGTTTGTCAGCGAGCACTCGCGCATGAGGTCGGCGAAGGTATCGACGTGGCCGCTGGCCTTCCAGATGGCGGGATTCATGAGGATGCTGGCATCGAGGCCGAGCACGTCCTCGCGTTCGCGGGTCATGGTATTCCACCAGGCGGTGCGCAGGTTGCGCTTCAGCTCGGCACCGAGCGGGCCGTAGTCCCACACGCCGCCGCAGCCGCCGTAGATCTCACTGCTTTGGAAGATGAAGCCGCGGCGCTTGCAGAGGGAGACGATCTTCTCCATTTGAGCTTGGGAGTTCTTGGCGTCGGTGGACATGGCTGGGGGATGTAGGATGAGGGTTGGCCGAATGGCTGGACTGCCACCGGCGATATGGGGGCGCGAAAGGAGCACCACGCAGGCGTGCGGGCAAGCTCGGATTCGCCGGGAGTAGAGGAGAGTTGGAGTATGGGAGTGGTGGAGTGATGCATTGGCGCATGGGCACGCGGCAGTCATTCACGACTCCAATACTCCATCACTCCATTTCCCCTCGCCGTCAGGTCCACAGCTTCCCGTCGCGCAGCCATTCCTTCATCAGTTCACGAAACGCCGCCACCGCCGGATCATCGCCCTCGCTGGCCCACACCATCACCAGCGGAATCGTCTGCTGCGGCTTGAGCGGGATGAGCGCGATGTTCTTGCTCATCGTGCTCTCTGGCACGACGCCGATGCCTGCTCCCGCCTCGACGTATTGCAAAATCGTGCCGATCAAGCTCGGCGTATGCGCTACGCGTGGTGCGAAACCGCCTTCGGCGCAGGCAGCTTGGATGGCATCATGCGAACCGGCACCCTCCCGACGCGCGAGGATGACCAGCGACTCTCCAGCGAGCTTTTTCCAAGGTAGTGAAGTCATTTTCGCCCACGCGTGATCCTTTGGCACCGCTGCGCAGAACTTCTCCTCGCGCAGCAGCAGCGTCTGCAAGCCCAGCGCCTCATGTGCGAGCACTGGTCGCGTTAACCCGACCGACAGGCGGCCCTTAGACACCATTTCCCACACCCGTTCCGGCGTTCTCTCCTCCAAGATTACCGTCACGCGTGGAAAGCGCTTCCCGTATTCCTTCAGCAGTCGTGAAAGGAACATCCGCGTCGGTGGTCCGATGTAGCCGAGCTTCAGCTCCCCTTCCTCGCCCTTCGCCGTTCGGCGCACGCGCCGCATTGACTCATCCAGCCGTTCGAGAATCAATGCCGTCTCATGCAGCAGCACCGCACCTGCTGGTGTGAGGCGTGGCGCACGCCGTTCCCGCTCGATCAATTGCGTGCCCAGTTCCCGCTCCATCTCCTGCACCGCCCGGCTCAGCGCCGGTTGCGCGATGCGCAGCCGCCGTGCCGCCTTGGAGAAGCTCAACTCCTCGGCTACCGCCTGAAAATATCGCAAATGTCGCAGTTCCATGATCAATCATCAGTATAACGGGCCAGCATCAAAGCCATAGCGAAAGTCTATTTTCGTTACCGTCGCTCAGACTGCATCCATCTGTCTTATGAACCCCGCCAAGATTGAAGAACATCTCATTCCCGTTCTCATCGGCTGGATCGTCATCATTGCCGCCGCATGGCTGATGGGGCGCTTCTGCCGCCGCATCGGCCAGCCACAGGTGTTGGGAGAGATCGCTGCCGGCCTGCTTCTCGGCCCTTCGTTCGTCGGTCTGTTCGCACCGGAGTTTGTTGCCTTCATCTTTCCCGACGAGATCAAAGTCTCGCTCGCGCTCATCGCCAAAATCGGCCTGCTGCTGCTGCTGTTCCAAGTCGGCATGGAGTTCGATTTCTCGCACCTGCGAGACAAATCGAAGGTCGTCATCACCTCGTCGCTCATGGGCATCCTCGCGCCGTTGGGACTCGGATTGGCGATTGCACCGTGGCTGCATCACACCTTTGCGCCCACGGTGCCGCAGTTCGGCTTCACGCTGTTCATTTCGATTGCCTTCGCCATCTCCGCACTGCCCGTCATGGGCCGCATCCTGCTCGAAATGCGGCTGGAACGCACCGCGCTCGGTGCCACGGCCATCAGCGCCGCCGCCATCGACGATGCTGTCGGCTGGGTGCTGCTCGGTGTCGCCACCGCCGTCATCAAACAGGGCGACAACTTCTCCTGGCTGCCCTTCCTCGGCCAGAGCGTCCTCATCATCGTCTATCTCCTCGTTCTCGCCAAAGTTGTCGGGCCGCTCATCATCAAAGCCTGGCGCAAACAATGTGCCGAGCATCAAACGGAGACCTTCACGCCCGGCTTCCTCGTGCTGCTGCTCTGCACGCTGTTCATTTCGTCCATCATCACCAACAAGCTCGGCATCTTCGCCATATTTGGTGCCTTCGCGCTCGGCGTGGCGCTGCATGCCGAAACCTCGCTCGTCAAAGCGTGGCGCGACCGCTTCGCCGACTTCGTCATCGTTGTGCTGGTGCCGATCTTTTTTACCAACACCGGTCTCAACACCCGCATCGGCTCCTTTGACAGCACCACCGCCTTGCTGGGCTGTGCGCTCGTCTGCGGCGTCGCAATCCTCGGCAAACTTGGCGGCTGTACGCTTGGAGCCCGATGGGCCGGTGCTAGTTGGCGTGAGGGCCTCTCCCTCGGCGCCCTCATGAACACCCGCGGACTCATGGGCCTCATCGCCATCAGCATCGGCAAAGACCTCGGCCTGCTGAGTGATCCCTTGTTCACGATGTTCGTCATCATGTGCTTCCTCACCACCGCCGTCACCGCCCCCATGCTCCGCCTCTGGCTGCCGCCGGATTTGAAGCAGTTGGTGCCAAAGGGATGACGCACTGCAGACATGGAGCGCGAGTGTGTCGCAGACCACTCGCCACTGTTCCGGTGTTGCGTGGCCGCTGGGTCGAAAACAGGCGAGTAGGCTAAAGCCATACTCGCGCTCCGACATCCGCGTTCGACATGCGGCCATCATTCGTCATTCTACGCCCCCTCAATGTCCGCCCCGCTTCCGATCTTTGAACTCCGCCAGTCCTTCACAGCCGCTCTGCTCGATCCGGCGCTGCCGAATCTGCTGATCAAAGCACCCACCGGCTCGGGCAAATCGACGCAGATCCCGCAGTTCGTGCTCGATTCGGGATTTCTGGCAGAAGGCAAGCGCTGCATCGTGCTGCAGCCGCGCCGCATCGCGGCACGCATGCTGGCGCAACGAGTGGCACGCGAGCGCAATGCACGGCTCGGCGGCGAAGTCGGCTATCAGGTGCGCTTTGACAATGTCACCAGCCGTGAGACACGCCTCAGCTATGTCACGGAAGGCGTCATGCTGCGGCAGATGCTTGAAGATCCAAATCTCGACCGCGTGGGCTGCATCTGCATCGACGAATTCCATGAGCGGCATCTCGATGGCGATCTGGTACTCGCGTTTGCGCGGGAGCTTCAGCGCACGCGGCGGCCAGATTTGAAGATCATCGTCATGTCCGCCACGCTGGTGCCGGGTCCGCTGGTCGATTTCATGCAGCCGTGCAAGCTGCTCGAATCCGAAGGCCGCACGTTTCCAGTCGAGGTGCGCTATCAGGCCCCGCTACAGCTCAAGACGGGATTCCCGGAGCCGATCTGGGATCAAGCGGCCCGCGCTTGCGAAGAACTCGCGCTCTCGCCCGGCTTCAGCGGCGACATGCTTGTCTTCATGCCCGGCGGTCACGAAATCCGCAAGACCATCGCAGCGATTCAAGGCCGCAGCTTTGCGCGCGGCCGCCGCGTCGTGCCGCTGCATGGCGAACTCACGCCACAGGATCAAGACGCTGCCGTCACTCCCGGAGATCAGCCGAAGATCATCGTCAGCACCAACGTCGCCGAAACGTCGCTCACCATCGAAGGTGTGCGCGCCGTTGTGGATGGCGGTCTGGCCCGCACAGCGGCCTACGATGCCCGGCGCGGCATCAACACGCTCACCGTGCAGAAAATCAGCCGCGCTTCGGCCGAACAACGTGCCGGACGTGCGGGGCGACTCGGCCCCGGCATCGCGGTGCGTTTGTGTACACAACGCGAGCATCTACTGCGGCCCGAATGCGAGCTGCCGGAGGTTCAGCGGCTTGATTTGAGTGAGGCGCTGCTCGCTTTGCGCGTGTTGTCGCGTGAGCCGTTCGATTGGTTTGAAGCACCGACGCCGGCTTCGATGACGCGGGCGGAGAATCTGCTGCATGATCTCGGTGCGCTCGATCACGAGGGCCGCATCACCGATCTGGGCCGCCAGATGAGCCGCTTTCCGCTGCATCCGCGTTTTGCGCGCATGCTGCTCGCCGCAGCGCAGTTTGGGTGTCTGCGCGAGGCCACGCTGTGCGCGGCGGCTTCGCAGGGGCGGGACATTTTGCTCGTCGGTAAAAACAACGCCTCGCACAAGAACGAAGACCTGTGGGAACATGGTGATGTGACCGAGTTCCAGGCCATCCTACGCGCCTTTGCACGTGCCGAGGGCATGAACTTCGATCCTGATGCCTGCGCACGTTACGGGATTCATGCGATGGCTTCCCGCGAAGCCGCGCGCAGTGCCGATCAATTCCTCCAACTCGCCAAACGTGCTGGTTTGCCGATCAACGATGAAGTCGCCGATCCTGAAGCGCTCGCGAAGATGCTGCTCGCCGCGTTTAGCGACCACCTCGGCGTCGAGACCAGTCCCGGCAGCCGTATTTACCGGCTCGCAGGCGGTTACACCGGCCATCTCGACAAAGACGCGCACATCAAGGCCCCGCGCCTGCTCGTCGCATCCGAGATCGTCGAAGTGCAGGGCAAGGCGCTGACGGTGAAGCTCAACAACGTCAGCCGCATCGAGGAAGACTGGCTGCGCGAGTTGTTCGCCGACGATTTCACCACCGCGCAGCGGGCGACTTACGACGCGGTGAACCGCCGCGTGATGAATCTCGAGGAAGTCCGCTTCCGCAGCCTCGTGCTCACCAGCAAGGAACGCGGTGAGCCCGATGAAGCCACCGCCGCCAGCCTGCTCGCTGCTGAAGTCATCGCTGGACGGCTCCAGCTCACGAATTGGAGTGACAAGGTCGAACAGTGGATCACGCGCGTGAACTGCCTGTCCAAATGGATGCCCGATCTCGAAATCCCGGCCATCGGCGAGGAAGACCGCCATCTGCTCATCGAGCAAGTCTGCACCGGCTGCGTCGCCTATCGGCAGCTCAAAGACAAGGACATCTTTCCAGCGCTGCACCAATGGCTCAGCCACTCGCAGCGCGATCTGCTCGACAAATACGCCCCCGAACGCTACGCCCTCAAAAACGGCAAAACCGCCCGCATCGTCTATGACGAAAAGCAGCCCCCGAGTGTCAGCGCCGTGCT
>JAYVIO010000410.1:0-2696 GCA_043770175.1 Verrucomicrobiales bacterium | reverse complement strand
AGCTGCTCGGCAGTGCTGATTGCGAAGCTGTAAGCCTTGAGGCGCTCACGCGCTTCGTCGCGGTTTTTGCTGTCGCGGATGATCTTGATGAAATCGTCGAGATGGCCGAGCGCGAGGAGTTGAGCTTCGAGTTTTTCGGCCTTGATTTCGGCCTGCTTGAGCAGGAAACGCGTGCGACGGATAATGACCTCGCGGCGGTGCTCGATGTAGCACGCAATCGCGTCCTTCATGCTCAACACACGCGGCTTGCCGCCGTCGATGGCGAGCATGTGGATCGAGAAGCTCGATTCGAGCGCCGTGTGTTTGTAGAGATTGTTCAGCACCACCTGCCCGCGTGCATCGCGCTTGAGATCGATGACGACGCGGGTGTTTTCGTCCGACTCATCACGCACGCCGCTGATTTCGGTAATGATTTTCTCGTTCGCGAGTTCAGCGATGCGCTTCACCAACTCGGCACGGTTCACGTTGAACGGAATCTCGGTGATGATGATCTGCTCGCGGTTGCCATTCTCAACGATCTCCGCCTTGCCGCGAGTGCGCACGCTGCCGTGGCCGGTTTCCATGTATTCACGGATGCCGTTGGTGCCGAGGATGACGCAGCCTGTCGGAAAGTCGGGACCTTTGATGAAGGCTTGCAGCTCGCCGCAGGTGATCTGCGGATTGTCGATCTGCGCGCACACTGCATCGACAACTTCGCCAAGATTGTGTGGTGGCATGTTCGTCGCCATGCCGACAGCGATACCGGTGCCGCCGTTGACAATGAGATTCGGGAACGCTGCCGGGAACACGGTCGGCTCGGTGAGACGTTCATCGTAGTTCGGGACGAAATCGACCGTCTCCTTCTCCATGTCCGACATCAAGGTGCCGCCGAGATGCGTCATGCGGGCTTCCGTATAACGCATCGCTGCCGGAGGATCGCCTTCCACCGAACCGAAGTTTCCCTGCGGGTCGATCAACGGCTCACGAATGGCCCACGGCTGCCCCATGTGAACCAGCGTCGGGTAAATAACCGCCTCGCCGTGCGGATGGTAGTTACCCGAGGTGTCACCGCAGATCTTCGCGCACTTCATGTGCTTCTTCGGCGGATAGAGCGACAGCTCATGCATCGCATAAAGAATGCGGCGCTGGGATGGCTTCAAGCCATCGCGGACATCCGGCAACGCACGGGCGATGATGACGGACATCGAGTAGTCGAGGAAGGAGTTCTTCACTTCTTCAGCGACAGAGATGGGGCGGATGTTGGGATCTTGCATGGACGGAGAACGAAAAGGCTAAACGAAAGAACAGGAAGCGGGCGAAAGGCCCCGGATTACACGTCGAGGTTGCGGACGTTGAGGGCGTTTTCTTCGATGAAGTGCTTTCGTGGTTCCACCACGTCGCCCATGAGGATGGTGAACATGCGCTCGGCTTCGTGGGCGTTGGTTTCGTCGAGCTTGACCTGAAGGAGTGTGCGCTTGTTCGGGTCCATGGTGGTCTCGAAGAGCTGCTTGGCGTTCATTTCACCCAGACCTTTGAATCGTTTGATCTCCATGCCGCGTTTGCCGATTTCCATGACTTTGTCGAGGATGCCGGGGATGCTGAAAACGGGATGGACCTTGGCGTTGTCGCCATCGCCTTCGATGACTTCGAAGAGCGGCTTGTCCTGGCTGCTGAAGTGATCGACATGCAGGCCGAGTTCGTCGAGCTGCTGAAAACGCTTCTTCATGCCGTGCGCCTCATGGATTTCGATGAGACGGGCGCGGCGGTGGGCTTTGGGGGCGGCGACGCCGTTGGTCTCGGCAGTGGGACTACCGAAAAGATGCAGGTCGTGATTGTCGCGGGCAAAGGCGGCGAGTTGCTCGTTGGTGACGAAGTATTGGATGCTCACCTCATTGCCTTCGCGAATCACGACGAGGTGATGCGGCAGGTTGCCGGTGGCTTCATCGCGGGCCTGGAGGTAGTGCTCGAAGTCAGCGCCGTGGCGGCGGATGATGTCGGCGAATTTGGCGACGGGCACGAGGAGATCGAGGATGGCCTTGAGCCGATCTGCGGCGAGTTTGCTGCCGTCGGCAATGTTGCGCAGACTGATCTCGCCGGAGCCGAGCTCGAGCAGAATGGCGTCCATTTCGGCGTCGCTCTGTACATATTCCTCGCGCTTTTTACGCGTGACTTGGTAGAGCGGCGGCTGCGCGACATAGATGTGGCCGCCTTTCATGAGTTCCGGCATTTGGCGGAAGAAGAAGGTCAGCAGCAGGGTGCGGATGTGGCTGCCATCGACGTCGGCATCGGTCATGATGACGATCTTGTGGTAGCGGAGCTTCTCGATGTTGAAGGAGCCTTCCACCTCGCTGTCGCCACCGATGCCGGTGCCGATGGCGGTGATCATGGTCTGCACTTCCTTGTTCTGGAGCACTTTTTCGAGGCGGGCTTTCTCGGTGTTGATGAGTTTGCCTCGCAGCGGCAGAATTGCCTGATTGTGACGGTTGCGGCCCATCTTGGCGGAGCCACCGGCGGAGTCACCTTCGACAATGAACAGCTCAGTCTTCGCCGGATCGCGTTCAGAACAGTCTGCAAGCTTGCCGGGCAGGCCACCGCTGCTCATCGCGTCTTTGCGGATGGCTTCGCGCGCCTTGCGTGCAGCTTCGCGTGATTTCGCAGCGATGATGATGTTCTTGATGATCTCGATGGCGGTGTCGGGATTCTCGTCAAAGAAGCGC
>JAYVIO010000409.1:0-21690 GCA_043770175.1 Verrucomicrobiales bacterium | reverse complement strand
CTTTGACCGTGGCAACCACGACCGGCGCAGGTGCTGGCATCACTACCACTTTTTGCGAAGCAGGCGCGGCAACCTCTTTCTGGACCACCGGCTCAGGTTTGATCGGCGCAGCAACCACCAGCGGCGCAGGAGTTGCTTTCTCAGGAACAGGTTGCGGTTTGCTGGCAATTTCGACCGATGGCTTTGCCTTTGGCGGTGTGGCGACAATCTGCGCTGCATCCTTCACCACCGGGCTGAACGACCATCCAGCAAGGAAGGCTGCGCCTGTGATCGCAATGGCCGCTGCGGCTTTGAGCATTGTGCCCATCACCGGCCAGAACGCCTGACGTGGGCGCTGCGCAGGCTTGCGGGGTTGCATGGGCTGAATGCGGCGGGGCAGATTCGCCGGATGCAGCAGGGCATGACGTTGCTCATGGGTGAGGCGAATTTGCGGGATCGGCGCACCATGGCGCAACGCATCGGTGACGGCTTCGATCTGCTCCAGCTCGTGCGCAGCAGCGGGCGTGACGGCCAGCGTTTCGTGCAAAGCATGCGCCTCCTCGGCGCTCAGCTCGCCGAGGGCGTAGGCGGTGAAGTGGGGATTGTCCTGGGGGTTCATAAATGGGTGGGAGAATATTCTTCGCTCATCTCGCTGCTCATCAGTTCGCGCAGTTTCTTGATCGCGTGGTGCATGATGAAGCCGACATTGCCGACGCTAAGTCCGGTGATGCCGGCGATTTCCTGGTAGGAGCAGTCGTGTAGAAATTTGAGGCGCACGACTTCACGTTGATTCGGCCGCAGCCGGTCCACGCTGCGCCAGATGTGGGCGTAAAGCTCGTGCAAACCGGCGCTCTCGGCGGGATCAGGCTCATGGTCGGGCGTGGTGTCCATGACCTCGTCATTGCCAAGCTCAAGCCGCTGCTCCTTGCGGAGAATGTCGAAGGCGCGGTTGCGGCAGACGGTGAACAGCCAAGACTTGAGGTTTTCACGGACACGATCCGGCTCGGTGAGGTAGAGCCGCAGCATGGCGTCCTGCACGACATCGCGCGCACGCTCGATGTCGCCACCGAGAATGCCTGCTGTGTAGGCGATGAGGGTGCTTTCATGCTGGTCTAAGGCCCGCCTGACCAGCACGGAGGCTTCATCCTGTACGTGTTGGGCGGGCATGCTTTGGTTCGGGTTGGAACGGGCAGACACAGCAGTTCATTAGGCCGACGGTCAAAGTTGCCGCCGATTTCTCACTTGGAAACCGTAATCTTTGGGCCGGGCAAGCGTTGAGAACACCTGCGTGAACGATTCCTCCTCATCTGCCAGCACCTCTTTTGTCCTGATCCTCCTCGCCCTGGGCGGCTTCGTCTGGCTGGTGCAGCACCTGTTGACCGACCAGCCAGCGCCAGCCCCGGCACCTGCCGCAGAACCCGTCACATCGACCTCCAGCAACGCTGTGAACTTCAGCCAGTCCAAGGGCGATGCCATGAACAACGCCATGAGTGATCAGCTCAAATCAGTGCAGCAGATGGTCGGCGGCGAATTTGACGGCAAAACCTACGTTCCACCCAAGAGCAGGAAATAAATGCTCACCATCCGCCGCCGAGGGCTTTGATGAGCAGGACGCTGGCCAGGAAACGCTCGCCTTGGATACGTGTTGCCTCCTGCTCGGCACGCAGCAGCGTGCGCTGGCTGTCGAGCACCTCGTAATAGGCCACGAGGCCGGAATCGTAGCGCTTCTGCGAGAGCTCCAGCGCACGCCGCGCCGAGGCCGCCGTGGCCTCCTGCGCTGCGGCCTGCCGTTGCAAAATCGCCAGTCCGCTCAACGCATCTTCGGCGTCGCGCATCGCACCCTGGACCGTGCTCTTGTAACTCGCCGCCGCTTGATCATAACGTGCCTTGGTCGCCTCAATGTTCGCACGCACGCCGCCGCCCCGTAGCAACGGCCACTCGACCGCCGCCGGACCCAGGCCCCACACCCGGCTTTGGGCATCCGCCAGCTTCCAGGCGTAGCTCGTCTGGGAGCCGCCGGTAAGGCCGATTCTCAGGCTCGGAAACAAGGCCGCCTTGGCCACGCCGATCTCCGCATTCAACGCGGCCATCTGCCGTTCGGCGGCGGCGATGTCAGGCCGGCGCTCCAGCAAATCGCTTGGCACACTGGCCGGCACTGCGGGCGGTGCGCCGCTCAGGCCATCTGCTGGCTGACTGAACTCCGAGGGTGTCTTTCCGAGCAGCAGAGCGATCGCGTGTTCGAGTTCCGCACGCTTCCGCTCCAGTCCGATCGCCTCCGCCTCCGTCCCCGCCAGGTCTGTCTCCGCCTGCGCCACATCGATCTGACCGATGTCGCCCTGCGTAAAGCGCGTGCGCGCCAGTTCGACGGTCTTGCGCCGCAGCGCGACCGTGCGCCGCAACAACGCGATCTGAGCATCCTGCACCCGCAGCGCGAAATAGTTCATCGCCAGCTCGCTTTGCAGGCCGAGCAGCGCGTTCTGATAGTCCGCCTGTTGTGCCTCGGCACGCGCAGTTCCAGCGCTGCTTTGGTTGCGCAGCTTGCCCCAGAAATCGAGCTCGTACTCAAAGTCGAGTGTCGCCCCCATCACATTGCGCGTGCGACCGCCCGCGAATTGGAATTTCATGTTGCTCGAACCGCGACTGCGGCTCGCGGAGCCGTTCAAGGTGAGAAACGGAAACAAACCCGCACGATCCGCCCGGGCGAGCGCCCTGGCCTCGGTAACGCGATGTGCGGCTAGTTCTAGAGTCGGGCTGCCCGTCTGCGCCTGTTGCATCAGCGCATTCAATTGCGAATCACCGAACAAACTCCACCAGTTGCCACGGCTGGCATCATCACGCGGTTTCGCCGTGCGCCAAGGCCCGGCGGTTTTGAATTCCGTGGGCAGCTTCGGCTGCGGAATGAGAAATTTCGGTGCGAGATTGCAGGAAGGCAGCAGCATGAAGGCAAACAGCAGCAGATGCAGCAGCGCTGGATACTTGGATTTCTCTTTGGGTTCCTCGCCGGTGAGCGCGGTTTCCAATTTGCGCGTCACATCGAGCGGCGAGCCGGTGTGCAGGCCGATCAAGGCATACACCATCGGCACAAGGAACAACGTCACCACCGTCGCGAGCGACACGCCGAACACGACCACGACACCGACCACCATGCGCGTCTCATAACCGGCACCATGACCGAGCATGAGCGGCAGAGCACCCATCACCGTCGCCAGCGCGGTCATCACAATCGGGCGCAAACGTTGTTCACTAGCCTGCAAAATCGCTTCCCGGAACTCCACGCCTTCATCGCGGAGCTGGTTGATGAATTCGACGATGAGAATGCCGTTCTTCGCCGCCAGACCGATGAGCATGATGAGACCGATCTGGCTGTAGATGCTTTGATTCAGGCCCATGACCTGCAAACCGAGCAATGCTCCGGCCACGGCGACGGGAACCGTGAGCATGATCGTGAACGGATGCACAAAGCTCTCAAACTGCGCTGCGAGCACGAGGAAGGCGATCAGCATCGCCAGCGCGAAGATCAAGCCGATGCTGCCGCTGTTCTCCTTCAACTTCAGCGCGTTCCCCTTGTAGCCGACGATGGCGTTGGGGGGCAAAGTTTCGCGAATGATCTGCTCCATGTAGCCGATGCCTTCTCCCAAACTGTAGCCGCTGGCAAGTTCGGCATCGAAGGTGATGCTGCGCATGCGGTTGTAGCGGTTCAACGTGCCGCTATCGGCGAATTCATCCATTGTCACAAGGTTCGCCAGCGGGATGAGCTGCTTGGAGCGCTCGCTGCGCACGAAGATGTTGTTGAGGTCGAGCGGGCTGCGTTTGTCAACGTAGCTGCCTTCGAGCATCACATCGTATTCCTCGCCTTGATGAATGAAGGTGGTCGCGCGTCGGCCACCGAGCAGCGTTTCGAGTGTGCGGCCGATGTTGGCCGATGAAACACCGAGGTCGGCGGCACGCGACTGATTGATGCTAACGCGGAGCTGCGGCTTCGTGTCGCGATAATCGCAGTCGAAGCCGATCAGCTTCGGATTTTCCTTCGCCTTGGTGAGGATGATGTCGCGCCATTGCGCGAGTTCTTCGAAGGTGGGACCGCTGACCACGATCTCCATCGGCTTGTTCAAGCCGCGCATCATGCCCTGGCGCATGATCACGGAGACCTTGGCGCTCGGGATGTCGGCGGTCTTCTGCCGCACCTCGGTCATGATGTCGAAACCATTCCTCCGTGTGCCAAACGGCGTCAGCGTGACCACGGCGATGGATTCGTTGAAATCAGCCGTGGTGCCGAAATTGCGTGGCGCCCGCGCATTCACGCGGGTGGCTTCTTTCGTGTCCTCGACGAGATACATGACTTTTTCATTCAGCACCTCCAGCGTCTCCATCGTGTTCGCGAAAGTTGTTCCGGGCGGGCTGGTGGCGGTGACGAAGAACGAGCCACGATCTTCACGCGGCGTGAATTCATCGGGAATCGTCTTGAGCAGCCACCAGCACATCGCGGTGAGCCCGAGCACGATGGGAATGGCGGTGGCGGGAAAATGCAGTGCGAAACCGAGCACCTGGCGATACAACCGCTGCACGAATTCAAACACGCTCTGGAGCAGGCGGGCAACGAAACCGGCCCCTTCCCGGTCGCGCATGATTTTAGAAGCCAGCATCGGTGTCAATGTGAGCGCCACGAAACCGCTGAAGCCCACGGCGATCGCCAGCGTGACGCTGAACTCCGCAAACATGCGTCCAGTGTCCCCCGGCATGAAGGTGACGGGCACAAACACCGCCAGCAGCACCAGCGTCGTCGCGATGACCGCAAAGCCGACCTGCCGCGTGCCGAGGAAGGATGCCACCAGCGGCTTTTCACCCAATTCGATGCGCCGATGAATGTTTTCGAGCACCACAATGGCATCATCGACCACGAGGCCGATGGCGAGCACGAACGCGAGCAGCGTCAGCGTGTTCATGGAGTAGTTCATCGCATACAACACGATGCAGGTGGCGAATACACTGACCGGCACGGCCAGCGTCGGCACCAGCACCGCGCGCATGTTGCCCAGGAACAGATAAATGATCGCCACAACGAGCGCGAGCGCGATGAGGAGGGTGCGATAAACCTCGTTGAGCGATTCCTCGATGAACTGGCTGATGTCGTAGCTGTTCTCCAGCCGCATGTCTTTCGGCAGCGTGGCGCGAATCCTCTCCGCCTCGGCGCGCACCGCCTTCGCCACATCAAGCGGGTTCGAACGCGACTGACGGATCATGCCCAGCGACACCATGCGGATGCGATTGCCTTTGAACGAGGTTCGCGCCTCCTCCGCACCAAGCTCCACCTTCGCGACTTCTGCCAAACGCACCTGATAGCCGTTCTCGCCGCGTGCGATGACGAGTTTTTCAAAGTCCGCCGTCGTTTGATACTGGCGGTTGATGCGCACGGTGAACTGACGGTCGAGCGATTGCACGGTTCCCGCAGGTGGATCGACATTCTCGCGCCGCAGCGCTTCCTCCACATCCAGCGCCGTGAGCCCGCGTGCCGCCAGCTTTTCACGATCCAGCCAGATGCGCAGCGCATAGCGCGTGCCGCCATTGATGCGCACCCGCGCGATGCCTGGCAGCCGTGAAAAACGGTCCACCAGATAGCGTTCCGCGTAATCATTCAGTTCCAGCGTGCTGCGCGAATCGCTCGCGAGATTCATGTACATCAGCACCTCGGCGCTGAGTTCGGTTTTGCCGACATTTGGCGGTTCCACCTCCTCCGGCATCGTCGCCAGCACGGGTCCGATCGCTTCACGGATGTCATTGGCCGCCGCATCAAGATCACGGCCGAGATTGAACTCGATGGTGATCTCCGATTTACCATCAATGCTGATGGATGAGATGTTTTTGATCGCCTCCACCTGGGAGATGCGGTCTTCGAGCCGCTGCGTGATGCGGCGCTCCACCACGCTCGCGGAAGCACCGCGATAGTAGGTTTCCACCGTCACAATCGGCGGCTCGATGTCAGGATACTCGCGCACCTGCAGCCGCGTGTACGCCACGATGCCGAAGGCGATGAGAATCAAGTTCATCACCATCGCCAGCACCGGACGGCGCACCGATGTATCCGAAAGCCACATGTCAGGGTGTCGTCTTGTCGGGCTGTTCGGGATTAAACGCCTTCACCGGGCCACCGTAGTCACCGGCGACTTTCACCGCGGCACCGTCCTGCAAACCCACGATGCCATCGGCGATGATCATCTGCCCTTCGTTTAAGCCGCTCTGAATTTCGACGAAGCCCGGCTTCCGGCGTCCGGTTTTGACTTCGATGCGCTTCGCCTTGCCGTCCTGAATCGAAAACACAAACGCCTTCGCCCCCACCGGCACCAGCGCACGTTCGGGAATTGAGAGCGAGAACTTCGGCTCCACCACCAGCCGCACCATCACCAGCATACCCGGCTTTAACGCGAGATCTGGATTCAACACCTCCGCACGTGTGGGGATGGAGCGCGTCACCGGGTCGATGCGTGAATCGAGGTGCGAGACTTTCCCCGCGTATTTGCGCTCACGATCCGTGTCCGTGCGCGCCTCGATGAGTGTTCCCGCTTTCACGCTGCCGAGGTAGGTTTCCGGCACGGAGAAGTCGATCTTCACGACATCGATTTTATCGAGCGAGGCAATGATGGACCCCGGTGTCACCAACGCGCCCACGCTGATGCGGCGCAGGCCGAGCCAGCCATCAAACGGCGCCGTGATGCGGCGATCGGTGAGTCGTGCTTCCGCTTCGAAAATCTTCTGCTTCGCGATGTCCGCGAGTGTTTTGCGCTCCGCCAGCCGCGCCTCAGGCGCCGCTCCATCTTTGACGAGGTTTTTCAACCGTTCGATCTCGCGCTCTTCCTCCGCCAGCGTCGCCCTGGCCGATGCCAGCATCGCCTGCTCCTCGGCATCGCTCAGCAGCGCCAGCAGCGTGCCCTTTTTGACAAAATCGCCGTCGTTGAAGGACAACTGCGTCACGGTTTCGGTCACATTCGAGCTGATGTCGATGGATTCAAACGCCCGCACCGTGCCGATGGCATCCAGATCGAGCGCATAGTTCTCCTTCGCTACCTTGGCCGTCAGCACCGGGGCCGCACCTTTCGCCGCTGCCGCAGGCTTGACGGCCGTTGCCTGAGTATTCCGCTTCAGCAGCCTCCAACCGCCCACCGCCACGGCGGCGGAGACGAGGATGAAAACAAAGAGGCGTGAAAGGGCATGCGGCCGGGTTTCAGACATGGGGCAAAGCAAGGAAACGCACGCCAACGAATTCGCTAGCAGCAAAGCAGTTGAATCGTGATTTTGAACGATTTTTTGGCTTTTCAGCGAGGGAGGTGGTGCTGTGCATGCAACGGTCAAGGCATGTCGGCCAGCTAGTAGCATCCGGCATTCGGGCGGGCAAAGAACGCGATACTCCAACGTGTTGTTCGCTCGGTAGAGGCAGGGTTCATTCGCTGCGTTAATTTGGCAGCGGCGTCAGTGGCGGGCCATTACTCGGCAGAAGACTTGGCTTCGGCCGCGCCATCTTCCTCCGGCGGCAGATCGGGCAGCGGCGGGGGGAGGTTGTCGATGATGTTGAGCAGCGGCACACCGCGTTCGACGGATTTATCGAGACGGAAGAAGAGCTGCGGGCTGCTGCGCAGCTTGACGCGCTTGTAGAGATCGCGCTGGATGAAGCCACGGGCCTTGACGAGCTTGGCGAGGGCGGCGTCCTGCTGGTGCGGCTTGCCGATGACCCCGACATACACAAAGCACTGCCGCATGTCCGGCGTGGGACTGACGTCGTGAATGGTCACGAGGCAGTCATCGTTGCGGAAGTCTTTCTCCAGGATCGTGCTGAGCTCACGGCGAATGAGTTCGCGTACTTTTTGGACTCGGAGGGACATGGTGCGAAGGGCGAAGGGCTAAGTGCGGAGGGTTCTGAGTTCTGGACTCTTTGCCCTTGGCACCTGGCTCTCTGCTTAAAGTGTTTGGGCGAATTTTTCGAGTTCGTAGCACTCGATCACGTCGTTTTCTTCGTAGTCGCTGAAGCCGGAAAGCTTGATGCCGCACTCCATGCCGTTGCGGACTTCGTTGACCTCATCCTGGAAGCGACGCAGCGTTTCAAAGCCGCCGTCATACACGGCCTGGCCGTTGCGCAGCACGCGGGCGCGCTGCTTGCGCTGCATGGTGCCATCGGTGACGACGGAACCGCCGACGAAGCCTTTGTTGACCTTGAAGACCTGTTTCACGCGGGCGTGGCCGAGCACCTTCTCGCGGGTGAGCGGATCCAGCAGGCCCTGCATGGCTTCTTTGACCTGGTCGATGAGTTCGTAGATGATGGAGTAGAGCTTCACCTGGACGCCTTCGCGTTTCGCGGTGACGAGCGCCTTGTTCTCCACCTTGACGTTGAAGCCGACGATGATGGCGTCGGAAGCGCTGGCGAGCAGCACATCGGACTCGTTGATGGCGCCGACTTCCTTGTGCAGGAGGTCGAGGTTGCACTTGTCGGTCTGGATGTCGGTGAGACATTTGGAGACAGCTTCGACGGAGCCCTGCACGTCGCACTTGAGGACGATCTTGAGGGCTTTCTTGTTGCTGTCTTCGATGCTGGCAAAAAGATGCTCCAGCGTGGAACGACGCGGCACATTGAGCTTCTTCTGGCGCAGTTCTTCGAGGCGCTCCTCGCTGAGTCGTTTGACATCGCGTTCACTGCTCATGACGACGACTTCATCGCCAACGTGCGGCATGTCGCTGAAGCCAATGACTTCGCAAGGCATGCCGGGGAGGACTTCCTTGATGGATTCACCACGGTCGTTGATCAGCGCTTTGACCTTGCCCCAATGCGGGCCGCAGATGAAGGCCTGGCCGGTTCTGAGCGTACCCTGGCCGATGATGACAGTGGCAACGGGGCCTTTGCCGGCGACCATGGATGATTCAATGACGGTGGCACGCGGCGCGGCCTTTGGATCGGCCTTGAGTTCGAGCACCTCGGCCTGGAGGGACATGGTTTCGAGCAGGTTGTCGAGTCCGAGACCGCTGCGGGCCGAGACTTCCATGCATTCAATCTCACCACCCCAGTCCACCGGCGCGAGGCCGATGTCCTGCAACTGGCTTTTCACCCGCATGACGTTCGCAGTGGCAAGATCACATTTGTTGATGGCGACCATGAGCTGCACACCGGCGGCCTTGGCATGGCTGAGCGCCTCTTTCGTCTGCGGCATGATGCCGTCGTCGGCGGCGATGACGAGCACGACAATGTCGGTGACATTGGCACCACGGGCACGCATGGCGGAGAACGCGGCGTGACCAGGAGTGTCGATGAAGGTGATGGGCTTGTCGTTGTGGAAGATGCAATAGGCGCCGATGTGCTGCGTGATGCCGCCCGCTTCGCCAGCGGTGACGGTGGTCTTGCGCAAAGCATCGAGCAGCGAGGTCTTGCCGTGATCGACGTGACCCATGAAGGTGATGATCGGGGCGCGGAGCTCGAGTTTTTCCTCTTCAACGTCTTCCACGACCTGGGCGATCGGTTCGACGATGGCCTCCTCGACCTTGTGAACGCCGCCGCCTTTTTCGCGCTTGTCGCGCTCGAGCTTGAAGCCGTGTTTCTCACAAATTTTCTCGGCGATCTCGATGTCGATGGCCTTGTCCGCGCTGGCGAAGACTTTGAAGGCGATGAGTTCGGAAATGATCTTGAAGGGCTTCAGGCCCATTTTGTCCGCCAGATCCTTGACCACGATCGGCGGCTTCAGGTGGATGATTTTTTCACCACTTTCGCCGATTTCGAAGTCGGGAGCCGGCACATCGGCGGGCGGCGCATGCACGATGGGGACGATCGGCTTTGGCGGCGGCTCATTGAGCAGTGAGATCGGCGGCAGAGCGTTCTGCTGCGCATTTTCGTCCACCGGACGACGGCGCACCTTGGGCTTGTCGTCGTCCTCAAAGAGATTGAGCGCGGCGGCCTTGCGTTCATCCAGCGTGGGCTTGGCGGGCCCCGGGGGTGCTTCCTCTTTGACTGGTGCCGGAGCGGCGGGTCTGGCCCCGAGATGTGGCAATGCCGAACTTTCCCTGCCCGCTGATCTGCTTCTCGGTTGCTTGTCCTCAATCAATGAAAGCACCTTGCCTTTGACCGCTTTTTTGGGCTTGGCGCTTTCGGCAATCACTTCTTCAGCGACGACCTCGTCGGTGGAAGGCTTGCTCTTTTTGGCGGATGAGGACTTGCTGGGCATGAGAGAGTGAGATCTGGCGAGCGGCGTTGGGGGCTGGCTGTTCGGACGGGTGGAGGTTGTTTGTAGTGGCTTTCATAACGGCACCGGGGCTACTCCTTTGCAGGAGCGGAAGCATGTGCCTTGGCTTTGTCGAAAATCTGCTGGGCCAGAGCGCTGTCGCCGCCAAGGATTTCCGTGAGGTCGCTGACATCGGCGTCAGCAAAACTGCGCAGGTCGGCGAGACCGCCTTGAGTCAGCAGACGTGCGGTCTCTTCGGTGATGCCCAGGGCATCCACCAGATGATGTACGGCGCTACCAATCTGACCTTCAAAAACTTCGGCAGCATGCTGATCCTTCTCGATGACCAGATCCATGCCGACCAGGCGTGACGTCAGGCGCGCATTCTGACCGCGGCGGCCGATGGCCTTCGACAGGTCTTCCTCGCTAACCGTGAGGCGCGCTTCTTTTTTCTCGGCATTGACTTGGATGGTCAACACCTTGAGCGGTTTCAGCGCCTCGCGGATGAACTCGGCGGGATCGGACTTCCAGCGGATGATGTCCACTTTCTCGTTGTTCAGCTCGCGCACGATGTTCTTCACCCGCGCACCACGCAGGCCAACACAGGCACCGACGGGATCCACTTTTTCGTCTGCGCTATGAACAGCCACCTTGGTGCGGTAACCGGCCTCACGAGCGATGCTGGCGATCTCCACAGTGCGGTCACCGATTTCGCTGACTTCAAATTCAAACAAACGGCGCACAAAGTTCGGATGCGCACGCGACAGAATGATCTCCGGGCCGCGACCGCTGTCCTTTTCCACCGCCTTCACATAGAAGCGCATGCGGTCGCCGGGCGTATAGTCCTCGGTAGAAACACGCTCCTTTGAGGTCATGATGCCTTCGAACTTGCCGAGATCGACAACGACGTCGGACTTCTCAAAACGGCGCACCACGCCGCTGACAACGTCACCGGTGCGGTCCTTGAACTCGTCATACAGATTTTCCTTCTCTGCCATGCGCAGGCGCTGCAGCATGGTCTGCTTCGCAGTCTGCGCGGCGATGCGGCCCATGTTGTTCGGAGTGACCTCGACTTCGATTTCGTCACCGATGACCGCGTTCTTTTTGAACCGTTTGGCCGTGGCGAGCGGGAGCTCCTCCCAGCGGTTGGTAACAGTCTCGACGGCAAGCAGCTTGGCGAAGGCCTTGATGGTGCCTTTGTCAGGATCAATGTCGATGCGCAGTTCGCGTGCAGGGCCGATGCTCTTTTTCGAAGCGGCAAGCAATGCCTGCGAGAGAGCCTCGACCATTTTGCCGCGGTCGATTCCTTTCTCTTTCTCGTAGTAGTCGAAAAGGGCTTTTAGTTCGCTGATCATAAAAATTCGTGATGTCACCAGACAAAAAAGAGCGGGGAAGGCCCCACTCTCGCCGTGAAAACGCTAATTCTGTCCGGGAAGGACGCGGATCATAAAGGCATGCTAGGAATCGGCAAGCAGAAAAAGGCTGGAATTCCGTGGTGTCAGCAGGTTTCTGCCGACAGGCCAAAACCTATGAAAACGACCGCCGCGAACGTCGTTGCAACAGGACATGATCTATCGTTCCCTCCTGCTGCTGTTACTCACCGGCTTCACATTGGCTCAGGCACCGAAAAAGCCGGTGCCACCGTCTTTGCAGCCAGCTTCGGTGAAGATGGAACCTGGCGCGCCAGAAGTAGTGCCCGGCGGCTTCACCATCGCCATCATGCCGGACACGCAGTTCTACGCCCAACTGCATCCCGCCACCTTCCACCTGCAGACCCAGTGGCTCGTGGACAATGCGGCGAAGTATTCGATCCGCTTCGTGATTCAAGTCGGTGATGTCACGGAAACTTCCGCCGATGCCGAATGGACGGTTGCCCGCGACGCTTTCCAACGGCTCAACGGCAAGGTGCCATGGGCCAGCGCCCCCGGTAACCACGATTACGGCGGCAAACTGCAGACGAACACGCACCGCTCGCCATTCAGCAACTGGTTGCCGGTGTCGATGTTTCGCGCAATGCCGACGTTTGGCGGGGTCTATGACCAGCAACCGGACAAAGCTGACAACCACTGGCATCAGTTTGAGGCCGGGGGCCATAAGTGGCTCGTCATCGGATTGGAATTCGCGCCGCGTGCCGACGTGCTGCGCTGGACGAATGACGTGATCGCCACGCATCCAGAACATGGCGTCATTCTTTTCACTCATGCCTATCTCGATCCGAAAACGAACGAGCGACTCAAGCTCTCCGCGAGCGTCGGCAAAGGGAAAGGCAATGAACCAACACCCGTCGAGAAACCCGACATCACACAGCCGGAGGATCTGTGGCAAATGGCATCCAAGCACGCCAACGTCGTCATGATTCTCAGCGGGCACGCCTGTTACACCAGTCACCGCAACAGCAAGGCGCAAAGCGGCCAGGCCGTGCAGGAGATGGTCGTCGATTATCAAAAAGATGTGAACGGCGGCAACGGCTGGCTGCGCCTGCTGCAAGTCCTGCCCGACGGCAAAACCGTGCGCTGCCAGGACTACTCTCCGCTGATCAATCAGCGCTGCACCATGCCGGACCGCACGTTTGATTTTGAGCTGGCGATGCCCGGTAAATGAAGTTTTTTCTGATCACGCCGTTTACTCCACCATGCGCCCGCTCTTTGTTCTCTTGTCGTCGCTTTGCATCCTGCATGCGTCATTCGCCGCCTCCACGCCGAACATCGTCATCATCTTCATGGATGACATGGGCTATGCCGATGTCGGCTGCTTCGGTGCTCAAGGTTATCAAACACCCAACATCGACAAACTGGCCGCCGGGGGGCGCAAGTTCACGAATTTTCATGTCGCACAGCCAGTGTGCAGCGCTTCACGCACGGCGTTGCTGACAGGATGCTATCCGAATCGCGTCGGCATTCATGGTGCGCTCGGGCCTGCGGCCAAACACGGCATCAACGCGGATGAGATGACCATCGCCGAACTGGTGAAGCAGAAAGGCTACGCCACCGCTGCCGTCGGCAAATGGCATCTCGGTTCCCTGCCCCAGTTCCTGCCCGTGAAACACGGCTTCGACGAGTACTACGGCATCCCCTACTCCAACGACATGTGGCCGTTCCACCCACAGGCAAAGAAAGGTGCTTATCCGAAACTGCCGATGATCGAAAACGATCACGTCGTCGATGAGGAGATCACTCCTGAAGATCAGACCCAACTCACCACCGATTACACCGAGCGCGGGGTCCGTTTCATCGAGAAGAACAAGGACAGGCCTTTCTTCCTCTACCTCGCCCACAGCATGGTGCATGTACCGTTGTTCGTGAGCGACAAGTTCAAAGGCAAGTCTGGCAAAGGCCTCTTTGGCGATGTGATGATGGAAGTGGACTGGTCCGTCGGCCAGATCATGGCGACACTCAAAAAGAACGGCCTCGAAGACAACACCTGGATCATCTTCAGTTCCGACAACGGTCCCTGGCTCAGCTATGGCGAGCATGCTGGCAGCGCCGGACCATTACGCGAAGGCAAAGGCACCTGCTGGGAGGGTGGCACCCGCGTCGCCGGCATCATGAAATGGCCCGGTCACATTCCTGCCGGCACCACCACCGACACCATGATGATGACCATCGACGTACTGCCCACCATTGCCCACGTCATCGACGCGAAACTGCCAGAACACAAAATCGACGGCCTCAACTGCTGGCCTATCGTCGCAGGAGAACCGGGCGCAAAGAACCCGCACGACTTCTACGCCTTCTACTATGAGAACAACCAGCTCCAGGCCATCACCAGCGGCGACGGGCGTTGGAAGCTGCAACTCCCGCACACCTACCGCAGCCTGCCCACGGATATTCCCAAAGCCACGGGCGGCAAGCCGGTGAACTACAAACCCACGAAGATCGAACAGGCCGAACTCTACGATCTTTACACCGACATCAGCGAGTCCAAAAACCTCGCCTCCCAGAATTCCAACGAAGTCGCCAAGCTCCAAAAGAACGCCGAAGCCATCCGGGCCGAACTCGGCGACAGTTTGATGAAGATGAACAAAGGCACGGGCACCCGCGAAGCCGGAAAGTGAGTTTGCCGCCCGTGTTCGCAAAAAAAACACGCGACGCTGATGAGGCGCCGCGTGTTCTTGCTTACAGACAATTTCCAGACGCTTACGCGAAGAGGTTGGTGATCGGTTGACCTTTGTCAGCGATCGTAAACGGACGCTTGCTTGGGCTGTAGATGACCTGATCAAGCGGCAAGCCGAGGGCGTAGGCGATGGAGGCGTTGAAGTCCATGATCTTGACCTTGTCCTCGACGACCTCGCGGCCTTCCTTGTCGGTTTTGCCGTAGGTGTAGCCACCTTTGACGCCACCACCGAACATGACGGCGGAGAAGGCCTTCGGATAGTGGTCGCGACCAACGTTCTGATTGATGTCGGGCGTGCGGCCGAATTCGGAGGTCAGCACGATGAGGGTATCATTGAGCAGGCCGCGGTTGTGGAGGTCGGCAACAAGGGTGGCAAGGCCTTTGTCGAGCGTTTCGCAACGCTCTGGCACGGCGACGAAGTTGGCGTTGTGCGTGTCCCAGCCGCCGAGGGAGACCTCGACGAAACGGACGCCGCGCTCAACGAGACGACGGGCGAGCAGGCAACCCTGACCGAAGGCTTCTTTACCGTAGGCGGCGCGGAGTTCGCCGGGCTCTTCGGTGAGGTCGAAGGCCTTGAGGTCTTCGGACTTCATCATGGCCATGGCGTCGTCATACATGTCGGCGTAGGCCTTGACGTTGCGATGCGGGAAGGTTTTGCGGAAGTCTTTGTCGAGTTCGTCGGCGAGCTTCATGCGGGACTGGAACTTGTCTTCAGGAGCACTGTTTTTGATGTTCTTGAGGCCGTTTTCAGGATTGCTCACGAAAAGCGGCGCCTGTGCTGCCGGGAAGAAGCCCGCGCCGGGATGGCGGCTGTCATTACCGATGAAGACGAAGTTTGGCAGAGTGCTGTTGCCGCCGCCTTGGAAGACATTGAGCCAGGCGCCCATCGCAGGATGACGAATGGTGCCACGCAGTTCATAGCTGGTGTGCATCATGTAGTTGCCCTGCTCGTGTGCGCCCTGGGTGGAGGAGAGCGAGTTGATCACGGTGCCGTGGTGCATCTGCTGCGCGGTGAGGGGCAGGTACTCGGAGATGCGAACGCCGTCAGCGCTGGTCTTGATGGGCTTGGTGGGTCCGGCAGTTTCGACCCCTTCCTTCGGATCCCAGGTGTCCATATGAGACTGACCACCGCTCATGTACAAATAGATGACGTTCTTCGCGGTGGCAGCCTGCTTGAGCTTCGAGGAGCCTTCAAAGGCGGCGAAGGACTTGCTGGTGAGCGAGTTGCCAAGCAGGCCGACCCCGAGCAGGGAACTGGCGGTTTTGGCGGCGAAGTCGCGACGGGTGATTTCACCGGAGCGAACGAGTTTGGTGGCGAGTTCCTGTTTCATGAGGTGCGCGTGTGTGTGTGTTGTTGGGTTTGTCTGCTGTCTTACTGAATGAAAATAAACTGCTGGGTGTTCAGCAGGGAGAAGACGAGGTCTTCCATGCTGGTGAGTCCGCCGTCCTGAGCCTTGAGCCAGACATCCTTCTCATTGGTGGTCGGTTTGCGGGCGAGAATGGTCATGTAGGCCGCTTCAACCTTGTCATCAGGATACTGGGCCTTGCGGACAGTGAGCATGAGCTGGCTGTAGGGGTTGGTGATCTGCGGCAGCAGGCTGCCATTCATCATGGCAAGCGCCTGGGGAACGCTGGCGTCATTGTTGGCGTTCTCGATGGTCTCGCGGTCGCTCTGGCCGAATTCGCGCAGGTAGTGGCCGCGCGGGGCCGGGCTTTCGAGTTCGGCGGCGCGCAGGGTTTCGCGGCTGACGCGCTCGCGTGAGTTGATGTAGTTGCGGCGCTCTTTGACATCGGTGATGCCAAAAAAGTCGGCCTCCTCGGCATACGCAGCCTGAAGTTTTTCGGAAACAGCCTGCCGCTCTTCCTTGGAGAGTTCTTTGCGGTCATAGCCGGGAATGGAAACTTTCTCAGTGCGTGTGCCGCCGGACATCATCATGTCACCGCCATTCATCATGGCGGGAGCGGCATCAGAGCCACCCTTGGTGTTCAAAGCAACGGTCTGGTAGGGCTTGCCGGTGACTTTCTCGAAGAGTTTCTTCTGACCGGTGGTGATGACCTCGGCATAGGTGACGCGGCGGCCTTCGTTTTGCAGGCCGCGCAACTCGCTGCCGATGGCGTCAGATTTCTTCCTCAACTCATCCGCCTTGGCTTTGGCCGCCACCTGCGCCGCGCCTTCGGGCAAGGCATCAGCGGCATCGCGGGCATCTTTGGCCGCGCTGCGCGCTTCCGTTGCAAGTTTTTGCAGCGCCTGGGAACGTTCGCTGTTTTTCTTATACACGTCAGCGGCCTTCTTGAGACCGACGAGGGCTTCTTCCGCCGAAAGGGAATCGACGCTGTCGGCGATCTTTTTGGCCTGCAGGATGCGCTGCTCCATGGCATCGCGATTGGCCTGATTGATCATGTCCGGGCTGGGATTGATGAGCGTGACAAAGGAATCCCACATCTGCTCGGCACTCATGCGGCGGAGCAGCGGGCCGGTGAAGTGATAGACGATGCCGGGGGAGTATTCCTGGCGGGTGGCCTGGGCCTGGTAGGCCTTCGAATTGTAGAGCACGCGCAGGACGGCCTTCATGTCGTAGTTCATGTCCACGACGAGCTTTTCCATGTGCTTCTCCATCTCAGGAATCATCGGCACGGTGGTGTCCATGAGTTCATCGAGAGGTTCGATGAGAGCGAGGCCAAAAACGCGCTTCCAAAGGCGGTTGGCAATGACCGTGGTGAAACGGGGGTTCTCGGCGCTGGTCATCCAGCGTGCATAGGCCTGCAAAGGCGTCTCACCGGGCTGGGTGATGCACTCATGACCCAGCATTGCACCAGGTTCGACGGCGGACTTGGGCTTGGCGTCGGAGTATTGATAATCATGCGGCAGGGTGGGCTTGCGCTCCGAACTACTAACCGAGGTGTAGCGCATGGTATCGCGCACATCATTCATGGCTTCGCCGTAGCTGCGCTGTTCTTTGCGGATCTTCTCGCGAGCGTCGTTGCGCAGCTTGTTCACCTCGCGCATTTTTTCATCATAATCTTTCTGCTGGTTGGCATAGTTTTTTTCCAGCACAGCCCGTTCCTCCTTGGACATTTTGCCATTGATTTGCGGACGCTGCGGGCGCTGCGGCTCTTTGTAGGAAGCGCGAATGACTTCTTCTTGCTCACGGAGCAGGTCGCGCACACCGCTCATGGTCCCGCCACTGTAGTCCTGGGTTTGCACACCATATGTGAAAGCCGCCATCTTGAAGAACTGCATCTGCGTCCACTTGTCGAAGGGATGATTGTGGCACTGGGCGCACTCGATGCGGGTGCCGAGAAAGACGCGCACCGTGTTCGCCATGTTGTCGAGCGGCATGCCGCGGTCGCGCATGTAGTAGCCGATGGCGCCGTTGTCCCAGGCCTTGCCTTGCGCGGCGATCATGTCGCGCACGAACTGATCGTAGGGCTTGTTGGTGCGCAGGCTGTCCTTCACAAAGTTCGCATATGCGGCACCCGTAACGCCACCGGTCTGATTCCCGTTTGAGGTGAGGCGCAGCACGTCCGCCCAGTAGTTGAAGAAGTGCTGCACATAGGCTTCGGAAGCGAGGAGTTTGTCGATGAGCTTAGCACGCTTGTCGTCTTCCTTGGAGGAGAGAAACGCATCCGTCTCACGCGTCGTGGGAATCCGGCCAATGATGTCGAGATAAATGCGACGCACGAAGGTATTGTCGTCTGTGGCAGGGTTGCCTTGAAGTTTGTTGGCCGCCCAGTCTTTGGCAAGAATGGTGTCGATCTGCTTCACGGCGGCAGGAGCGTCGAGTTTGCCTGCCGCATGGGCGGAAGACAGCAAACAGAATGCGAGGAGGGGATGGGCGAAGAAGTTCTTCATGAGCGGACAAACGCCGGGGATTTGAGACTTTTTCATAATCAGCAGAAATTCATTAAGATTCCTTAGCCTTGTTCGAGGTTGCAGAGGTTTCCCATGGTGCGCTCTCGCGGCAATAAAGACGCCGCAGATTGCGCTGCGGCGTTTTCATCGGGAGTGGTGGTTGTTCGAGAAAAGTCACGCACGCATCCTGCGGCGCAGCAGCAAGGCCATGCCAGCCGCAGCGATCAGGATGGCACTGCCAGGTTCGGGAATCGGGGCGCAAATTCCTTTCAGTGCCACATTGTCAAGCAGCAGGGCACCACCGTTGCTTCCCCAAGCATAGAATTCGATGTGGAATTGTTTGCCCGAAGTATCGGTTCCGGTGGGCAGCGGAGTGACATCAATGGGGAAATTCAGTTCACGTGAATTCCAGCTTCCGATGCCATCCAAGGCGATAGGGCCCGACGAGCAGTATTGAATCGAACCAGCCGGCCCCTCCCAGAAGATGGTGGCTTGAATGGCATCAACCGACGAACAGTCAGGCCGCTGCCAGTCAAACGAAACCCCTGAGATGTTGGCAATCGCATCGGCCCGTACATAGACATCATAGGACAGCGTGCCCGCGACCGAGGAGAAGTCCGTTCGTGCAAAACTATAGTCATAAGAACAGTCCCAGCCCTCAAAACTACGGAACTTGGACCCATCGGGTCCACCATCCTGCAATCCCTGGCTCAGTCGATTCAGAGATAGATCCGACGCCGAGACACAAGGGGCGCAAAAAGATGGAGGTGAGGTCGCCCAATCGCACTGCAAGGCATTGAAGTCATAGAGGATTAAGACGTTCTCCAGAGGATTTGCCACCTGCCCCCGAGAGAGCACTGGACACACAAGAATGAGAGCAGCGGCTAAGGCGAGACTTTTGGTTTTCATAAGGGGAAAAGAGACTCAATCTTCAAAATTACGTGTCTAAAACGCGAAGAGTCTCATGAACGAATTGAGCATCAGAAGTGTGCGCCACAACAAGCAGGCATCAATCTTCCTTCTGTAAGAATATTCTCATTTTATCTACTCATAATTGAAATCTAAGGCATGCAAAGAAGCCGCCAAAAAAAGAAACCCAGCCCGCCCAGGCGGATCATGGAACAGGCATCATGACTTGGGCTGGTCGCGCCGCTTCAGCGTGATCTGATGAATGCCTTTGCGCAATGTCGTGACGTTGAAATTGACCAACAGGCCAGTGTGGAGAGAGCTTAGCTTGAGTTGAGATTCCAACTGCTGTTCGTCGAGCTTGGTGATGGCGTCCTGTGACCGGACTTGCAACAAGACTGAGCCGCCAACCACGAAATCGAGCCGCGTGGCGGTCTTGATGCGTTTGCCAAGGTAGTCAAATTCCAGCGCCACACTGCGTTTGAAATCGAATTCCAGTTCCCGCAGTTCGACTGCAAGACACTCATCATAGGCATCCTTCGTGAGGCCGGGACCCAGCACGCGGTGGACGTTCATGCACGCACCGATGACGAGATGAGGAAGGTCGGCGTCATTCACGGGGTTGCGACGGGTTGCAGGGCATCTTCTCCGAGGATGCCGAATATTTCCGGCGTGGTGCTCTGCTCATGAGTCGTGAGCCACTTGTCGAGCGCGGCACTGAGACGTGCTTTCACCTCGGGATAAAGCTTTTTCACATCACGCTCGCAATGCGGGTCGTCACGCAGATCAAACAGCCGCTCGATGGAGTGCTGAACACCCGGCGTGCGGATGTATTTGAAGCGCTCCGTGCGCACGCAGTGCTCCTTGGTCTTCAGCACAGCGTCTTGAAATTTATCCTTCAACACGAAATGGAAATCGAAATCGGGGTCGATGAACGTGGTTTCATCCATCGGCGGGATGAAGAGCGGTTCTTCACCGGGAATGGTGCGGCGGAAGAACAGGTAACTGCTTTCGCCAAAGTAGGCCAGGCCCAGGCTCGTTTTTTCGCCACGAACGAGCGGCGCGAGGCTTGTCCCCTCAAAGCGTGGCTGAACCGGAGCGCCGACGAGATCGAGCAGTGTGGGGGCAAAGTCGAGGGTTCGGGCGATCTGCGCATGCCGCTGCGGTTTGGCAAGGCCGGGAACGTGGAAGATGGCGGGCACATGATTCGCCTGATCGCCGCCATTGAATGTCGTGCCATGGCCAAAGGTGCAGTTCGGTTCAAAGAGATCATCGCCATGATCGCCGGTGATGAGGATGATCGTGTCGTCCATCAGCCCCTGCTTCTCGAGTTCCGCCACCACCCTGCCCACGGAGTCGTCAAACATGCGCACACAGCCGTCATACAGCGCGGTGATCTGCTCGACTTCTTTGCGCGGCAGCTTGCTCCACTTCTCATTGATATCGGTGCCGCCGATGAACTGGTCCACATTCAGCGCCAGCTCATGCTTGTGCGGGCCGTCATACTTCGGGTCGGTCCACAGCTTCGCATAATGCGTCGGTGTCTTGTATGGCAGATGCGTGCAGGAATAATAGCCCATCAGCAGAAACGGCTTCCCGTCTGCCTTGCGCTGCTTGAGACGGTCGATGACCTGGTCGGTGACAACCTCCGGCGTCATGTAGTTCGCGAAGGATTTCAGCTTCGGAAACAGCATGTGGCCCACATGATTGTCAAAGAACAGCGGCAGGATCTGGTGATGTAGAAACACCACCTCGCTCATGTAAACGCGGAAGTTGTCAAAGTCGGAGACGATGATGTCCTTGAAGCCCATCGGCAGTTCGTTGAAGCCGCAGGCACACCAGTCGCCAATCACCGCCGTATCGTAGCCCAGACGCTGCAATTCCGCACCCAACGACGGCGACTCACGGTTCGCTTTGTCCACCATCGCACGATTTGGAAACATGTGCCGTACGCCGTGTGTGTGCGGATACTGCGACGAAAACATGCTCGTCAACGACTCCAACGTCGAGGCGATGGGCGTAAGACAGCGCTCAAAATTCACCCCCTGCGCCGCGAGGCGGTCAATGTTCGGCGATGTCAGGCGGGGGTAGCCGTTGCAGGAAAGATGATCCGCCCGCAGTGAGTCCGACCCCAGAATGACGATGTTTTTCGGTCGCTTTAGACCACCCACGAGATCTGTGGCATCCGGCGCACGGCTCACGCCATAACCTCTCACCGCCAGCATCGCCAGCGTGCCCGCCACCGCTGCAAAACTGAACAACAAAGGCCGCGCTGAGCGGGCAAACCACGCCCTAAGCTCAAAGAGATAGAAGCCAGCCGCTGCAGCAACCGCCACCATTGGAAAGACTCGTGTGATCAACGTATGCACCACATCCTGCGCCCCCGTGCCGCACACGCGCCCCAGCGCGTCATACCAGCCCAGCAGATAGCTGTAGTCGCCGAAGTACGGCTTCTCCAGCATCAGCTTGAAGATGAAAAATCCGTACAGCAGTCCCGCGAACAGTAACGTGCGCCACACCACGCCCCAGCGTGCCAGCGGCTGGACCTTTCCCCACAGCCGCACCAGCGGGTAAATCAGCGCCACATAACCTGCGGCCACCAACAAATAACCCTTCAGCACCACCAGATTGCTCCACACCAGAAACCAC